>JAFYUS010000019.1 GCA_017549505.1 Bacteroidales bacterium | reverse complement strand
GAGACAGTATTCTTGCAGACAATTTCTTGCGTGCATATAATGTGTCCAGCACAGAAAAGGCTCTGGTCATCTTGAACTTCCGGCATGCATTTGTTAAAGACATAGGTAAGAGTGCAAATGCCGGACGATATATCGCTGAGTCATTCCCGGGCAAAGTAGCCAATGTAATGATAAGTGGTACGTCTCTTTCTTATGATATGTCATTAACTGCAATTGCTCAAGGACGGTGGGATGCGTCATTTATGAACGCAGGCAAAGAGAATGTCGGTTTCGATCTTGCAGGCTCTCCATTTGGTCAGACCAGATTCGATATGATACCATTACCGGATTGCGGAAATTATGAAGATTGGTTTACAGGAATGGTGTATTATGGATATTTCCCCGATTATAGGATTATCTGCAACTTCAAGAATTTTGTAAACAGGAGATTTGCGAAAGAACTGATCACACGATACAGATTAGAGGCTGAAGTCTATGATAATCCTGTACCAACAGAAAAGGAACTCAAGGCGAGGTATAACACAATTATTGACAGACGGTATTCAGACGACGCAATGTTTGAGGAATCAATGAGGCAGATCAAGAAGTACCTCAGGTACTAACATTTTCTTTAATGCGCTACATATTGACATTATTACTGCTGTCCGCGGCTATGCTAAGGACAGCAGCACAGGAGAACTACACTCTTGCCGACACCCTTACCTTGGATGCGGTTGTCGTTACAGGCGTTACCCTGACATCAATGACAGACGACGGAAACCTCAGATTCAACGTAAGCAAGATCGAAGGCAATACCGGTGCAGACATCACAAATATCCTTGACAGACTGCCAGGAGTTACGGCCAGCCAGAAGCAGGGACTCACATTAAACGGTCAGAGCGCTGTGCTTTATATTGACGGCCGTCCTCAGAAACTCTCAGGATCACAAGCCGTCAGCCTGCTTAAGACAATGCCTGTAGAAAGCATTGAGAGCATAGAACTTAACTCATATATAGATTCAGGCTATCAGGCATCCACAGGAGCAGTCATCAATATCGTTACGACCAAAAGAAAGGATGACGGCTGGAATATGTCTGTCAGCGGAGCAGGAACTGCAGACCGTCACAACAACTGGGATGGCGGAGCAAGTACCTATCTCATGGCCAGAAGAGGAAATGTGAACATATACGGAATGCTGGAGTACGCCAATGGAGTGACGGAATACGTGCAGAAGGACAGCACCCTGTATGACAGCATGAGCAGCCTTGTGGAGAATCGCGAGTCATACGGCAGAAGCAATACATTCTCAGGAATGGCAAATGTCGAATGGTCTTTCGAGCCGAATCAGTCTCTCAACTTCAATCTGTATGCATACAAGGAGAAAGGCCGTTCTGATGTATCGGACAACTCCCTCTATTCATACAGTCCGGATGCAACGACATCATCCAATAAGGGAAGGACAGACGACGACCTCCTCTCAGGGACCTTGGAATATAACGCAAAGTTCAAGGACGATCTTAATCTCAAGGTAAGTTACGGACTCATATACGGAGGCACTGACAGTGACAACTCATATGACTTCACAGCTCCTGCAGAAAGGTCTATGGCAGCACTTGTCAATACCGAAGGAACCCAGCACATCTTCCGTTCGGATATAACGAAGAAATTCGACAGGACAACTGTTGCAGCTGGATTGAGAGCCGATATCGGGAACCTTAAGAATGATGTAGCATATTCGGGCGATATCCCATCCTGGATTGAATCGCAAAGCAGATTCCAGGCACGTGAGAACCTATATGCCGCTTATGCGGATGTCAGTCAGAAATTGGGAAGCCGTTTCCTGATGAACGCAGGTGTCAGAGGAGAATACACAGATTACCGTACTCATAACGCCACTGCAGATCTGGACGGCAAGAACTCGTACTTCAATCTCTTTCCATCCCTGAACTTCACCCACACGGCACGAGACATCAGGCAGACATTGTATTTCATATCAGCAATAAGCCGTCCCGATTACGATTGCCTTTATCCTGGAATGAGATATGACACCGAAAACTCATATTCAGTAGGAAACCCATTGCTGAATCCGACAAGAGCATATTCAGTAAAGTATGTAGGATATTACTGGACGTATGCACGCTTCTCGATAGGCTATCAGAGAAACAATGACCTATATACAAGCATATTGCAGAAAGATGACAACGGACTGACCTCATATACATATCTCAACCACGCAGACAGGAACATGTACTTTGTAGAATTCACCATACCGTTCGCGGCATTCAAGAGGAAACTCTATGGAAATATCGAGATCGATGTGAACTGGTCACAGTTCGTCAATCCGAGAAACGGATATGAACTTCCGTATGACGGCAAAGGATTCTGGACCACAAAGATCACCGGATTCGTTCAGTACGACATAACCGAGAGATTCTCCCTCAGCAGCCAGTTTGCAGTATATCCGAAAAAGAAGACTGCACAATACATAGAGAAACCATACTGGTGGCTTGACTTCTCAGCTGACTGGTACATTACCAAGAAAAAGGATCTTCTCCTTTCATTGAGTGTAGAAGATGTAGCAAACAAACTCGACCACACCAGAACCTAT
>JAFYUS010000002.1 GCA_017549505.1 Bacteroidales bacterium | reverse complement strand
GTAAACCGGCTGATATGTAGGAGGTTCGTATGAAACTGACCAACCATCAGATGCCATTGTTACTGTCAATGATTTTACACCATTTGCAACATTGCTCTGAGCAGAAGCAAGAATTGTGAGTTCTTCATACTCAGTGTCATCAACAGGACCGCCTCCAAGGAGTGCAGGGTCAGTAAGTGCGTCGATAGCGCCCTCGAACTTAACCCATACCATGTCCTTGCCTTCGCCGTAGATGTACTCGATGACCCACTTGTTGCCCTTTCTAGTAACAGTAACTGTTCCGGCAGTGATCGCAGTAGGAGTTAAAACGCCGTTGTCTACTTCCCAAAGGCATGTTCCGTGATTTGGCACCATACCAAAGAGTGAGTATGTTGTACCAAACTGACCTTCTGCCAAATTATTACTGTCACCGGCTGTATATGTACCTTCATGCATATAACCATCTGTGCTGTAAAGATCGAGGCTGAATACCTGACCAGTACCTTCTCCGATGAATCCTGACCATGTCGTCCAATCAAATTCGAATTTCTTTACATCAGCAGTAGCAAGGTTAATAGTAACAGTCTTGCCGCCATCTTTTACGTTGTTTCTTGTAGATACAGCCTTTTTCATTACAACTGGCTCCGGATCAGCCTCGTAAACGAGGTTGACAGTACTCTTGACCTCGATTATAGACTCGTCAGCTAGCCAAAGGATACCGCTGAATGAATATGTACCCTCTCCCTGAACGATCTTGATTGAGCCGCTTTCAACAGGAATATTATTGAATGTTGTACCGCCGTTACCAACGATATACATATTCTTCTTCGCCTTATCTGCAGGAGATGGAGTATAGCTTCCGTCTTCAATGAAATACTTGTCACCGACGAGCTTCATGACGAGATTGGCGTTCGAACCGCTCACTTCTACGGTAAATGTGCGTGTTTTGTCACCCTTCTCAACTGACTGTGACACGAGAGTATTCATCTCATAAGTCACAGGTGTTTCATATTTACCTGTCAGAGGCTTGATTGCATCCTCTACGCAGGAACTGAGGGCCAGAATACCAGCCGCTACAGTCAATATCTTATATAATAGTTTCATGATTTTTTCAGAGTTAATTACCAACCTGGATTCTGCTTGATGTTAGGATTGAGGCGGATCTCAGTACCTGGATATGGGAGAAGATTATGCTTTGACTTGAATCCGTATCTTGAAGGGTCATTGTTGTAAACCTTCTTCTCAATCTGTCCGTTATGGTTGAGGATAGGGCAGTAGCTTCCCTGATTCTTCATTCTTTCCTCAGCAATACCCCAACGGAGGAGGTCCTGGAAACGTGTTCCTTCGCCACAAAGCTCGATTCTCTTCTCTCTGCGGATCTCGTCGATTGTATAGCTGCTCTTTGTAGGAGCCTGTGCTCTTGTACGGATCATGTTCATATATTCAGCAGCCTTTGTGCCGTTGCCGTTTTCAGCATGTGCTTCAGCAGCAAGGAGGAGGACTTCAGCAAAACGCATCCACTGTCTGTTGCTGTCGTCTACGAAGTTTGAACCGGCAGCAGGAACCTGCTCTGTAGTCACTCTCCACTTCCACATGAAATATCCTTCGTTGATGAGTGTCTTACCCTCTTTGATCTGTACGCCCATAGCCTTCATCTGATCGAAAGTCTTCATTGTGGCGTTAAGGCGGTATCCGTTCTCACCTTCAACAGTTACGAAGTCGTCGTAGAGGTTCTGCTGTGGATTGAGGAAGCCCCATCCGAGACCTGCAAGACCAGCGTTTGTACAGCAGTTGTCAACGAGACAGTCAGTACGGTAGTGGATCATGAGGTGGAGCATTGTAAAGTTGTTCCATACGTTGTTAGGGTCGCTGATCTTGATGCTCTCGAAGATGCTCTCGCAGTTCTGTTTTGCAGTGAATGCGATTACGTTCTCATAGTTGTCATAAAGTCTGTAGAGATCGCTTTCAATGATTTCATCGAATATGTCGGCAGCGTCTCCATTCTTGCCCTGCCACAGATATGCCTTTCCGAGAAGAGCCTGAGCGAACTGCTTTGTAACTCTCCATGTCTTGTCGTCAGCATTCTTCTTTTCTGTGAGGAGTCCTGAATTGATAGCTTCTTCGAGATCCTGCTCAACGAGAGCCCAAAGCTCTTCAGTTGTACCGTTAGGCTTCTGATATTCAGATGGTTCGAGTTCGTGATCCACGAGTGGTGGGTTACCCCACATTGAGATGAGCTCGAAGTATGACCATGCGCGGAAAACCTTAGCCTCTGCTCTTGCACGCTTCTGGATCTCAGTCTCGTCAGGAACGTGTCCGAGAACTACGTTAGCCTTGTAGATGATTCCGTAGTAGCTGGTGAACATACCTTCGAGGTATCCCTGGTCTGTTCCGAATGTGAACTCGTTAAGTCCTTCAAGGTCTGCGTTGTCGTTACGTCCGCCACCGCCAGCCCAGAAGTCGTCAGTAAGCATGTTCTTTCCGAGAACATAGTTCATCTCGTTATTCTTAACCTGGATATAGCAGGAGATGATGGCAGCCTCTGCCTCTTCATCTGTCTGGTAGTAGGTCTCATAGTTCTGCACACCGTGCTGAGGAATGTCCAGCAGGCTGTTGCACGAACTCAGTGCAGCAACTGCTGCAGCCAAGGCCAAAATTATATATCTTGTTTTCATTTTCTCGTTATTATATATGGTTAGAATGTAATGCTTACACCGGCAACAACCTTCTTTGAAGTAGGGAAGCTACCCTTGTCAACTCCCATGCTTGTAACTTCAGGGTCGAATCCTGGGTAGTCAGAGAATGTAAAGAAGTCGTCGAGAGATGCATAAACGCGGAAGTTCTGAACCTTCACTGTCTTCATCCACTTCTGCGGGAATGTATAACCAAGCTGTATCTGCTTGATCTTGAAGTATGAACCGTCGAAGATGGATGCAGTAGAGAGGTAGTATTTATCCATATCTGATGCACCAGCTCTAGGCATCTTTCCGTTTGGATTGGTTGCCTTGTTCCATCTGTCCTGTGTGAAGTATGTGAGCTTGTTGAGTGTGTAGTCGGAGCGGTTGAGGCAGCTGTAGATCTGTCCGCCGTATGCACCTGTACCGAATACGATGACATCGAAGCCCTTCCATGCTGCTGTAAGGGTGATACCGTATGTCACGTCTGCCATACCCTTACCGATCATAGTCTTGTCAGCGTCAGTGATTGCATTGTCTCCATCAAGGTCCTTGAATGTAGGGTTACCTGTCTCAGGATTGAGACCGTCAAATTCATAACCATAGAAGTACCATGCCGGCTTGCCTACCTCGAAGCGTGTGATCGCTCCGTAAGTGTGGAATGTCTGGCCGTCGATGGCGTCGAGTGTCTCGTGGATGTAAGTTACCTTGTTCTTGAGTGTAGAAAGGTTACCACGTACTCCGTAGCTGAAGTCGCCGATGTTGTCCTGCCATCCGAGTTCGAACTCGAGACCGGTGTTGCTGATGTTACCTGCGTTTACTGGAGAAGCAGTGTTACCTACAACTGTCGAAGGAGTGATACCTGAGACGATGAGGTCCTTTGTATCCTTCTTGAACCAGTCAGCACTGAATGAGAGACGGTTGTTGAAGAATCTTGTGTCAACACCGATGTTGGTCTGCTCTGAGGTTTCCCATTTGAGCTCCTTGTTACCTGTTGCTGAAGGTGCGTATCCGTCGATGTACTCTGTACCGTTACCTGTAGGATAAGAACCTGAACCTCCGATTACAGTTGCATATCTGTATCCGCCGAGGCTTGAAAGCGAACCGTTCTGACCCCATGATGCACGGAACTTCAAGTGTGAGAGCCATGACTTGGTATCCTGCATGAACTGCTCGTTAGAGATTATCCAACCTCCTGAAACTGCTGGGAAGTAACCCCATCTTGTCTCTACAGGGAGGACGCTGCTGTCAGCTGCGTCAGCGCGGAGAGAAGCCTGGAGGAGGTATGTGCCCTTGTACTCATAGTTGAAACGTCCGAAGTATGAGTTCTTTCTTGAGTAAGAAGCCTCACCGCCGTTTACGTCATCTTCTGCGTTAGGTGTTGCATATGCAAAATACCAGAAGAGAGGGTCGTCCTTCTTGAATCCAAGGTCATCGTCACTACCATGCTTGCTTCCGCTTACTCCGAAGCTGCGGCTTTCAGTGAAGCTTGTACCGAGCATGATGCCGAAGTCGTGGCCCTTGATGCTCTTGTTATAGTTAAGGAAGTTCTCCCACTGCCAGTATGTGCTTGCAAATGTGCTTGCGCTTACAGAAAGATAGTTCTGATGGTGCATTGCGTTTGCATAGTAGTCGTGTCCTACAGAATAAGATTCTGAGCTTGAGAGACGGTATCCCAGACGTGAAGTCACAGTCAGACCCTTGATAGGCATGAAGTTGATGTAAGTCGTACCATTGATGTTGTAACCTCTGCTGTCATTGTCGCTTGAGTCGCGCATGATCATAGGGTTCTGGTTCTCAGATGTGTTGAAGTTTGATACACCGTATACATTACCCTTTCCGTCACCGAGCATAGGAGCGTGATTACCATAATAGATGTCAGCCATATGCTTAGGAAGGTTGTCAATCGAGTAGAGAGGCTTGGTAAGAGGGTCGAGGTTGAGGACCGCAAGAAGGTAGCTGCCGTACTCTGAACCTTCAGACACTGAAGATGACTTGTAGTACTCTACCTGGTTGTTTGTTCCGATCTCGAGCCAAGGCTTGATCTTCCAGCTTGCGTTGATCATACCTGTAAGACGCTCGTAGAAGTCCTTGTCACCTGCAACGATACCATTATTGTTGAGGTATGAGCCTGATACATAGATTGACTTGCCCATGTCACCTGCTGAGAATGTGACATTGTGGCGCTGCATTACTGAATTCTCGAATCCTACCTTTGTCCAGTCTGTGTTGGTCTCGAAATCCCAGTTGTTGTAGAAGTTCTCGAGAGAGATCAGACCAGCTTCTGTATAGTAGTCGATATACTGTTCTGCGTTCATCATCTGAGGAACTCTTGCAAGGCTCTGTGAAGTGTACTGGTAGTCATAAGTGATCTTACCGTTACCCTGACCTTTCTTTGTTGTCACAAGGATTACACCGTTACCAGCCTCTGCACCGTAGATCGCAGCAGATGCACCGTCCTTGAGGACCTCCATTGACTCGATGTCGTTAGGGTCGATACCTGCAAGGCTGCCGATACGTCCGTCAACAACTACGAGAGGATCGCTGGAACCGTTTGAGCCGATACCGCGGATACGGATCGATGGAGAAGCGCCTGGCTTAGCTGATGATGTGAGCACCTGTACACCGGATGTCTTACCCTGGAGAGCCTGTGATGCTGTTGTGATTGTACGGGCCTGAATATCCTGAGACTTCACCTGGCTCACAGAACCTGTGAGCGAGCTCTTCTTCTGGACACCGTAACCGACAACGACTGTCTCTTCGAGCATCTCGTTGTCCGGCTCCATATTGATGTTGAGTGTGCCGTTGATGGCGTTCTTGTCGACTGTTACATAGCCGATGTAAGAGAATTCGAGGACAGCTCCAGGATTGGCGAAAATTTCGTACTTTCCGTCAACGTCTGTCATGACGCCGTTCTGAGTTCCTTTTTCGATGACGCTGACGCCTACCATAGGGGCGTTCAGTTCATCAATGACTTTACCGGTCACTCTCAGCGTCTGTGCTGATGCTGTGAGAGAGCCGGCCAGAATGAGAAACATTGCCAATGCAGTGCCTATCATCCTTGAGAAGGTTAAATTGGTTCTCATTGTTTTGATGGTTAATGGTTAGTATTAGTTGTTGGTATTTAAAATCCGCGTGTAGGGAACTGGCGGATGAATCCGATCAGTTCTTTGTCATGGTTGTATTTTACTTCGCATGTATTGTTGAAGAACATTGTGGCGCCATCGCAGCAGCTGTAGGCTGGCCACTGAGGCAGTTCTTCTGTGTTCGGGTCGCCTGTACGCGCAAAATTGATCCATGCCTGACTCATTATGTCTGCAAGTGCGACAGCTTCCTCCGATCCTCCGGTCATCGATGCATGAAGATCGGCGTTGTTGAAAACGAACGGAATCTCCATGCAGTGTGTGCTTCTGAGGATGCCGTCCATCACAGGAGACTCCCATGCAAACAGATAGGTATAGACAGGAGCACCGCCCTGGCGGAACTTTATGTTTGCAAGTTCCACAGCGTTAGGACGGAAAATGAAGTCTGTGTCAATTAAGTCTTTAGGTTCGTAGCCGGGGTATGTGTCTTTGAAAAGTTCGACGAATTCCGCTGTCCTGTTACCATATGTCCTTTTCAGGTATCCTTCAGCTTCTTCATGGCTTATGGTCCGCATTTCAGGAACGTATGTGCTGGCTGAAAATTCGTGGATCGTGGTTCCGATCATTACCGGGATATCCCTGGACTGCTCCGGAGCCTGAGGATCGAAAGGCTGGCGCGGAAGAACGGCACCATCGACTGTAGGAGCCCAACCGAAGATGAATGCGGCATATCCTTCCTTCTCAGCTTCAGGCTTGATTCTGGCGATCGCTTTTTCTCCGGCTGCAAGGAGCTTATCATATGGAACATTCTTTATCTCATCGATTTTGCAAGGGGATATGCCTAGTTCTTCAACCACTGCTGCTCCGATTCTGCGTGACCATCTGCTTTCCATTGTGCGGAGCATCGCTCCGCTCTGTACTATTGCTTTGTGGAACATGCCTTTTGCGTCAGGGGTTGCAAGCAGTGTGGACACCTTGCCTCCACCACCTGACTGACCGAAGATCGTGACATTTGAAGCATCTCCCCCAAATTTCGTGATGTTTTTCTGTATCCAGTCGAGTGCGGCAACAAGGTCAAGAAGTCCTGCATTGCCGGATCTTGAGTATTTCTCGCCGTAGGCAGAAAGATCAAGGAAACCTAGTACGTTGAGCCTGTGGTTGAGGGTCACTACAACAACGTCGCCTTTCGCTGCAAGATTGCGGCCGTCATATGAAGGAAGTTCCTGTCCTGATCCGCTGGAGTATCCGCCTCCATGAAGCCATACCATCACAGGACGTTTCTTTCCATCGTTGATTCCCGGAGTCCAGATATTCACTCTGAGACAGTCTTCGTCAGGGAAGCCGTCATCCCAGCTGAATGAGAATGCCAGCTCGTCGCTGTACCATCCTGTCCTCTTGCCCTGCGGGCAGGTCGGACCGTAGGCGCGGCTGCTTCTGACACCTTCCCACGGATCAGCCGGTACCGGTGGCATGAAGCGTTCTGCCTTTGCATATGGAATGCCCTTGTAAGTGAATATTCCGTCGTCTATATAGCCTGCTACCCTGCCGCTGACTGTCTGTACGACGGTCGCCTGAGAGGATGTCAGAAGTTCTGATTCTCCTGCTTTGCCGGAATGCTTTGGAGAACTTCCGGTTCCGCAACAACTGATCGTTGCGGACGAAAAGATTGCAAGGAAAAGTAGGGTTCGAGCTTTCATATTTACGCGTAGTGTTATTAATTAATTGCAAATTTCCTCAAATTGTATCTTTTTGGCTTTCGGGTGCGTCTTTTTTCTTTTCTCCTTTGTTTAATGGGGCTTTTCTATCTGTTCAAAAGTTTGTCTATTTGTTCAAATGCCTTTGTAGTGTTGTGAGAGCGCGTTTTTTTTGGTTATATTTGAAGTTTATGGTATTAAGGTACTGATATGAAGAAGATAGGTATTTTGCTTTTCTGTATGGCTTTCCTGATGGCATGTTCAGCTTCAGGAACTGATAGCCTTTATTCTAATCCTGAAACTCCACAGATCGCTAACGACCTGTCCAATCAAAGGGTTTCGTCCTTTGCTGAGGATGAACATGGGCATATCTGGATAGGAACCTTCAGAGGTCTTAACAGATTCAACGTCCATGAATACCACCAGCATTTCTGTACAGATGAGGAAAACTCCCTGCCTGATAACCAGATCCAGTACCTTTTCAAGGATTCGAAGAACAGGTTATGGGTATCTTCAGTGAATGGTATGGCTCTCTATACCGACAGGGATGACTTCAAGCGCATTCCTATGGAGTCCATGAGCCGTAATTCAGTGCAGATACTTGAAGACAAATCCGGCCGCATTTATATCAATACTTCCATATCCCTTTGTCGATACGATGAGCAGGACGAACGCTTTGTCGAGATACAGCGCCTTGTAGGTACCGACCTTCCTCCGGTAAGTTCATGTTACATCGCATCTGATGATGACATCCTTCTTGTCGGTCCGATGCATATATTGCGTTACGACAGCAACATGAAGCTTAAGGAAACCGTTAACCTTCAGAGCTACTCCAATTATACAAGCATGACGCCTGACGGAAGAATCTGGATGAGTTCATATTCCGGTCTGGCCGTCTATGATACCGGTCTTTCTTCATATGTCGAACTGCCTGCTGTTTTCAAGACTCATAAGATCTTTACCAGGGCGATGGTTACCAATGTCCATCAGCACGGTCATTCCATGCTTATATTCAATACAGAGAAGGACGGACTGTTCGTATATAACAAGGTAGACGGAACATTGCGTCATCAGTCGGAAAGCGGATTCCCCTTCAATGTTCCCGACGTCAAGATCAACTGTATGTTCACTGATTCAAAGAGCAATCTCTGGATAGGAACATATGACCAAGGCTATCATGTGGTTTACAGTTACGAGGAACGATTCAATAATGACGGATGGCTCAAGCTGAGTCTCGGACAGAAATCCGTAGTGTCCGTAGACTGCGACAGCAATGACAACCTGTGGATATCCACATTGAAGGATGGAATGTATCTCTATAATTCCAGAAAGCAGATATTCAGAAGGATAGACCTCGCAGAACTGTTTGCGTCTCAGGATGCAGAGAAATGGGATATATCTTCAGTCTTCGTCGATAAGGACGACTATGTCTGGCTTACAGGAGGCATCGGTACTGTAAGATGCAGTTTCGACGGAGAGAAGCTCAAGATGAATGGCTTCTGGCCCATATTCATGCCTTTGGCCATGTCTCAAGATAATGAAGGACGTGTATGGGTGGGTTCCATGGGCGAGAATGTCTATTATATAGATCCTGAGGATGGGGGAATGCATGCTCAGAAGATCTTATCGTCACAGTTCACATTTACACCGTATGTGCTTCCGTTGTCTGATGGAAAGCTGCTGGCTGCTTCTTTTCAGCACGGTCTCAATGAAATCGATGCACAGGAAAGTCATGTCAGACAGATAACGATTGCCGAATCCATGTGGGAGGACTGCATCAGACGTTCTGTCTTTGTCCCGTCATGTATGTATCAGGATGAAACAGGAATCGTATGGATCGGAACGATGGCTAACGGATTGATGAGATTTGATCCTTCAACCCAGCAGCTTATGCGTGTTTCCGGAGCTCCTTGTCTGGATATCGCTTCCATCGAGGAAGACAGGCATGGCAACTTATGGATAAGCACCCAGTATGGTCTGGGAAAATATGATCGTTCGGCAGATAAGTTCATAAACTGGTATGCAAGCGACGGCATCGGAGGCAATCAGTTCTATGACAGGGCTTCATGTCGTCTTTCCGACGGAACTCTTGTCTTCGGAGGTACACATGGCCTTACTGTATTCGATCCGATGGATGTGACTGCCCACCACGATATTGAAGTGTATTTTGAAGATCTTAAGGTTCATAACAGGCTCATGCGTCCGGGCATGGACGAATGTCTTGACAAGGCTCTTACTTATGGGCCTGACATTGTGCTTGCGCATGACCAGAACAGCTTCAGTATTTCTTTTGCCGCGTTGGAATACGGTGAGTATGAACGTGTGGAATACATGTACATGCTTGACGGTTTTGATAGCCACTGGATTGATGCGCATAACAACCGTGAAGCATATTATTCGAATATTCCGGCAGGAAAATACGAATTTAAGGTGCGCATCATGAACAGTGATGAGAGTATAGTCATTGCTGAGAATTCAATCAGCGTTACGGTGCGCCCTTCGCTGTGGTTCAGCTGGTGGGCTTTCATGCTGTATGCTCTGATTTTCTCAGTTGCAGCAAGTCTGATACTTAAGGTACACCGTCAGCTTGATTCCGTGAATAAGGAAAAGCTGAGGGAACAGCAGGAAAAGGAATACGAAAGGAAGATCAACAGGATGAACATGGATTTCTTTGCAAATATCTCGCATGAATTCCGTACACCTTTGACCATGATTTCCGGCCCTGTGACCCAGCTCCAGCAGTCTGAGGAGATGACTGTTGAAAACAAGAGGCTGCTGAATATCGTACAGAGAAACATCCGCCGTATGCTTCGTCTTGTTAACCAGCTTCTTGACTTCAACAAGCTGGAGAACGACACCCTTAAGCTCAAGGTCAAGGCAATCGATGTCATCGAGCAGTTGAGAAATCTGACCGATATCTTCAGAGTTACTGCGGATGAGAAGAATGTGATCTTCCGTACATACGGCCTCGAGGATTCTCTGACCATGTGGGCTGACGACGACAAGCTTGACAAGATATGCTTCAACCTTCTGTCCAATGCCATGAAGTTCACCCAGACGGGCGGCAAGGTCGAGTTCAGTATTGATGTGATTTCCCGTGAGGAAGCCTTGCATATATTCCAGCTTTCTTCTAAGGATGTGGATTCACGTTGGGTGAAGATAGTCGTGAAGGACAGCGGTCCTGGTATTCCTGCGGACCAGCTTGACAAGATATTCGAGCGTTATTACCAGCTGGAGAACCAGATGCGAGGATCGTATAACTGGGGTACAGGAATCGGACTGTATTTTGCAAGAACCTTGGCAACCATGCACCACGGCTATCTGAAAGCCGGTAACCGTACGACCGGACCAGGTGCTGTGTTTACACTGATTCTTCCATTGTCAGATATGTCGTATGGCGAAGCTGAGAAATGCATGGCAGAAGACGCAGGTCTGACGACTCCGTTCAAGATCCGCAGCGTGAAGTATACCGAACTTCCGATTTCTTCTGACGATCAGGAAAGGAAGAAGGTTCTGATAGTTGACGATGATGCGGATGTCATCCGTTATATGAAGGAACTTCTTTCTCCGCGTTTTGACGTGATGAGCCGTTTCGATGTTGATTCTGCATATGTGCTTATGAAGGAAGAAGCTCCTGATGTGGTCATTTCTGACGTAGTGATGCCTGGAAAGACCGGGTATGAACTTTGTCGTCAGATAAAGGAAAATATACAGCTTTCACATATCCCTGTGATACTCCTGACAGCCAAGTCTACGGTTGCTGATCAGGTCGAGGGACTTGGATGTGGTGCAGATGCTTATGTGACCAAGCCTTTCGAACCTGAGTATCTTCTGGCATTGATAGACTCCCAGCTCAGAAACAGGGAAAAGATCAGAACCATGCTTGTAGATTCGACAGACGTGACTGAACTTGAAGAGAATACCTTGTCGCCTCAGGACAATGCCTTCATGAACGAACTGTACCAGCTGATGGAGAACGAACTGTCGAATTCAGAGCTGGATATAACACGTATGACCGAGATGCTCCATATCTCCCGTACTAAGTTCTATTATAAGGTGAAGGGACTTACCGGAGAGAATCCTAGTGCGTTCTTCAAGAGATACAAGCTCAATCGTGCTGCACAGCTTCTCAGGGAGAGGAAACACAATATCTCCGAGATCGCTGACATGACAGGCTTCAGCACGCTGTCGCACTTCTCGACAAGCTTCAAGAAGCAGTTCGGAGTATCACCGAGCGAATATGTAAAATAAATCCCCGATAAGATCGGGGATGATGTTTCATTCTAGAATTTTGCTGCAGCGTCCATCTTCGCCTTGATGCGCTCTGTACAGAGGTTTCCGAGACTGCCGATGGATGTGTGCTTAAGATCGGCCGGCGTAAGCTGGCCGTTTGTCTTTCCCTCCGCTCCCTGATATCTGAACTTTCCTTCGTTGACTTCTATACCGACAGACTTATAAGCATCGCGGAATGGCATGCCTTCGAGGGTACGTCTGTTGACTTCCTCTACTGTGAAGAGGTAGTCATAGATAGGCGCATCAAGAATATTCTCTTTCACGATGATGTGCTGGAGCATGTAGTCAGCCATCTGGAGACATCTGTGCATGTTCTCCAGGGCAGGGAAGAGGATGTCCTTCAGGAGCTGGAATTCGCGGTGGTAACCGTGCGGCATGTTGCTGCAGAGCATGTTGATCTCATTTTCGACGGCCATGATGCGGTTGCAGTTTCCGCGCATGATCTCCCAAACGTCAGGGTTCTTCTTGTGCGGCATGATGCTCGAGCCGGTTGTAAGTTCATCCGGGAACTTGATGAATCCGTAGTTCGGACTCATGTACATGCAGCAGTCGGCTGCAAATTTGTTGAGGGTCAGAGCGACCGCTCCCATAGCAGCCGCGACGGCCTTTTCGGCCTTGCCGCGGCTGAGCTGTGATGCAACTACGTTGTAATCGAGGCTTGCAAAGCCGAGAAGGTCTGTTGTCATCTGACGGTCGAGAGGAAATGAGCTTCCGTATCCTGCAGCTGAACCGAGAGGGTTCTGGTCGGTCACATTGTATGCTCCACGAAGCATGTACATGTCGTCTGCAAGAGCCTCGGCATATGCTCCGAACCAGAGGCCGAATGACGAAGGCATCGCTACCTGGCCATGAGTGTAGCCCGGAAGGAGTATCTCCTTATGTTTCTCACTGAGGCTCTGGAGTGTGCTGAATAAGGTAAGGACTTCTTCGCGCAGCTTGAGAACCTCGTCCTTCAGGAAGAGTTTCACATCGACAAGAACCTGGTCGTTACGCGAGCGTCCGGAGTGGATCTTCTTGCCAAGGTCTCCGAGACGACGTGTCAGCAGAAGCTCTACCTGCGAATGGATATCCTCGACGTCATCTTCCAGAACGAATTCTCCCTTCTCGATCTCCTTGAGAATCTGGTCCAACGCAGCTGTAAGTATTTCGAGTTCGTCAGATTCCAGAAGCCCTATCGATTCCAGCATCTTGATGTGTGCTTTTGATCCTGTCACATCATACTTTGCCAGACGCATATCCAGTATACGGTCGTTTCCTACTGTAAAATCCTCTACCAGGTCTGTTGCCTGTGTTCCTTTACTCCAAAGTGTACTCATAATTATCTGTTCTTCAGATGTAGGTCACTATGATATGGAAGTGACATGCCACCCCCCGGCTAGGGGGTCGTGAGCGACTAGGCAAATGGTCCTGTGGACCTTTGCAGCGAGCAGCTCCGGAGGCAGGAGGAGGTCACTGAATATCATAGTGACCTACATCTGGTAGTTATATAAATATTCGATAAAAGCGATGTAAGTGTTTATTGCGTGTTGTATTTCGTCGGTGAAGACGAATTCATTCGGACGGTGGGAGCGGGATGATTCTCCTGGTCCCATCTTGATGGCATCGCAGCTTATCCTCATCCAATCCGACGTTGTCGGGGATGAGAATGTCTCTATGCCGAGTGCCTCTGCTGTTTTCTGGAGAGGGGAGTCTGTGAAGGTCGCGCTCGAACGGTTTGTAAGATTGCGAGGCTTGAGCTCGCTTCGGCATATCGACTCTAGTTCCTTGAGAATCTCCTCATTGGTATATTGCTCTGTAGGACGTATGTCGATCACGAAGTCACACCGGTCAGGAATGACATTGTGGGCAGTTCCTGCCTTGATCTGAGTCACGTTCAGATTGACCTTTCCCATCCTAGGAGAAATTCTGCTGAATTCGTGATTCCTCAGTTTCTCTATATCCTCCAATGCAATGTACAGCGCATTCTCGCCTTCATTTCTTGCTGCATGTCCGCTGACACCATGTGCAGCTGCATCAATCACAAGCAGAGCTCTTTCCGCAGTCGCCGCCTTCATCCCTGTCGGCTCTCCGACGATTGCCAGGTCAATAGGCATGCATCCTTCTGTTGCGTTTTTTCTGCTGCAGACCCTAGTGCTCCATAACCCCGTCATTCCGTTCTTTCCGGACCTCTCTTCCTCACATGTCAGCACCAGTACGAGGTTCGCTGCAGCAGGGGATGCGGTACACGAAACAACCCCTCCCACTCCTTCGGAGCGGGTCCCTCCCCCTGCGGCCAGGGGGGTAGCACGGTTTCGTGTACCGCATCCCCTGCTGCTATAGTACCTGAATGCCGCAAGCATGGCAACTACCGAAGCTCCGTCGTCATTACTTCCGAGGCCGGCAACGATTTCTCCCGACTTGACCTCCCGTCCTGTTATTCTGCCGATCGTCTCTGCTGCAATGTTGTAATCCGGTCTATATGGATCGAATTCATATCCTTCAGACGGGCTGACTGTGTCCATATGGGCACAGAGCATGAGGACAGGTTTCGAAGGGTCGGTGATGTGCTCGGCGATGATGTTGTTGCCGATGCGTTCATGCTCCAGATCTCTCTCATTCATCCATCCGCTTATATGCTCGCAGACAGCATCCTCGCTGAACGAAGGCGACGGTATCGCCACCATCTCCTTCAGCAGCTCGACAGCTTCAGCTGTCAGCGTCCGTATGTACCCGTTGTTATCCATTATATCAGAGTTGTTCCGGTGGTGCCCAGCAGATTGCGTGCGTGCTTGATGATCACCTTCGCGACACCGCTGTCGATGGCTTTGAATGAATTAGTAAGTTTCGGGATCATTCCGTCTGCGACTCTTCCTTCCGCCTTCAGCTGCGCAAACTTCTCCCTGTCGATTTCCGGTATCACGCTCGAATCGTCATCCTTATCATACAGGACGCCGTCCTTCTCGAAGCAGTAGACCAGATCGGTTACATGTGTCAGACGGCCGTCGTCGCTGCAGAATGTGCATTCTTCGCATCTGCTGCATACCTCGCGCGGTGTTCTGTATCTGTAGTTCGCCATGGCGATTGCCACTGACGAAGCGATGGTGTCTGCATTAGTGTTCAGCAGGTTGCCGTTCCCGTCATGGTTTATCGCGTTGAATACCGGAACGATTCCTTTCTCAAGGAGGGAATATATGAACTTTGCATTTACGCTCTCTGCCGTCACATCCCCGACGTAACCGTAGTCAACTTCCTCTCCGAGGCTTTCCACATGAACCGGAGGCCTCTTACGCGCCTTTATGGCATTGCCGTCCGCACCTGTGAGACCGATGGCGTTGCATCCTTCTGCCTGCAGAAGAGCGACGATGTTCTTGTTGCACCATCCCGCATATACCATGGTCACGACCTTCAATGCCTCATCGTCCGTCACCCTGCGACCTTCGACCATCTTCGGCACCATGCCCATCTCCTTCTGCATCTGGCTCGCCATGACCCCGCCTCCATGAATGAGCACCTTCATTCCCGGCATAGCCGCGAAATCCTTGACAAACTCCCTCAGAAGCGACGGATTGTCCACCACATTTCCGCCAATCTTTACTACTTTGATCATAGACTCTTCAAGATTTCTTTCAGCACGGTCTGAGCTGATACTACACGGTTTGCCGCTTCTGGAATCACTATGGACTGCGGACTTTCGATGACATCGTCAGTCACGATCATGTTCCTTCGGACAGGGAGGCAGTGCATGAAGTATGCGTTGTTGGTAAGAGCCATCTTCTCGGCGTCTACCGTCCAGTCGCGGTCGGTGCAGAGGATCTTTCCGTAGTTGTCGCCGCTATACGCCGACCAGTTCTTCGCATAGATGAAGTCTGCGCCTTCGAAGGCCTTGCGCTGGTCGTACTCGATGCGGGCGCGACCGGTGAATGCAGGATCGAGTTCATATCCATGCGGGTGGGTGATCACGAATTCGTAATCAGTCATGTTGATGCCTTCGGCGAATGAATTCGGCACAGCCTGCGGCAGTGCTTTCGGATGTGGGGCCCATGTCATCACGATCTTCGGCTTCTCCACCTTCTTGTATTCTTCTATCGTGATAAGGTCGGCAAATGTCTGGAGCGGGTGCCTTGTGGCTGCTTCCATACTGAATACCGGCTTGCCGGAATGCTGGATGAACTGATTGATTATCACTTCGTTGTAGTCATCTTCCTTGCTTTCGAACTTTGCAAAAGCGCGGACTCCGATCACGTCGCAGTATGAACCCATGACAGGTATAGCCTCAAGAAGATGCTCCGGCTTGTCACTGTCCATGATGACGCCGCGTTCAGTCTCCAGCTTCCATGCACCTTGGTTCACGTCGAGAACGATCACGTTCATGCCGAGGTTCATGGCAGCCTTCTGCGTGCTGAGTCTTGTGCGCAGGCTGGAGTTGAAGAAGATCATGAGCAGCGTCTTGTTGCGTCCGAGTTCCTGATCTGCAAAAGGATTCTCCTTTACATATTTTGCTGCCTCAAGTGCGTTCTTGAGGTCGCCGAGCTGGGTTATGGATGTGAAATGTCTCATATGGTCAGTTCTTTCCAAGCGTTAACGAATGATTCTGCAGTTTCCTGCGATACGGTCAGGGACGGGAGCAGGCGGATGACCTGTGCTCCTGCGGCTCCTGTGAAGAAATGCCTTTCAAACAGAAGACGGTCGCGAAGTCCGACATATTCGTCCTTCAGTTCCATGCCGATCATAAGACCCTTGCCCCTGTATTCCTTGATTGCCTTGTCGTTTTCGAATGCTGAACGGAAATACTCTCCCATTCTGGCAGCATTCTCTACAAGATGCTCATTCTCAATGATATCAATGACAGCCAGAGCGGCTGTACATGCAAGGTGGTTACCTCCGAAAGTAGTTCCCAACATTCCGTACGAGGCCTTGATCGAAGGGCTGATGAGCACTCCTCCTATAGGGAATCCGTTACCCATGCCTTTAGCGGTTGTTATGATGTCAGCTCGTACGCCGCTATGCTGGTGGGCGAAGAACTTGCCGGTGCGGCCGTATCCTGACTGGATTTCATCAAGTATGAGGACACATCCGTGTCTGTCGCAAAGCGACCTGAGTCCATGGAGGAACTCATCGGCAGGTTCATATATTCCTGCCACACCCTGGATACCTTCGATGATTACGGCGGCGAAATCTCCTTTGGAGAGTTCCGCTTCGACAGCATCAAGGTCATTGAGCGGTACGAACACGATGTTTTCCGTAGCATTGAACGGTGCCTGTATCTTAGGATTGTCAGTCGCAGCCACTGCTCCTGAAGTCCTTCCGTGGAAGGCTTTGCGGAAAGCCAGCACCTTTGCTTTTCCTGTGTGGAACGATGCAACCTTCAGAGCGTTCTCATTTGCCTCAGCACCACTGTTGCAAAGAAAGAGCGCGTAATCATCATAACCGCATACCCGTCCAAGACGTGCTGCAAGTTCTCTCTGCAGCGAATTCTGAACTGCATTGGAATAGAATCCTAGGTTGCCCAGCTGCTCCTGCAGCATCTTTACATAATGCGGATGAGAATGTCCCACAGAAATAACTGCATGTCCGCCATAAAGGTCAGTATAGACCTCCCCGTTCTTATCCCAAAGTGTTGTATCCAACCCCCTTACAGGCTCAATATCCCACAACTTATATACTTCAAATAAATTCATACTTCTATAACTTAAACTCGCGTTTTTAAGGTCTTTGTATCAAGTCTCTGTTAATATTAATTTCAGGTGACAAAATGTGTAAGTGACATGCCACCCCCGGCTAGGGGGTCGTGAGCGACTAGGCAAATGGTCCTGTGGACCTTTGCAGCGAGCAGCGCCGGAGGCAGGAGGGGGTCACTGGAACATTTTGTTAGCTGAAATTTAACTAAAATGCAGATGGTTTGAGACGAAGACCGGTGTCTTCCGGTAGTCCGAACATAAGGTTCATGTTCTGAACAGCCTGTCCCGCAGCTCCTTTCACAAGATTGTCGATGCATGAAGCGATATGAACATATCCGTCATGCAGCTCCACATGAACCAGACCCTTGTTGGTGTTCACAACCTCCTTCATCGAAATGCCCTCCTTAGAATGGAATACAAACGGCGAAGCTGCATAATACTCCTCAAACAACTTCTGATAATCCTCCTGACTCATCCCTTCAACAGCCCTAGTATAAACGCTTGCAAATATACCCCTGGCAAAATCCCCCCTGAGCGGCACAAAATTGATTTTCACATCTGCGTTGTTCTGGCATGATTCAGTTGCCTGATTGACGGAACTGGCATTGCCACCCCCGGCTAGGGGGAGGGACCCACGGAGTGGGAGGGGGCCAGTGGAGTCAACGGGCAACTGAATCACTTTTGACAGATTTTGTTTGATTTCAGCAAGATGCTGATGCGTAAACAACTTGTAGATTGAAATGTTGTCGCTACGGTAGCTGAAATGCGTGGTCTCTCCCGGCTTCTTGCCGGCACCGGTAGAGCCGGTGATTGCAGTCACATGAATCTCATCATTGATCAGTCCGGCTGCAGCCAAAGGCAGCGTTGCCAGCTGGATGGCAGTTGCAAAACATCCCGGATTAGCGACATCGTGAGCCGAGCGCACGGCTTCGCGTGCGCTCTCGCAAAGGCCGTAGACAAAATGCCTACCGGCATAGTCTCCGTCAAGACGGAAATCATTGCCGAGGTCGATGATCCTGCACTCCGGCTTGATGTCGTGTGTGTCCACGAACTGACGGGAAATGCCGTGTCCAAGACAAAGGAATATCACATCCGGATCGTTCAGTTCCTTTCCGAAGCAAAGGTCTGTCTCCCCAATAAGGTCGCGGTGGACAGATGCCACCGGCGTACCTTCGGACGAAGTCGTCGTCGCTGCGACAATCTCCACATTCGGATGGTTCAGCAATATCCTGAAGAGCTCTCCGCCGGTGTATCCCGTACCACCCGCAATCGCCACACGTATTTTATTCATCGATAGATCCATTGACAGAATAATAAATCTTTAGAGGATTGGCGATCACTTTTGTGAAGCCTACGACATCACGTCCGGTGTATGACTTGTTGACCTCGCCATATGCTCCGAACTTCGAACTCATAAGGTCGTGCTCGCTTGTACATCCGAGAACTGAGAAATGGTAAGGCATGAGTGCAACCTCCACCTCTCCGGTCACATGCTGCTCGATGCTGTCCATCATAGCCTCCATATCTCTGCAGACAGGATCAAGATACATGGCCTCATGCATCTGCTGGCCATACCATCCTGAAATCTGGTCCTTCCAGTAGAGCTGTCCCTTTGTGAGGGTGTGCTTCTCGAGAAGGTGATGTGCCTTTACTATGATGAGCGGTGCAGCTGCCTCGAAACCTACGCGGCCCTTGATTCCGATGATGGTATCACCGATATGGATGTCGCGTCCGATTCCGAACGGACCAGCTGCGTCGCGAACTGCCTTGATGACATCCACAGGGCTCATTTCAACGCCATTGAATGACACAGGCTCACCCTTGCGGAAGCCTATCTTGATGTGTTCGGGCTCCGACTTCGTAACCTTAGTCGGATAGGCCTCTTCAGGAAGATATCCGTCTGAAGAAAGTGTCTCCACGCCTCCGATGCTGGTACCCCAGAGACCCTGGTTGATAGAATACTTCGCCTTTTCCCATGAGAAGTCGAAGCCATGTTTCTGCAGGAAGTCGATTTCGAACTGACGTGTGAATCCCTCGTCGCGTACGGGAGCGATGATCTCTACTTCAGGTGCAAGGATTTCGAAGACGATATCGAAACGTACCTGGTCGTTGCCGGCTCCTGTACTTCCGTGGGCTACTGCGCCTGCTCCGATGTTCTGGACATGCTTGAGCACTTCAAGAGCCTGGAATACTCTCTCTGAACTTACTGAGAGCGGGTATGTCGCGTTCTTGAGGATGTTGCCGTAGATAAGGTACTTGATACCCTTGCTGTAATAAGTCTCTACTGCATTTACGTTCTTATGTGAAGCAGCGCCGAGCTTGAGCGCACGCTCCTCGATGGCTTTTTCCTCTTCTGCCGAGAATCCTCCGGTATTTACCATTACCGTATGGACCTCATAACCTTTTTCCTTGAGATAAGGGACACAGAATGATGTGTCCAGTCCGCCGCTGAAGGCGAGTACTACCTTGTTGTTCATATGTTTAATGCTTATTATTTTCCTGATTTCTGTTCTCCGTCCTTGAGATTGGCGAGCTTAGGGTCAGCCGGGTTCAAGACGGTAAGATGTTCTGCGGGATCATAGAGAAGTCCTGTGCAGAGGCACATCCTGTAATTGTTGCTTTCCAGAATCTGATAGTTCCTGCAGCCCTGGCATCCCTTCCAGAATTCCGGGTCGTCAGTAAGGGCGGCGAATGTCACAGGTCTGAACCCTAATTCGTAGTTCATCTTCATGACGGCGGCACCGGTGGTGATGCTGAAAATCTTTGCGTTCGGATATTTTTCTCTTGACAATTCGAAGATGCGTGTCTTGATGCGCATCGCGAGACCCAGACCGCGGAATGCGTGTGAAACGATAAGACCGGAGTTGGCTACATATTCCTTTCCACCCCATGTCTCGATATATGAAAATCCTGCAAATCTGCCGTCTTCGGCGATTGCGATGACCGCTTTACCGGCCAGCATCTTTTCCGCTACATACTCCGGAGTTCTTCTTGCGATACCGGTACCTCTTTCTCGTGCGGAAATGAATACTTCTTCGCAGATTTCATCTGCATATTTCACGTGGCTTGCATCAGCCACAAGGACATTTATTTGCATAAATGTTGGCTTATATTGTTATTTACTTTAATATTGGCGGATTGCCCTCCTGGAGGGAAGTCGATAGATGTCCTAACGGCAAGACAAACCGAGATTGTCAATTGCAATTGGGAGGGAATTGCTTCGAGAGCCCCTCCTAGATTCGGACTAATATGTATCTTGAAAAGTTCATATTGGGTACAAAGATAACCAATATATTCCATAAATATGCTAACTTTGCACGAAATTTTGGCCTTGGAACGGCCGGAACATTAATAGAATCGTGGCAAAGAAGAAGAAAAAGACATCTCAGGGTGTAGATCCCGAATATCTGAAGAAGCAGAAGGAAGCCCTTGTGCGCAGACATAGGCAGGTTATCTATTTGAATGATAGTGAGATGGCTGCCATAAACCGCTATTGTGAGCAGTTCCGGGTGGGTACAAAGGCAGTACTCTACAGAGAGGCGATCATGGAGAAAGTCCTATCTCAGTTGGACGATAATCACCCTACGCTTTTTTAATTTCATGTAAATTCAAAAGCACAAAAACCCCCTGATTTTGTGCTTTTAACAGTAAATATTAACGCTAAAAGAACAAAATGACGGGTATTTTGTTCTTTTGAAATATAAGGTAGAAACTATGAAGAAGTTAATTTTGGCAATTGTATCTGTGATGGTTGCTCTGACAGCATCGGCACAGGAAAAGACTCAGAACCAGACTATGGAACAGGTAGTTGTAGATGATTATAAGATCATCAGTGACAAGGTAGAAGACGGAGTAAGATACATTGTGGCGGCTCCAAGTGCAAAGGTATGTTCAAAGCAGATCGATATCCAGATCAAGGATGGCATCATCCAGTCTGTCGTATATACCAGAGGCTGCGAAGGAAATGCCAAGGGAATCGGCGCCCTTATCAAGGACATGACAGTCGAGGAGGCTATCAGGCGTCTGGACGGAATCACCTGCGGCAAACGCGGTACCTCATGCCCCGATCAGCTGGCCAAGGTTCTGAAAGCATTAGAGTAACATAATCATTGACCTGACATAGGACCTAAGAAAGATTTGAATCAAAGCCGTTGAGCGGAAAATCTGCATTTGAACTGGGGATTTCCGCTCAACGGTCATTTTTTGCTGCCGTTGAGCGATTGACATAGTCATACAGTAGCTTCCATTATGGTATGTCCCGCTCAACGGCTTTGCTATAAGCCAATCCCTCCCGAATGTGGACGAGCGGAGCATTTTCCTATGCTCCTGCGGAGCGGGCCACATTCGGGAGGGATTGGATGTATCTGTAATGGTCTATTGTCTTTCTGCTGCGACGGCAGCGTTGTAGCAGTGCCTGCAGAGAGGTTCATATTCGTCTTTCTCGCCAAGGACCACCAGAGCGTCGCTGGCAACAAGTCTGTGGGAATGGTTTGCCGGGCTTCCGCACTTCACGCATATCGCATGGACCTTCTGGATGTCCTCGGCGACTGCCATGAGAGCCGGCATAGGACCGAAAGGCTTGCCCAAGAAGTCTGTGTCGAGACCGGCAACGATGACTCTGATGCCTCTGTTGGCGAGGGTCTGTACGACATCAACGAGAGTCTCGTCAAAGAACTGTGCCTCATCAACGCCTACGACTTCAACATCGCTTGACAGGAGAAGCATGCTGGCCGGTGAATCAATAGGGGTTGACGGTATGCTGTGGGAGTCGTGAGAAACGACCTGATCCTCTGAATATCTTACATCTATGCAGGGTTTGTATATCTCCACTTTCTGCTTTGCGAACTGGGCTCTTTTCATTCTTCTGATCAGCTCCTCAGTCTTGCCTGAAAACATTGAACCGCAGATTACTTCGATCGAACCTGCTTTTTTTGCACTTTCTAAAAACATTTCCTTATTTTTGTAGGATTAATAATGTGTCCTTGACTCTGGAACGCAAATATAGTAATTATTGACTTCATGGAAAATAAAGAACTGCAGATTTTGTCGGAAATCAAAGACCTGATGACTTCACTCAGGTCGCAGATGGAACTGTTGGAAATCAAGTTTGCCCAGCTGCAACATGTTGCAGGACAGGAAGATGAAGATATGACTCCGATCGACCTCGATCTGGATGACATGATGGTGGAACCGGTTGATGAAATCCCGGAGACAGAAGACGTTGTCGAGCCGGAGGCTGAAGTTCCTGAGACAGAAATCTCAGTGACAGATGTTCAGGAGGTTGAAGACGTAGTCGAGCCGGAGATCGAAGTTCCGGTAGTTGAAGATACCGTCGATGACGATCTGCCGTTCGATGATGTTCCTGCCGAGCCGGCAGAAGAACAGTTCGAGGAACCGGTAGAAGAGACCTTCCAGGAAAATGTTGAAGAACAGGTTGAGGAACCGGTAGAAGTTCTGATGGAAGAATCTGCCGAAGAACCTGTCATGTTCATTGAAGAACCGGTAGAGCCGGTCGCTGATGAAGACGACGATCTTCCGATCTTTGCAGAACCCGAACCAGAGCCTGTACCGCAGGCAGCTCCGATAGACAGTAAGCCACGCCAGGCTGTGATAGATTCAATGACTGACCGACAGGCATGGAGAACCGATATGCCGGGAACTCCTGTGAAGGATATAAGGAGCGCAATATCCCTCAATGACAGAATCCTGTTCATAAACATGCTTTTCGGACAGGATCCGATGGCTTTCCAGGATGCACTTACCAAGATAAACCAGATGGCTTCTCTTGATGAAGTCGTGGATTTCGTTGTGACCGGGCGTCCGGAATGGGACCTCGAATCAGAGACCGTATACCGTTTCATGATGGCAGTACGCAGAAAGATCAGATAGGATGGCAGGCATTTTATATATAGTTCCGACCCCTGTGGGCAATCTGGAGGATATGACCTTCAGAGCTATAAGGGTGCTTAAGGAGGCAGACCTCATATTGGCGGAGGATACCAGGACAAGTTCCGTACTTCTCAAGCATTATGAAATAAAGGGACGTCTCGAGTCGCATCATAAGTTCAACGAACACAAGACGGCGTCCATGATAAAGGAGCGCATTCTGTCTGGACTCAATGTCGCTCTGATCAGCGATGCCGGCACTCCGGGAATCTCCGACCCTGGTTTCCTGCTCGTAAGGACATGCGTCCAGGAAGGAATCGAGGTGCAGACCCTACCTGGTGCGACTGCCTTTGTTCCGGCTCTTGTTTCGTCCGGATACCCATGCGACCGTTTCTGTTTCGAAGGATTCCTTCCGCAGAAGAAAGGAAGACAGACACGTCTGACCGAACTCTCGGAGGAGACGAGAACAATGATTTTCTATGAATCTCCTTACCGTCTGTTAAAGACTCTTGAGCAGTTTGCAGAGTTCTTCGGAGAGGAAAGGGAATGTTCGGTTGCCCGAGAAATTTCGAAGAAATTCGAGGAGCACAAACGCGGAACTCTTGCCGAAGTTGCTGCATGGTACAAGGAACATGAGCCTAAAGGAGAGATTGTGATCATCGTTTCAGGGGCTCCGGAGACTAAAAAAAAGAAAAAAGCATATAAAAACGGAAAAAACTGCACTGAGGACGACGAATAATCTTGCATTTTCAGTCTTGACGTCTACCTTTGCAGAAGGGATGAATCATACGACAGATACTTTGTTTATGACAGGTATCTGTTTTTTTTGATTCATTATGGAAAGTTCAGATTCAAAGGAGAAGAAGTCGGGGCTGTCTGAGTCCTTCATTATCGGGGTCATCGCCATAGTCTTCCTCGTTGTGGGATACCAGACAGCCCTTTTTATCCATCAGGCGTCAGTGATGAAGATTGCCGCCAACCGTGACGAACCGGATACGGTTTATGTCTATGTACCAAAGTATGCGGCTGTCCCGGACCTGCCCTATGGGCAAAAAGGTCCAGACGGGCCGGAAACTCCCGACGGGCCGAAGGGCCCCGGTCGGGAGAAGAGCGAAGCTCTCTTAGTGGAAAAGCGTATGGCTGTCCATTCTCCGCGTGCCGAAGCGGTAAGGGAGAATGCGCCTCCTCGGAATATTGAATCCTTCGTATTCAATCCCAATACCGTTTCGATTGAAGATCTGTGCCGCCTGGGATTCACGAGGAAGCAGGCGGGTGCGATTGATAATTACCGTCAGAAAGGCGGGCGATTCAGAAGGAAGGAAGATTTCGCAAAGTCATATGTCGTTGCTGACAGTGTGTACCGTCGTCTGGAAACTTATATTGACATACCTCTGACAGACCTGAACGTTGCAGATTCTGCCGCCTTTGATGCCCTTCCGGGCATCGGCGGCTGGTTTGCCACGAAGATGGTCGAACATCGCGAGGCCCTTGGAGGCTATTCCTATAAGGAGCAGCTTCTGGACATATATCGTTTCGATCAGGAAAAATACGATGCGCTTAAAGATCTTATCACCGTTTCTCCTGAACACATTACCCCATATCCTCTTTGGACACTTCCTGCAGATTCTCTTCGCAGACACCCCTACATAAGGAACTACGAGACTGCAAAATCCATAGTCTTCTTCCGCGAAAACACCCCGCCCGATCAATGGACCGTCGATGCCCTCCTCGCCGCAGGAATATTGACTGAAGATCAATGGAATTCCTTGTCTGGTTGCTGTATAGCATTGCCATAAGTCACATTAATCAGTATATATCATGCCAAAAATTTTTGAGTATTTCGGATTTGTATTCTTTTTCTATTCCAATGAACATGAACCGATTCATGTACATGTCATTCATGGTGACCGTCAGCTTGTGTATGAAATAATTCTTGAGGACGGGAATTTTAAAGCACTTGTTAGGAGAAATGCAAAAGGTTATTTACCTTTGTCACAGCACGCAAATCAAGACAAGATTATGACTATCGTTGATGCTGTTTATATGGGAGGACTGTCCTTGTCACTTACATTCAGTGACGGAATTGTCCGTGTCGTCGATTTTGAAAGATTCATAAATAAATATCCTCATCCGCAGCACGACAGATATCTTGATCCAGACTGTTTCCAGACCTTTTCGATAGAGAGTGGAAATGTTGTCTGGGGAAAAGACTGGGATATGATATTCCCGGTAGAGGATCTGTACAATGGACATTTGGATTAACTATCTGAAATAAACACCAGACACCCGATGTGGCTGGGCGAAGCATCTACTTTTGCTTCTGTGCAGCGAGCCACATCGGGTGTCTTGCGTTATAAGTCAGATTAGTCCTGTACGTTCTTGAGAGCCTCGCGGATCTTTGCCTCGATCTCGTCACAGAGCTCGATGTTGTCTGTGAGGAGGTTCTTGACAGCCTCGCGTCCCTGCGCGAGCTTGCTGTCACCGTAGCTGAACCAAGAGCCGCTCTTCTTGATGATGTCATATTCGACTGCGAGGTCGATTACCTCTCCTACTCTTGAGATACCCTCTCCGTATACGATGTCGAATTCAGCCTTCTTGAACGGCGGAGCCATCTTGTTCTTTACGATCTTTACCTTGGTGCGGTTTCCGAGAGCCTCGTCACCGTCCTTGATCTGGGTCGTCCTGCGGACGTCCACACGTACTGATGCATAGAACTTGAGCGCGTTACCTCCGGTAGTCGTCTCAGGGTTTCCGAACATCACGCCGATCTTGTCACGCAGCTGGTTGATGAAGATGCAGCATGTGTTTGTCTTGCTGATGTTTGCTGTCAGCTTTCTGAGCGCCTGGCTCATGAGCCTTGCCTGAAGTCCCATCTTGGAGTCTCCCATCTCGCCTTCGATTTCAGCCTTAGGAGTAAGCGCTGCAACAGAGTCGATTACGATGATGTCGATAGCTCCCGACCTGATCAGGTTGTCTGCAATCTCGAGGGCCTGTTCTCCGTTGTCCGGCTGCGAGATAAGCAGTGTGTCCAGGTCTACGCCGAGATTCTTGGCGTAGGTCCTGTCGAACGCATGTTCTGCGTCGATGATTGCGGCTATGCCGCCCTGCTTCTGCGCCTGTGCGATCGCATGGATCGCGAGGGTTGTCTTACCGCTGGATTCAGGTCCGTAGATCTCGATGACTCTTCCACGTGGGTATCCGCCTATGCCGAGTGCGGCGTCAAGGGCAATGGAACCGCTCGGAATCACCGAAACTTCCCATTTTGGCTGATCTCCCAACTTCATGATCGTACCTTTACCGTAATCTTTCTCAATCTTGTCAATCGTCGCCTGCAATGCCTTGAGTTTCGCAGCATTGATACCGGTACCTTCCTGTACTTCTTCTTTAGCCATAAATGTTAAATTTTATTAATGTTAAACGTCTGCGGAACCTTTCCGCACGACCTAGCAAATGTAGTCAAAATCTTTTACTGCGACAAAATTATTGCACTCTTGTGCCAAACTGTGGTACACTACGTCATAACTCGCAAAAAATAGTTATTTTTGTATGTTATTTGTGTAGATATCGGTATGAAGATAAAATTATTAGGAAAGAATCTGGAGGAACTCAAGGCTTTGGTTGCAGAAGAAGGCCTGCCTGGCTTTACAGCCAAGCAGATAGCCCAGTGGCTGTATGTGAAGAAGGTGCGTTCTATCGAGGATATGACAAACCTGTCGAAGGCCGCAAGAGCAAAGCTGTCTGAAAGATACGAGGTAGGTGTCACCCCTTATGCAGGTCTGCAGATCTCCACTGACGGAACCAAGAAGTATCTTTTCCCTGTAAAGTGTTCCCATAAGAAGGGCTTGAATGTGGTCGCTGACGAGTCTGAACTCGAATCCGGTGCCATTGAGGCCGTGATGATTCCTGATGATGACCGTGCTACATTATGTGTCTCTTCTCAGTCAGGCTGCAGGATGGGATGCAGGTTCTGCATGACGGGAAGGCAGGGATTCCATGGCCATATGTCAGCGGGCGACATCATCTCGCAGTTCATTGCGGTCGACGAGTCCGACCGCCTTACCAATGCGGTCTTCATGGGTATGGGAGAGCCTCTGGACAATTACGAAAATGTCATGCGGGCCATCGAGATCCTTACTGCAGACTGGGGATTCGCATGGAGCCCTAAGAGAATCACGGTGTCGACTATCGGAGTGCTTCCGAATCTGAAGAGATATCTGGACGAGTGCAAGTGCCATCTTGCGGTGAGTCTTCATGACCCTTTCGGTCCCGAGCGACTGACAATCATGCCTGTGCAGAAGGCATGGCCGATACAGGAAGTCGTGGATTTTATCAAGCAGTATGACTTTACCGGACAGAGAAGAGTGAGTTTCGAGTATACGATGTTTGCAGGCTTCAACGATACAAAGGCCCATGCAGATGCTCTGATCAGGATGATGAAGGGCCTGGAGTGCAGGATGAACCTTATCAGATTCCATAAGATTCCGGATTTCCCATACGAGACTTCAGCTCCCGTCATAATAGAGAACTTCAAGCAGAGATTGAACAACTGCGGACTGATGACTACAGTCAGAGCTTCGCGAGGCGAAGACATCCTTGCCGCGTGCGGCATGCTCGCAGGTCAACATAAGAAAAAGGAATGAAAAGGATAATAGCATTCATATTGATGGCAATCTGCCTGTCGTCCGGCGGACAGGCAGCATCAGCCCGCGGAGTCGATCCGCAGGCTGATGCAGAGGCCGTGGCCAGAATGCGGAAGAAGATGTCCGAAATCAGGAAGCACCGTCCTACTGTAGCTCTTGTGCTCAGCGGTGGTGGAGCAAAGGGCGCGGCACATGTCGGGGTCATAGAGTATATCGAGGAACTGGGCATACCGGTGGATATGGTGCTCGGTACAAGCATGGGAGGTCTTGTCGGAGGTCTTTATGCCTTGGGATATACTGTTCCTGAGATGGATTCCCTTGTGAGGAACATGGATTGGAACTGGGCCCTCAGCGACAAGCTGTCAAGGGAGTATGTCTCATATTCGGATAGCAAATACAAGGAGAAGTATCTCCTTGCCATCCCTTTCTATTATGAGCGTGACTACTACAAGATGAAGCTCGCCGACGAGCATCGTTTCGACGACATACGCAGGCATGAGGTCCTTCATATCGGAGCTGATAACGAAGGAGGAGCTGACATGCTCAAGAACAATCTCCTTGGTAGTCTTCCTTCAGGATATATCTATGGACAGAATGTCAGCAATCTCATAAGCTCCCTGACCATCGGCTATCAGGACTCCACCGATTTTCAGTCTTTTCCGATCCCGTTTGCCTGTGTGGCTACGGATATGGTTTCCGGAAAGGCCAAGATATGGCACAGCGGCAAGATGAATACCGCCATGCGCTCGACCATGTCCATCCCCGGCATATTCGCCCCTGTACGTACAGAAGGAATGGTCCTGGTCGACGGAGGAATGAGGGACAATTATCCTACAGCCCTCGCGCGTGAAATGGGTGCTGACATAATCATCGGTGTTGACCTTTCTCAGGATAAGCGTTCATACATGCAGGTGAACAACATCGGTGACATTATCGGCCAGGGAATCGATATGCTCGGTATGGATGCCTTCGAAAAGAATGTGCAGATACCGGATGTCAAGATAAAGCCGTACCTTCCGGAATACAATATGATGAGTTTCAGCAAGCAGGCCATCGATACCATCATAGTCCGCGGAAGACAGGCTGCCGAGGCCCAGGACTCGCTTCTGAGAATGGTGGCAGTGAAGACTGCCGGCACATACAAGGCCGAACATAAGCCCAAGGCCTTTGACTTCCATGCTGATTCCCTTATGATCGATGAAATCGAGATCAAGGGTGTGCTTGCAAAGGAGAAGCTTCTTCTGATGGACAGAATGAATCTGGTCCCCGGTCAGAAGATAAGCCGTGAAGGTTTGGACGATATGGTGGCCAGGATATATGGAACTCATTGCTATGACTATGTGACCTATGAACTTCTGGGCTCGGAAGAACCGTTCAAGCTTGTCATAAACTGCAAGAAAGGACCGGTCCATCAGCTTGGCATAGGAGTCAGGGCAGATACGGAGGAGATAGTGTCGGTATTGGTGAATCTGGGAATAAATGTACACCGCCTTCATGGACACTCTTTCGACCTTACGGGAAAGGTAAGCGCCAATCCGTATGTCCAGGCCAAGTGGTCATATGATGTTCCCCAGATTCCTACAGTGAATGCGTCTGCGTCTTTCAGATGGACAAACATGGGCATGCTGAATTTCGGAACCAACAATCTGAGCCTCAACTTCTTCAATGCAAGACAGGAAGTGTATCTCTCCAATATGAAATGGAAGTTCCTGGATGTCAGGGGAGGACTAAGGAACGATATCTTCAATATCAGGAACATCAAGTCGTCCCAGATCATCGATGATTACGACACCAGCAACCTTTCCAACGATTTCGTTTCTCTCTTCGTGGATGGACGTACGGATACCTTCGATGACGGATACTTTCCTACCAAGGGTGTGAATGCCGGTGTGTCATATGCATGGACGTTCGCAGGTATCCCTGACATGATCCATAACTTCCACACGCTTCAGGCGGATGCCAAGGTTGTCGTTCCCGGAAGTGACGGTTTCGCCTTCATCCCGTCGTTCAACTGCCGTTTCCTGATGGGAAGGGACATCCCTCTTGCGTACTTCAATGCAATAGGTGGTTCTCTGCCGGGCAGATTCGTGGACCAGCAGCTGCCTTTCATAGGAGTGACTAACCTCGTTGCGATGGAGAACATCATGACGATGTTCAGGACTGATTTCAGATTCACCCTGGCCCGCAACCATTATCTGACAGGAATCATAAACTATGTCAGGTCTTCAGATACATTCATGGAATACGGAAAGGGAATGGGTAATTTCGGAGCCGGAGTGGAATATTCGTTCGATACCATCTTCGGACCTTTTTCCGCCAATATACATTGGTCGGATTTCACTGGAAAGGTGGGTATGTACCTGAGCGCAGGCTTTAACTTCTGATCTTATGGAGAAGGTACTTGACAGAATGAGAAACCTCTGCTCACGCAGAGAGTACTGCAGGGCTGACATCATGAAGAAGGCGATGTCTGCTCTGGACGGCGACAGGGAGAAGGCGGAAAAGGTCATCGAAATCCTTGTGGCCGAGAAATATATAGATGAACTTCGCTATGCATCAGCTTTTGCGCGTGACAAGTCCGCGATATCCGGATGGGGCGAGACCAAGATAAGATACATGCTGTCCTCCAAGGGAGTTCCTCGTGAGATCATCGACAAGGCCTTGGAAGAAATAGATGAGTCCAAGGCAATGACCAGACTGGAGAAACTGATGGAGAACAAGTACCGTAGTCTCAAGGACGATCCTCAGTGCCGTCTGAAGATGTTGCGTTTCGGCCTTGGCAGAGGATACGGATACGACGAAGTGTCTGAAGTATTGGAATTTTTGATGAAGAAATAACTTAAGTAATATGACAAACTATAGAAAGCTTACTTCAGCCGAAATCGAAGTGCTCAAGCAACAGGTATGCAGTGCTTCTGATTGGGACCAGATAGAGGTTGCTGAGGGTTTCCTTCCGGAAACCGTCCATCATACAAGGTTTTCAGGCCATGTAAGGCTTGGTGTGTTCAGGAAAGAATTCTGCCTCCCGGGCGGTATCCGTAAACCGTCGGGAATCGGCTTTGCCACCTTGCATAATGTTACGGTAGGCGACGACTGCTGCATCGAGAATGTAAAGAACTATATTGCGAATTATGATATAGGACACGACACGTTCATCGAAAACGTCGACATCATCCTTACCGACTGCGTCAGCAGCTTCGGTAACGGTGTCGAAGTCTCGGTACTGAGCGAGACCGGAGGTCGCGAAGTGATGATCTTCGACAATCTGACGGCGCAGACTGCATATGTCATGGCTCTTTACCGCCACCGTCCGGAAATGGTTTCCAGACTCCGTGGTATGATAGGGGCTTATGTTGAAGGGATTTCATCATCTGTCGGTACCATCGGGTCCAATTCGGTGATCGTCGATTCCGGATATATCAAGAATGTGAAGATCGGAGATTTCTGCAAGATCGAAGGAGCTTCGCGCCTGAAGAACGGAAGCATCAACAGCAAGGAAGAGGCTCCTGTCCATGTCGGTGTGGGAGTCATCGGTGACGACTTCATCATCTCCAGCGGTTCGAGTGTTGAGGACGGAGTGACATTCTCGAGGTGCTTCATCGGTCAGGCATGTACCCTCGGCCATAATTATTCCGCATCGGATTCGCTTTTCTTCAGCAATTGTCAGGGGGAGAACGGCGAGGCATGCGCCATTTTTGCCGGTCCGTTTACCGTGACCCATCATAAGTCTACTCTGCTCATCGCCGGAATGTTCTCGTTCATGAATGCCGGTTCCGGATCGAACCAGAGCAACCATATGTACAAGCTGGGACCTATCCATCAGGGCATCATGGAAAGGGGAGCGAAGACAGCCTCTGATTCATATATCCTGTGGCCGGCCAAGGTAGGAGCATTCTCTCTTGTAATGGGACGTCACGTCAGCCATCAGGATACCTCCGACCTGCCTTTCTCATATCTGATCGAGCAGCAGAATACATCTTTCATCATGCCTGGAGCCAACCTCAAGAGTGTAGGTACCATACGAGACGCGAAGAAGTGGCCTGTCCGTGACAAGAGAAAGGACCCGGTTCTCCTGGACCAGATCAACTTCAACCTCCTCAGTCCGTATACCATCCAGAAGATGCTCAACGGAGTTGCAATATTGAAGGATCTTCAGAGGATATCCGGTGTGAATTCAGATGCCTACACATACCAGAGCGGAAAGATCAAGAGGTCTTCGCTTAAGAATGGTCTTAAGTATTATGGTATGGCGATAGATAAGTTCTTGGGCAACTCTCTGATTACCAGAATTATGAGTTCGGAATTTGTCTCGATTGAAGAACTCCGCGCGGCTTTTGTTCCTAAGTCTGTCTATGGAGAGGGAGATTGGGTGGACATGTCAGGACTCATCGCTCCGAAGGATGCGGTTACCGCTCTTCTTGATGATATCGAGTCAGGTATTGTTTCGGACGTAGCTTCTGTCAACGACCGTTTCGCCCAGATGCACAGGATGTACTACCAGTATGAATGGAAATGGGCATACAGGGTGATCCAGGAATACTACGGGGTGGACTTTGAAACGATTACTGCAGAAAAGCTGATGGAACTTGTCATGAAATGGAAGGACTCGGTTGTTGGATTGGATAACCTTATCTATGACGATGCCCGAAAGGAATTCTCGCTCAGCATGATGACAAGTTTCGGCGCCGACGGAGACGAGGCCCAGCGTAAGGAAGACTTCATGCAGGTCCGCGGCTCATTCTTCGAATCCGATCCTTTCGTGACTTCTGTCAAGGAACACATCAGGATCAAATCCGCCCTTGGCGAGAAGGTTCTGGATAGATTAATGACGCTATAAATGTGAATTCTAATCGTCTGATATATAATTATTTATAAAAAATGCGTGCTGCCAAAAGGGAGCACGCAGTTTTTGTAAATAGCTATGTGTCAGTGAATTGTGGATTACAGAGTTGCAAGACAGTCTGTAACGTTCTTCTCGATGCGTGCCAGGATGTCTGTACCCTCAGCCTTCTCGAACTTCTCGCCTACGATGTTCTCGTAAAGTTCAACATAGCGGTCTGTAATGCCGTTCACGATCTCCTCAGTCATCTCAGGTACCTGCTGGCCGTCCTGACCCTGGAAGCCGTTAGCCATGAGCCACTCGCGTACGAACTCCTTCGAGAGCTGCTTCTGCTTCTCGCCTGCTGCAAGACGCTCCTCGTAGCCTTCTGCGTAGAAGTAACGTGATGAGTCAGGAGTGTGGATCTCGTCCATGAGATAGATCTTTCCGTCCTTCTTTCCGAATTCGTACTTTGTATCTACAAGGATGAGTCCCATCTTTGCGGCAATCTCTGTTCCTCTCTGGAAGATTGCGCGTGTATAAGCCTCAAGCTGCTCGTAATCCTCGCGGCTTACGATGCCCTGAGCGATGATCTCTTCCTTTGAGATGTCCTCGTCGTGACCTTCTGCAGCCTTGGTTGTAGGAGTGATGATAGGCTGCGGGAACTTCTGGTTCTCTACCATTCCCTCAGGCATCTCTACGCCGCAGATCGTGCGCTTTCCTGCCTTGTATTCTCTCCATGCGTGTCCTGAGAGGTATCCGCGGATTACCATCTCGACCTTGAAAGGCTCGCACTTGTGTCCTACGGTCACCATCGGGTCCGGAACTGCGATCTTCCAGTTAGGAAGGATGTCTGTTGTCGCATCAAGGAACTTTGCGGCGATCTGGTTGAGTACCTGTCCTTTGAAAGGAATACCCTTAGGGAGTACTACGTCAAATGCAGAGATACGGTCTGAAACCACCATTACAAGATATTCGTCATTGATGCTGTACACGTCACGAACCTTTCCTACATAGTGGCTTGTCTGACCTGGGAAATTGAAATTGGTCTTTACGATTGCTTCCATTTTTTATAGTGTATTTAGATTATTCTTCTTTACGGCCGCGAAGATAGTCATTTTTATTCGTAGTCTGTCAGTTTCATACGGTATTTGTTGCTTCCGAAATTCCGGAAGAACAGATTCCCGGCCGAGCCGGGAATGACGGGACCGCCGGAGGCGGCGGTCGTCCCCGGCTTGACCGGGGTTCTCTCCCATGAACGTGGATCCACAGAGAACAGTACAGGCTCCTTCTGTCCTTCCAGGACAAATCCGAGCCTGCTGTACACATCACCACGCGACCATTCAAGGTCCGCGTAACTCATTATGTCGTCCGGACGGACGTCATTTATGAATGTCTTGAGCATCTTGCCCATGCCTCCGCTGACCCTCAGGTCAGGAAGCGATGCATAACGTGTCCATTCGTATGACTTTATGACCCTGTCTCCCTTGGACCATTTGCGTGCATTTGAAAATGTGGCGACAGCTATCAGTGTCCCCGGCGCCAATGATGATTCCTTATCTTCGAGCGATGCTGCAAGATGTCCGGTCTGCCGTTTTAGAAAAAGACCGTAATGGTATCTGCAGGCAGCATAACCGTATGAATGGTTATGTGTCAGGAAATCCCTGGCCTCGGCCTTTTCTATCCTGCGTACCTCGCAGTTACGGGCGAATGCCTGGCTGAAGATTTCAAGGTGGGCAAGGAGTCTTGCCCGCATCATTGATTCCTGTGCCCGCCACCGGTCTTCGGTGATGATCAGAGGGGCGTCTTCAAGGGTTCGGATGAACTCTACGCATTCATATGCCCTGTCGCTGACCTCAGCCGCCTGCGTGGCTGAGGCCGCTGAAATCTCCAGCGGCAATATGATCCTGGAATGTCGTCCGTCAAGGGTACGGGTACATATGACTTCCGCCCCGTCACGCATCTGACGGGAACATTCGAACCCTTTGCTTTCAAGAAAAAGAGTTATTTCATCAATGAGCCTTGTCATTTAAGCAAAGCCCTGAGTTCCAACGGGTAATCGGTAGTGATCTGGTCAACGCCCAGCTTTATCATCCTGACCATGTCCTCTTCCTTGTTGACGGTCCAGGCGTTTACGCTCATTCTGTTCTTCCTGGCCATCCTGTACCATTTCGGATTCTTCACGAATACCTCGTGATTATAATCCACTCCGTTGATGTTAGATTCCTCAAGCTGGTCAGGGTCCATGTCTGAATTCAGGTACTGGACGGTGTATCCCGGGAGCATACGGGCAAGTCGTTCGCAGATGTTTCTGCTGAAAGATATGAACATGACCCTGTTCGGATCCAGAAGTCCGTTCTCTGCAAGATTTGCTATGGCCAGGTTGACGAATGTGTCTTCGGTCTGAGGATTGGACTGTGGCTTGAGTTCATATACAAGTTTTGTGGCAGGATATTTCTTACCCTGGGCAAGGAACTCGTCGATTGTCGGGATGGTTTCGCCGTTGGCGATCTTGAAGTCCTTGAACTCGGAATATGGGTGCTCTTCAATCTTCTTTCCGTTGATCTCACCGTCATGATAGACGATAAGGACGCTGTCGGCCGTGATGTTGACGTCGAATTCACTTCCCCAGAATCCTGCCTCCTGGGCGCATCTTAAAGCTGCAATCGAGTTTTTTGCATATCCTGCTTCCTCGCAGTTCCAGAATCCTCTATGGGCTACGATGTCAGTTTTTCCGGTTTCTTTTCTGCGGGCCTCAAGTGTAGATGGGATTACCATGATGAGAAGAGTAAGTATCAGCGTTAACTTTTTCATAAGGAAGATAGATGTATTTACGGATACAAATATAAGTATTTTGTATGTCTTTTTTCAAAAAGTGTTAACTTTGCCTTGATATGCTTTCCGGTCATGCCGCGGAAACATATATAAATGAGTAATGATTAAATATTTAGAATATGGTAAAAGTAAATCTTGGAGGCTGCAGCTCCTTTGTAAACGATGCAGATTATAAGGCATATGTAGAGAAGTCTCTCGCTGCTCTTGAAGTGCTTGAAAATGAAACAGGTGCGGGTAATGATTTCCTTGGTTGGAAGCATCTTCCTTCTGAAACTCTTGCAAGCGGACTCGTTGCAGAGTGTGAGGCGGTAAGGGATGCATGGGCGGCAAAGAATGTCGACCTTGTCATCGTCATCGGAATCGGTGGTTCATACCTCGGCGCAAAGTGCGCCATCGAGGCTCTTTCACATCAGTTTGCAAAACAGCTCAAGAACAAGGGCAATGCTCCAGAGATCGTATTTGCAGGACAGAACCTTTCAGAAGAGTACATGTGCGAGCTCATGGACCTCGTTCAGGAAAGAAATGCAGCTTGCGTGGTGATCTCAAAGTCAGGTACTACGACTGAGCCTGCTGTAGCTTTCCGTCTTGTAAAGAAGTATCTTGAGGATACATATGGAAAGGCAGAGGCTGCAGAGCGTATCGTAGCAGTTACAGACAAGGCTCGCGGAGCCCTCAAGTCACTCTCGACTCAGGAAGGTTACAAGACTTTCGTGATCGAGGACAACGTAGGCGGACGTTTCTCAGTCCTTACTCCTGTAGGTATTCTTCCTATCGTTCTTGCAGGCTTCGATATGAAGGCTATGCTTGAAGGTGCTCTCGCAATGGAAGAGGCTTGTGCAAAGAAGTGCGAGTGCAACCCTGCGGTCCAGTATGCTGCAATGCGTAACGCTCTCTATGCCCAGGGCAAGAAGATCGAAATCCTCGTAGCTTACAACCCTAAGCTCACATTCCTCGGAGAGTGGTGGAAGCAGCTTTACGGTGAGTCAGAGGGTAAGAACGGTCTCGGTATATTCCCTGCATCAGTAAACTTCACAACTGACCTCCACTCTATGGGCCAGTACATCCAGGATGGTGAACGTACCCTCATGGAGACAGTCGTTTCAGTAGAGAAGAGCAACCGCTCTATGCTCATCGAGAACGATCCTCAGAACCTTGACGGTCTTAACTTCCTCTCAGGCAAGCATGTAGAGGAGTGCAACGCTATGGCGGAGCTCGGAACAAGACTCGCACATATCGACGGTGGCGTTCCTCAGATTTCTCTCTCTATCGAGTGCGTGAACGAGTACAACCTCGGAGCCCTCTTCTATTTCTTCGAGAAGGCCTGCGGTATCAGCGGTTACGTGCTTGGCGTGAATCCTTTCGACCAGCCGGGTGTTGAGGCATACAAGAAGAACATGTTCGCTCTTCTTGGCAAGCCGGGCTACGAGGAAATGGCCGACGCTCTCAAGGCAAGACTCTAATCATTATAGACAGGTGACAGACAAGGAGATCATAGAAGGGCTTATCGCCCGTGACGAAAAGATCACCAGGAAGTTTTTCTTCGTGAAGTGCCGCCCGCTGATGTACAGCATCATCGGGCGGGTCTTCGCGTTTGATGTGGATTACGATGAGCTGATAAACGAACTCTATGTCCACATAATGGAAAACGATGCGGCGCGTCTCCGTACATTCTCCTATAACAGCTCCGTATACCAGTGGATCAAGACTGTCGCCATCAGATATTTCCAACATAAACGCGACCTGATAATAGAGAATCAGTCGAAAGAACCTCTCTATATTGAGGGAGGAACTTTTGAACCCCATGTAAGTCAGGCGATATCCATGGATCTGAAGAGCATGATATCACGGATCGGCAATCCTCGATACCGACTCGTTCTTCAGAAACTTCTGCTGGAGGACATGGCTCCGGAGGTGGTTGCAAAGCAGATGCATGTAACCGTCGCTAACCTTTACAATATCAAGAAACGCGCTATGGCGGCGTTTCTCGATATAGCAAAACAGGACGATTATGTCAGAAGAAAAGTTGACGATCACTGACGAACTCCTCGCCGCATTCCTTGACGGAAATGTGAGCGGAAAGGAGGCCAAGGCTATATTGAAAGCGGCTGAAGAAGACAGTTCGCTTAGGGAATTCCTCTCCATAGCCGCCGATGTTTCGGAATTCAACGATACCTCTAAAGGCCGCGGAGCCTTCCATAAATCCCGTACCCGTACAAAAAATTGATTCCAGTCGAATAGGTAAATGATTTAGCCGTCAATACGATGCAGTCCGTCGTATCGACGGCTGATTTGTTTTGATGATGAGCAACTTATGCCTTGTCGGTTCGATAAAATTTTCTAACTTTGGAAACTCTTGGATTAATAACCACGTAATAAGACTTTCCTATGGCACTAATAGTAAACCAAGGTAATATCCGCACAGAAGAAGAGAAATCATGGGATGAACTTGTCGACCAGATATGGGCAGGCAACGTTATTCCTGTAATTGGAGATAATCTTGTTGTAGAGGGTACTACCATTGTCCGTGAACTGCTGGAGTACCTGGCAGCTGATAAAGGAATCAAGAAAACGCCGAAGACTTTCTCTGAATTGTATTACAATGAAGATTTTGTCAAACATCAACCGACCTTGTATGAAGAGGTTTCGTCGCTGATTAAGGCAAATCAGGAAGGTTTTCAGCCGACTGGAATCTTGGAGGAATTCCTTTCGATAGAACAGTTTCCGTTTGTGATAACCACTTCTGTCGATTATACGGTGGAGGAGACAATGAAGAGGATATGGGGTAAGAGGCGGAGAAATGTCCGAACCTTGGTGTTTAGTAATAATCCAAATGAAAATAATGATATTCAGAAGGTTGCTGATATCAAGGATCCTACCGTTTATTATATGTTCGGTAAGGCGAATAAGAACAGAGAACACAGTTTCGTGTTGACAGAGGAAGATATGCTGTCATTCTGCCATCATGGCTGTCGGAAAAGCATCCTTTACTTCTTTCAAACGTCATCGGTAGCAAGTATATGTTGTTCTTCGGTGTGAATTATCCCGACTGGCTCATCCGCTTCATGTGGTATTCCATGAGAAGTAATTTAAGAGAATCTGGCATGTTGGTGGATAATAGGGAGTTGGAAGGGTCATTGGCTGAATTTTTCCGAAGAGTCAGCATCAGGACTCAGAATACCCCGACAAAAGTTGTAAGGGAAATTACAAGGCGGCTTGCTGAAAAGAAGAGGGAGTATGAAGCTAAGCGATTTGATTCTGTTCCTCAACAGGTAGATTTCTTCATTTCATACTCTAGAAGAGATGCGTCTTATGCGGAGCAGTTGTATGATGCGCTCAGTGCTCAAGGTTTCAATGTCTGGTATGATAAGAAGGATATTCTGGTCGGTCATGATTGGGCTCCGGCTATATTGCTAGGAATTCGTACCGCAAGGAAGTTCATTGCCCTGATTTCTGATAACGTGATTCTTGAATCCAAGGATCACCATGTCTATCATTCGGAATGGGATGTAGCCCTCGCCCAGAGGATGAATGATCTCAGTTTTGTAATACCGATTATAATTGGAAATGTGAGTTATGAAAACTCCGGTCCGAATATCCCCGAGGGAATTAAGCATATAAGTGGAGAAATGTGGAGCGACCATTCTGACGTTGCTTCCTTGGCTTCTAAATTGGCGACCTTGTTATAATTATAGTTATGATGACATCAGAAGTTAAAAATCCATGGCTTGGATTGAAGTCATATAATGAAGGGCAGAAGATTTATGGACGAGATAAGGAGATAATCGAACTGTCACAGAAGATATTGTATAATACTCAGACCGTGATTTACGGTAAGTCTGGTATCGGTAAGTCGTCGATTCTTAATGCAGGAGTATTCCCTATTCTGCGAAGGAATAACTATTTCCCGGTATATGTGCGTCTGGTACATGATGGCAAGGTAAGCTATTGCTCTCAAATCATGGCTGCGGTCATGAACTCCTTGAAAAAACTTCGTGTTGAGGATCTTAGCGCACCGGAAGGATTCATATATAAGGAAGTTGAAGGCTTTGCTTATGAGGTTGTAGTGCGATATGATGATAAGATTCCTGAAGGTTTGTGGGAATTCTTTCACCGCCATGAGTTCGGCTATAAGTTGAATGAAGACGAGGATGTCCGGCATATTGCTCCTGTGTTAGTATTTGACCAGTTCGAAGAGATATTTACACTACAGAAGGATTCTCAAAAGGTTGTAGAATTCTTCGATGAACTGGCATCGCTTCTGAATAATATATGTCCGGAGTATTTGCTTCAGGATACAGTTGAGGTCAGTGATCGCCAGGAGGGTACGACTCCTAAGGGTTCGCTGATCAAAAAAGGTTTGGTCAGAAAGGCAACAAGACTAGATTATATCGATGAAACCAATATGCGTATGGTTATTTCGCTAAGGGAAGACTATTTGTCATATCTTGAGCGTAATATCATGCATATCCCATCCTTGAAACATAACAGATATTGTCTTCGTCCTTTGTCTGATGATCAGGCTGCAGATATCATCATGAAGCCGGTTCCTGGGCTTATTGATGTTGATGTTGCCAAAGCGATAATCTGTAAGGTTACAGGCGCGAAGCCGGGTGATTTTGTTGTCGGTGATGACAGACCACAGATAGAAGTGGATTCTGCTATGTTGTCATTGTTCCTTACTGAACTTTACGAGAAGAAACCCCTGGGGCAGACGCGTCTGACTGAGGACGTAGTGAAGTCTCATGGAGAAAATATTATTTCCGGTTTCTATACAAGAGTCACTTCCAATATTCCTGAAAAGGTGGTTCATTTCCTGGAAGACAATCTTCTGACCGATGACGGACGCCGAGATAATATACCATTTTCCAAGGCAAAGGATGTTATTACATCAGAAATACTCAAGTATCTGAAAGAGGAACGCTTTATCCATGTGTTTCCTTGGAACAAGGAGTTGCGCGTCGAGTATATGCATGACATTCTTTGCAAGACTATTGCGAAGAATAGGGATGAGAGACTTGAACGTATCAAGATGGAGAAGAAGGAGCAGGAAATCAAGTCCATGAGACGCAAGAACAGGATAACGATTTTCAGCATTGTATTGCTGGTTTTGGTTATTGCTATATACTATCTTTGCTCTTTAGTGCCTGTCACTCGGAGATATGCATCGACAGAGAAAGTCTACGGACGGTTCAAGGGTGTAGAGAGATTGACACGACGGGAGGCATCATACAGACCTTATCACTTTGTCTTCAAGAAGAAAGGTCTGGCCACTAAAATCTATTCTTCTATGGAGTGTCGTAATGCATATGATACTTTATGTACGAATCATTCAATGACTCCATACCTGATATCTGGGTCACTATCAGATGCGGACCTTAACGAAAGTGTAGGAACTACGTTAGCTACAGTGTGTCAGTGGGAATTTGTTACAGATATTGATGGAGAGAAGGTAATCCAGGAAAGAGCATATGACGACAAGTATGACTTGATATATGCTTTCAATTATAATACTGTCACTATCCCTGTAGATAGCCATGAAGATTCAGGTCAAAGTAAGAATTCAGATTCAAAAGTTAAAGGTGAACGTGTAGAAGTCGACAATGTTGTAATTGGAAGTTATGTGGATGATCAAGGTCTGCCCCTTGAGATTCTGAATGATGGATACAGATTTATCCGCATAACTTACGATGATGCTGGGCATGATACTCTTGTTGAATATTTTGATTGGGATGGCAATCCGGCAGTAAATGCAGATGGCGCTTATCAGACATACTATGAGTATAATGAGGATGGACTTCCACTGTCAATATCGTCTCTCAATAAGTATGGAAAACGAATGATAGATAAGGCTGGCAACTGTGGTATGGTCAATACATATGATGGTTATAGAATTGTAGAAACGCTGAGCGTGGATGAATTCGGAAGAGAAAAACCTGTTGAAAACGGATATTCTCAGGTTCTGTATAATTATGATGACCATGGACGGGAAGTAGAGATTAAATTGTTGTGTAATGGAGAGCCTTTGGCTTCTGATCAGTTTTTTTATAGACGCGAGACTGTTTATGGAGAAGATTCAACGACATGGCTTATATATGATGCTAAAGACAGTCTATTGTCCCGAGAGTATGTTAAACGAAATAGAAAAGGACAGCCATTGATCCAGGAGTCAGATAGAAATGGCCAACATATAACTGACATATATGAATATGCGAATGATGGAACTAATATATATAACTATGCGGTCACCACTGAAGGACAGGATACCGTAGGAATATATATATATCATAAGGATGCAAATCAGGAGATGACTCGATTTGAAGGCGAAATCTATGCTAATTATGTCAATGTCAGGACATATGACGATAAAGGTAGGATGCTGGATGACGTACATTATGATTTGGATGGTGTGACGCCATACGAGGATGATTATAGATGGCATAGGGTAACACATGTTTATGAGGACAATGGATATGAAAGTTCATCAATCTGGAGAGAAGAGATTGACACTACCGCATATTATAATGTAGGAGGACTCTCGAAAATACAGGTTAGCGTAAAATACCCGGGACGTAATTCTGAAACTTATGAGGAATATGGCCCAGACTCAACTATGGTGGAGTACCTGACTAGAAGATTGGATGCTTATGGCAACGTATGTGAAGATGGACCGGGCAATAATCGTCGGGCATACTACATGATAAACGCCAAAAGTCATGAACGAAATGGCGAAGCACTAGGCTCCCTTACGCGATATGGTTTCCCATGCTCTGACTTCTCATATTACATGTTGGGAGAAGATGGCTATGAGAAATGTGTTTGCGATGAGAGTGGAGAACTGATTGATGATCAGTCTTATGTTCTGCCGGAAGTTTATAGCGGAGATAGAAATAAGACTGCTGTGTTTATCCAGGTAATTGCGGATGGCAGGATGTTCCATGGAGTTCTTCTTGAATCAAGTTCGGGAGTAAGTTATGGTGATGAGGATTATGATTTTAATAATTTTAACCAAGATGATGAGGTGCTTTTCCTGAATCTTACCACTATGCGGGTCTGTGCCATGTCTCTGGATACAGATAAGGAGTTTTGGTCAATTTACAATTGCGATATTACGGAAGAAGAATATCAGATTTATCAGGAACATTACCAGAATTCATTGCTGCTCGGTAAAAAACCCGTACGATTAAATTAACTTAAAATGTGAGGTTATATTGTTAATGAAATACTGAGAAATATGTTGTGGATATTATTGATGAATACGATTTTGCGTCGGGTCAGGGCTCTCATTGACGGCATTGATCTCGACCGTCCCGTGGGTAAATGTGCCGTATGTGGCCACAAAACTTATTTTGCTAAGGGCTCTTACACAGAAGTCGTCTGTATCTGGTGCAGGATTGTAGCGATTCTGAAACTTCTCCTTATACCAGAAAGAGACCATCATAAGGTTCAGACAAGAATCGAAAGAGAACTTGAGCTTAAGTTGTAAACATATTTGATAATATACTGCAAGATAACTGATACAGGCATTGTACTCAACGGGTTTAAGCGTTTGATAGTACAATGCCTGTATGGGTTTAATGGATGAAATCACATCATTTTATCTCATCCATAAATGAAGCATAGGTTCAGAATATTCTGGGTTTGAATAGAATAACATGGTTACTACATCAGTATTCGGGTTCATTTTTTCTAAACCAGCTGCATATGTGTCGCCGTATTTAACAAGTTTCCAGAATGTATATACCATTCCTCCTGAAGCAAACATTGTCAGATCTACGTTAAAGGATTTCCAACTGATCTGCCCTGATTTTACCTCATCTCCACCATCTCTTTTAATTAAGTCAATGGCAACCTGAATGTATTTGGCTTGCATTTCCAGATTGCCGGGATAGCGGTTTTTACTTAGTCTGACGATATCTTCGATGTCGCCGCTGCCTTTGGGCTTGTCTCCTGAGATTATCATAGCAATATAAATTTAAGTGGTTTTAGTTAAAAGGTAATTTAGGAATAAATGGTTCTGTATCTGAAGGATCCGAAAGCCAGAGCACTTCTCATTTTGATAACTGTATATTGTCAAGTCTTTTTCCGATTTCTATGTATTTGTTGTAATATTGTATATTGCCGGTTTCGGAGTATAGAGTTCTGTAGATGTCTATTGCAGCCTGGTACAATCCGATAGCTTGGTTCTTTTCTCCGATTTCTTCTGAAAAAGATGCATGTACAGCATAACAATGGGCTAGTTTGTAGTGAGATCCGTTTTTTCTGTATAGATCTTCCGCTCTGTTATAAATAATATCTATTTCATATGTCCTGTATCCGTTAGTGTTAATGAGTTTGATAATTCTTGCTTTATTATAAAGCGCATCCGCAAATTCTTCGTTGCATGTATTGCTGTCGATACGTTTACTCAATCGGCAATAAATGTCACATGCTTCATCTAAAATGTCGTACGCTTCCTGATATAACGACTGCTTGTTTTTTATGCGGGCTGCGTCAGTCAGTAAGCCTCCATAGTTAGTTAAAAATCCGGCGTATTCTTTCTGTTCCGTGCTTTTATCATATAGCATAAGTGCGAGTTTGTAAATGTCGATTGCTCTATCATAATTTCTGACTATATGATATAAGATAGCGTAGTTGTTTAATACGTTGCGTAGATCTTTAGCGTATTTATCAGGAGTAACCTGATGCAACGATTCATATATCTCCAATGATGATAGATATGCCTTGTCCGCTGACCAGAAATTTTCTTCCTCGCCGTTCTGTTCATAGATTGCCGAGTTTGCATCGCCAAGGATGCGGAGACCTAATGCACGGTATTCTATCTTCGTCTCATTGTCAATACTTGATGACTCTAGTTTTTGCAATAATGCGGTAATTACTGATATGGCTTCATGGAAGTTGCCTTCAGCAAGCAGTTGCTGAGCCCAATTGAGCTGATTTGCTGGCTGTGTCTGGCTGAAATACTCGTTATCTTGTCGATGCTCGTAAAGCAGATCAGAGTAATCCCCTGTAATGGTAGCTTTAAAACTTTGCCTTGGTATGATTGCCAGCCTTTTATAGGCTTCATGGGTCTTGTCGAGATATTCCAAGCTCATGTCAATACATTTTAAGGTAAAATCAGTTGAGATATCCAATTCGTTTGACAATAAGGCCAGGCTGTAATAATAGTCGCTGATGAATGCATCGGTATATTCATCATCATCAAGATTAAGTGTCGCTTTGAATGGATACTTGTTTGCCGATGATCTTCTAAGATATTGCCAGTAAGTAATAAGTTTTTTTCGATAATTACGTTCAAAGCATATTGTAAAAATAGGATTCAATAGTAAACTGTATAGTCTGTCATTATAGCCGCAGATGTAATATTGGTGTGCGAGTTCAGAATAAAACCAATCACGACCATTCAATAAATGATTGGATAAACACATTTTATCAATGAAGATATCCATATCTTCGTCGCTTGGAGACATGTTAAGGGAAACCCGCATTATGGCTTCCATATCTTGTCGTGAAGGAATGTGTTGCCCCTTGGATATTCTATCAAGCTCATCTTCGACAAGTTTGATGATATTGTCTATATATGTGATGGAACTACGGTCAGCTATGAACTCAGTTTCTATTATTGCTTTGATCTTGCTGTTTGCACAGGTTAAAAGTCCGTTATTTATACTGAACATGTAGCTATAGCAACAAAAGAATTGTGACCATTCCTGTTGCGATAGCTTTAACAATGTTAAAAGATGATTCTCATATAATCCTCCTTTAGAGTATATGATATAAGCAAACAAATCTTTCGCGAACCTGAACTGCTCCATCATACGGCTTACTACAAGATAATAGTAAGCATATGGAGTGTCTGAAACTGTGTAATCCTTTATATGTTTGCTGTAATTCTTGAATTCACAATTGAAAATAAGCTCGTTCAGCATTATCTTGAGGATATTCAGGTCCTGGCTCTTGACATCCCTTGCGATGTCTGAGACCTGTTGTTCAGGCATGTCCTTTCTAAAACGTGACAAATACTTGTTTATAATCAGCGTACGTTCTTCAATGGAAGTGACAGGTATGTTATAATTGTGATATCCTTGGAATGTTAAGGTTTCAGCGGTGTTGTTGTTATCTGAAGAAACTATCAGTTTTATATTGTTCTGAGAGATTGGCAACCATGATAAATCATCGGTAAATCCGTCGATCAGATATATGACTTCTTTATTGCTTCTGGATATTATATTCCATAATTCCTTAAGTCTTTTATCAAGTTCAGAGTCCTGATAAGAATCAGAGCTCGATAATCCAAGCAGTCTCTCAGTCTCATTTATCAGATATCTCTTTAGCGTGATGCAACCGGAGTCTATTCCATTGGATGAAAAGAAAGATATTATGTTGTCCTGAGGATTGGATGCTATGTGGTTTGCCATCAATGAGCTTTTGCCGCTGCCTGAGACGCCTTTAATGACAACTTTCCGATGTCTGCTGATAAAGTGTTGTATTTCACTTTCTATTTCTGTGCGGTGAACATAATCGATGAGCAATTTGTGGAGAATAGAGTCCTGGGCGGCTTTTACCATACTATGTCTGGAATTTTCTTTTGAAATGGGGAAACGTTCTTCCAGAAGTCTGTAAAAGTCTGTTTTTATCTTTTCTCCTAGACTCTGTGGATTATCATAGTAGCATACAGGGTATCTGCCATTTTCTTGAACTTCCTTAATTAATCTTTTTTGCCTGATATCTTCAGAACCTTTAGATGAAATATAGAAATAGGCATCAATCAGGCTCTTATTCCTCAATGCTGCATATTGAATCTCTATTTCAGTCATACTGAGCTTGTCTTCAACATCTTTTTTCAGCCAAGGAAAGTCTTCTATTGTCTGTGGGTCTGCAATTATGTCATAGTAATCAGGTTGCCAGCCATATCTGTTTCCTAGAATCCCGATGAAATATGGCTGTGAATTTCCAATTTCCCTTAAACAGATCTTAACGGTTTCGCCGTTCTCTGAGGCCTGCTGGGTGATACCCCACCTTAAATCTACAGGGGTAACAATCACATTGTGCTGTCTGGCCTTGTTGATGATTTCTGGAAAGACTTTACTGATCAGGTATTCTCTTTCATCCTCCATTCCGATAAAGGTTGAAGATATGAACACGCGGATGTGGCGTTGGTATAAGTTGCTTGAGCTAGGCTTCATAATGTGAGATTCAGGGGTGATAAGTTGGTGTAAATATATTAAAAATTCATATATTTGGCAAGAAGATCTATAGAGGTGACATGATATGGTCAGTTCCATTAAATTGTTGTATATTAATACAGGAACGCATGGGAGTCAAGTCCTGGGTTCTGTTCTGGTTAATGGCCTGCAGGAGATTTCTGCATGCTCTTTTGATGTCGATACTGTAGAAGCATCGGCAATCGGTCAACATTATGTCATCGGATATCTTACTCAGTATGATATCGTGATATTTGATGGTACCATAGAGGCGGATTCGGAATTACGCGACTCCATTTATGATATTCTGGATAGATTTATTCTGTTCCGTGACAATTTCTGGGTGGTTACCCGAAATACGCTTCCGATGAACGTTGTGCCGCTACATTCCAATATCTGTAAGTTTGATGCTCTGAGGAACAATATGTATCAGATAGACAGCAACAGGCTGGATTCATCTTCCGGTGCGTTGATATCTGACAAGGATATTCTCAGATGGGTAAAGGATGAAATAGTCAGATTCATAGATAATCATGAGGAACTCAGCCGGCCTGAAAATGTCAGTGAAATGTTGATGAATGTGCAAAGTGATGTGAGGACTCTCATGTCAAGATATGAGCAGAAGGATAGGAAGAGTATTTTTGTAAGTTTCAGAGGACGGTATCAGGAGAATGAGTACTACGGATATAATGTCGCTTCTGTAAAGAGATGGATTAAAGAGGTCTTTCATAAAGACGATTCCGATGAGTGGAATGAACCGTTTACATATGACAGTGGCTCTTTGACAAACGAACTGATGCCCGAACAGAGAGTGTGGACAGTTCAGAGCATAATATCCTCAAAGATTCAGGAGTGCGATGAGTTCTGGATCTTTGAGACCTTGCAGGAGAAGGATGCGGATGGTAATATTGTTCATTTCAGCTACTGGGATTCATGGTGGTGCGTGGCTGAAGTTATGGAAGTTCTCAATATGAATACTAGAGGAACGCTCAATAAGGATTTCAAGTTGATTGTCTTTAACCCTTGCCTGCCTGACAAGTATGAGGTTATCCCTCTTGAACAATTTCCGAAACTGACGTCTTTTGAGGAAAGAGAGTTGATGCGTTTGAAGAATGAAGGTAATATAGAAAGGAGTAACCTTCATTTGAGAGAGGATAAACGTAATTTCAGAAATTCTTCGTGGCTGATGAAGAAACTCAGATATAAGAGTCTATGTATGCAGTGGAATCGTATATCTAAAATGAACGGGGTGGATATCTCTATTCCATTTGACCTATATGTAGAAGATGTCAATTGTCATGTGTATGACGATGAGTTCTTGACACAAAGAATCTATATGGATGCAGAAAGCATGGAGGTTGGACGATGCAGAGCCGATGTACTTCGTGAAGGATATTGCAAGCACTTCCTGAACCTATGTTCGAAATACGAAGATACCCCTCAATATGAAGGTATATATACCGTCTCTACCGAAGAGTTGGAATCATGTGTACAGAATGGTCAGCCGGTGATCATGAAGAGGACTGATGGTGATGTGGTGATTTCAAAAGAACTTTTGGTTGAAAGATACGGCATGATGTATTTCTTCTGGCAGCCTTTGTTGAATCCTTTGTCACCCGGCAAGGTAAAGCGCAGTGGCCCATACAATAGAACAGTTCAGGAAATTCCGTTATATAAGATCAAGGCGATACTTTAACAGATTGATAAATGAAGAGCTTAAGATACGATACTATAGGAAATCTGACGCCCCTCCAGAAACGGGCGGCGATGAAGATCGCCGTCGATCTGGCGAAGGCGGACAGGCAGATACATGGCAGCGAAGTTGCTCTGCTTAATGATTGCCAGCGGGAACTCGGGTTGACGGATGATGAGCTGGAGATGATCCATTATCTGTCGCTTCAGGATTGTATCTCAATCCTGGCCGGACTGCCTCAGCCTGAAAAGGAGGCGATGCTTTCTTTGTTTGAAAGGGTGATACAGGTGGATGTAGATGTGGATGCACGCGAGAGGATATTGCTTTCATCGATAAAGATGGCTCTATCTGATGGGTCAGGATCCTGGACGTCTGTTTTTTCCGTGACAGGTGCAGAGGCTGAATGTTCATCTTCCCAGATCATTTACCTGGAGAAACGCAGATGCGATGCCAGCAGGGAAGTGCTGGACGACGAGTTCAATAATCTTCTTCTCAATAAGGCTCTGAATGATGTCGGACTGCAGCTTTTCTATCTTCCTAGGGTACGGCAGACTCTTGATGTTGAGCTTCTGTGCCGTTCGATGGAGTATATCCTTCCTTCTGGTAACCGTACAGTTTCAGGAAACATGGTCGAGTCCTTGGCCAACATTACTCCTGCTTCGCTCTTCAATGCTTTCTGTTCGACTTTCAAGCTCTCTCCGGGAAAGATCGCTTATGATGCATTCCTTGTCCTGAAGCTTCAGGAAGGAGACATGCTTGACGATGAGGGACGGATGACTCGAAGTATTGATTTCATCTGCATCGATGTCAGCCGTGACATCAAGGACAGGGTCTCTTGTTTCGTCACTTTGCTTGATGCTCCGGTGCGTAAGCTGTCTTATGAAGGTTACTACCGTCTGCTGTATGACCACCTTGTTTCAGCATCGTCTGTCGTCAGTTCAGTCATGATAGATTCCAAAGGGGAATTCTATCTTGCCGATGCCGGCAATCAGAAGCTGAGCTTCGAGTCCGGCCCTCAGGCCCGGACATTCTATCTGCTTCTGCTCCGTTACGGAGTGAGGGGCGTATCGCAGCAGTGTTTCGATGCAGCCTTGACATATCTGGATAAGGCAAAGGAGTATTATTCCGATCATCAGTGGGATTATGATGAGTTCATGCGCAGGCTGGATGATGAGGACAGCGGACCTTGCCGTCTGATAAGTAATGTCATCATGATATATGCAGGCATGTCTACCAAGGAACCGTCCAACGAGGGATTCCTGAATTACATCATGACCATATTAAAGCATCGCAGCACTCTAAAGAATTACCTTAACAACGGATTCCGTTCGGCGTCACGTCTTTCGGATAAGGAAAGCTATTGCGTAAGGTTCAACCAGGATTCCAGGTCGTATTCGGTTTCAGCAGATGTTTCTCTGTTTATCATAGACGAAGGGGATGGTGCCCCGGTATCTGTCGTTTCGAGCCGTCTATGGCGTAGCCTTAAAGTCTGAGAAATCAAAACGTTTGGATTTTCGATACCTTTGTCACGATTATTGGATACATTCGCGGAAAATTGAAAAAACCGTGAATCATGTCCAAGAGAAAACTGTATCTGAAGGATTGTCTGTCAAGTGGTTCTGACGCTGTCAGGAATGGTGTAGGCAAAAATATCATACCTCCACCCGAGAAGGATCCGTGGTGGAAACTTTATCTTGAGAAATTCAAGGACCCGATCATCATAGTTCTCCTTGTCGTGTTTTTCTTCTCTATACTGGTTGCCGTATATGAGAGTCTTTACATGCACAAGGGGCTTTCTGTATTTATTGAGCCGGTAGGAATCCTGGCAGCTCTGCTGCTTGCTACAGGAGTCGGTTTCGTATTCGAGCTGAAAGCTGATAAGGAGTTCGAGATCCTTAACAAGGTCAAGGATTCCCGACCTATAAAGGTGTTCAGGAAGAGGGATGAATCCGGCAAGGCCCGTCTTGTAGAGATCCCCAAGCAGGATGTGGTGAAAGGCGATATCATCAAGATTGAAAGCGGAGACGAGATACCTGCCGACGGATATATCATCGAGTCCACTTCGTTGATGGTGGATGAATCGAACTTTACGGGTGAACCTTATGCGACCAAGACATCGGATGAGTCCAGGTTTGACAAAGATGCGACATATCCTTCCGACTTCCTTTTAAGAGGTACTACGGTCATTGACGGAAATGCCGTCTACCGTGTTTCTGCCATCGGTATGGATACGGAAGAGGGCAAAGGCGTTGCAATAACCAATGAGGGCCTTGAGGAAGAGACTCCGCTGAACCGTCAGCTTGCCCAACTGGGAAGGATGATATCGGTGGCAAGTTTCATCATAGCTACCCTTATCGTTGTGGGAAGACTTGTGTTCTATGCTGTTAGCGGTGGATTCTCAGATGGGGCAAGTTTCGTTGAGATTGCGGAATTCATTCTTGCTTCCGTGATGATTGCGGTTACTCTGATAGTGGTCGCCGTGCCCGAAGGACTTCCGATGAGCGTTACTGTCAGTCTTGCTCTGAGCATGAGGAAGATGCTGCAGGAGAACAATCTTGTGCGCAAGCTTCATGCATGCGAGACGATGGGAGCAGCTACCGTCATATGTACGGATAAGACAGGAACCCTCACCAAGAATCAGATGACTGTCATGGAGACTGATTTCTATGGCGGGGAAGAGGATATGGAGCTGATCCGTCATAATATGGCCCTTAATTCTACTGCAGAAGTATTCAAGGAACCGGACGGCAGGCTGGTTACAATAGGAAATCCTACCGAGGTGGCGCTCCTTAAGTGGATGTATAAGTCCGGTCCTGATTATCCGGCATACAGGGATGCCTCCGATGTCATCGAACAGATCCCGTTCTCCACCGAAACCAAGAACATGCAGACTGTTGCCAGACTGTCGGATGGCAGGACAGTGCGGTTTGTAAAGGGCGCTCCGGAGATTGTGCTCGAAATGTGCGATGAGATTGCGGGCGGTCAGACAAGGGAGCATGTGAATGAGACACTCGCCGGATATCAGTCAAAAGCGATGAGGACATTGGGCTTCGCATGCCGTAAGGAGGATGGCAAGCTCGTATTCATGGGAGTTGTCGGCATAGCCGACCCTATCAGGGACGATGTGAAGGAAGCGATCGAAACATGCAAGGACAAGGCCGGAGTCAGAGTGATCATCGTTACAGGAGATACTCCTGGAACAGCAAATGAGATAGGACGTCAGATAGGACTCATAGGAGATGATGAACCTGATCAGACAATAACCGGTCCTGAGTTTGCCGCATTGAGCGAGGAGGCAGCAAAGTATCTTGTCGCCGATCCGTCGTTCAAGATAATCTCCCGTGCCCGTCCGGAGGACAAGGCACGGCTCGTAAGGCTTCTTCAGGCCAATAACGAGGTGGTGGCAGTGACTGGAGACGGAACCAATGATGCACCGGCCTTGAGCAAGGCTCATGTCGGTCTGTCGATGGGTGACGGTACGTCAAGAGCGAAGGAGGCAAGCGATATAACGATCATCGATAACTCGTTCTCGAGCATAAACAAGGCGATCATGTGGGGACGCTCTCTGTATCTTAACATCAGGCGTTTCATAATCTTCCAGATGACGATCAATCTCTGTGCATGCCTGATAGTGCTCCTTGGATCGTTCATCGGTCTGGATTCTCCTCTGACCGTGACGCAGATGCTTTGGGTCAACCTTATAATGGATACCTTTGCGGCAATGGCCCTGTCGTCGCTTCCGGCCGACAGGAAAGTTCTGAATGACAAGCCTAGAAAGTGGGACAGCCATATCGTCAACAGACATATGCTGAAGCGTATTATAGGAACAGGAACGCTGTTTTTTGTCATATTGGTGGGTTTGTGGCAGCTTCTGTGGCATACTGATGCGGAGTGCGTGCGTGACCTCCTTACTCCTGATTCGTTGAAGCTTTACTTTACAGGCTTCCTCGACATGTCCCATACCAAGGCGCATCTCAGCGGAACGGAGATGGGCATCTTCTTCTCGGTGTTCGTGATGCTTCAGTTCTGGAACCTGTTCAATGCAAAATATTTCCGTACCGACCGCAGTCTGACTCTCGATATCATCGACCTGTTCAGGAACCCGAAGGCGGTGAAGGAATCATTCAGTGCAGGCTTCATATGGATATCCCTTGTCATCGTTCTCGGTCAGATTCTGATCGTGACTTTTGCCGGTCCGCTTTTCAATGTTTCGCCTCTGTCTGTCGATGATTGGCTGTTGATTCTGCTGGTTACATCTCCGATACTTCTTGTTGCGGATGCGGTCAGGACGATAATGGCTGTGGTAAAGAAAAAATAATCTCAGGTATTTTGTGTTATATGTAAGATTTTTATGTAAATTTGTTGGTGACTAGACTGAAGTATATTAACCGACATAATTATTAACATTAAAATCTTATTGACATGGCAACTGCTGATTTGGTAAAGAACTTCCTTTCATCAGAAGGTTACAAGTGGGAAATTGACAGTGATGGAGACATCAAGTTCAGGTATGAGGGTGTAACTCTTTATTTTACTGTAAGCAAGGACGACGAGTCTTTCTTCCGTATCATCATGCCTGGTATCTACCAGCTTGAAGGGAACCGTGTAAAGGTTCTTGAAGCTATCAATGCTGTAGCAAGAGACCTCAAGGTTGTAAAGGCCTTTCTTGTTGAGGACAGGCTCTGGCTGTCTATCGAGATGTTCATCGACTCATCTCCTGAGGTTGAAGATTTCTTCCCTCGCTGCATGAGATTGATGAAGATGGCTAGAGAAAAAATGGCAAACGAAATTTTTGACTAATGTTATTTCGAGGCTGACTTCATGACGGAAGTCAGCCTTTTTTTACTTGTACGACCATGTCAGTTCTGAACAGATTTGATGAGATCGACGGTTATAAGGTGCAAAGCCTTATAAAGTCCAATCTCTATACCGAAACATACCGTATCGAGGATTGTAACTCCACTCCTTATTTCCTGAAGCTTTTCATAGTCGGAAAGATGCCGTCCAAGCTGGTCAACCATGCTACAGGCGTTGTAAAGGAGATTGAATATAGCGAGACGATCCGTCATCGCAATATTATCAGCCATATTGCCCACGGCCGGTTCGAGAGACCGGACGGGGCATATCAGTATTATATCACAAACTATTTCAATGGTCAGCTTCTTACTGACAAGATTGCTGTAGAAGGAAGGATCGAAGAGGCTCAGGCCCTGACGATTTTCCGAAAGATCCTGGATGCAGTGAATTATCTCCACCAGCTGAACCCGGTTCTATGTCATAACGATCTTGATGTCAGCAATATAATAATCTCCGACACTGACAAGGGAGAGCCTGTGATCATCGACCTTGGACACCTCGCGCCAAGAAGCAGCGGAAACGTTGACTTTGATACTTCCGATCTCAGCCCTTACTACCATGCGGATGAAAGCAGGGTCAATATATTTGATGAGCAGGGCGACGTCTTCTCCGTATGTGCTGTGCTTTACGCCATGTTGACGGGAAGAAGCCCATGGGATATCAGACTCTCGGATGGCGGAACCTATAAGGACCTGATGAATGAGCTTCATAGCTACAGGAAATCCAACCCTCTCGATGTCAAGTCATTGAATGTAAGCGAGAAGGTACGTTATATCCTGACGAACGGACTCTGTCCTAAGATCTATGACCGCATAAAGACAGTTCAGGAAATAATAAATATGCTGGATGGTTCCAGCGAGGAATCCCGTCAGGAAAGTTCTGCCCAGCAGAAACAGAAGGGAAATGATGATCCGTTCTCTTCCAGAGGTGGCGGAAGCAGCGATGACCCTAATCAGATCAATGTTGAAGTGAAGCGGGGAGGCGGTAACGGATTCCAGGATATAGCCGGTATGCAGGGCTTGAAGGATATGCTGTACAAGCAGGTAATCTTTGTCCTTAAGGACAGGGAACTGGCTGAGCAGTATCGTCTGACCCCTCCTAACGGTATGCTGCTATATGGCCCTCCTGGATGCGGTAAGACATTCTTTGCAGAAAAGTTCGCGGAGGAGACAGGCCTGAACTTCATACTTATCAAGGCTTCTGACCTTGGAAGCAGCTTCGTGCACGGATCGCAGTCAAAGATCAGCAAGCTCTTCAAGCTCGCGGAGCAGAATGCTCCGGTCGTTGTCTGCTTCGATGAGTTCGATGCATTGGTTCCCGACCGTTCGAGCTGGGGAGGCGAGCACCAGTCCGGTGAAGTCAATGAATTCCTCTCCCAGATGAACAACTGCTCAAAGCGCGGTATCTTCATCGTTGCGACCAGCAACCGTCCTGACAAGATCGACCCTGCGGTTCTCCGAACCGGTCGTGTCGATAAGCTTGTATATGTACCTATGCCTGACTTTGAGGCACGAAAGGAGATGTTTGCCCTTTATCTCAAGAAGAGGCCGGTCAGCGACGACATCGATGTCGCGAAGCTTGCTGAGCAGACCGATGGCTATGTCGCCAGCGACATAGCATACATCGTCAATGATGCGGCGATGACTGCCGCATTTGCCCGCCAGCCTATATCCATGGTCCATCTCGAGACATCTCTGGCGAATACAAGACCGTCTTTGAGGAAAGAAGTCATGGAGTCATATGACCGCATACGCGGAGCGATGGAGGATTGCAACAGGGCGAACAATGCCAGAGTGATAGTCAGCGGATTATAAAAATGTCAACGATATGAACAACAAGAAGAACACACCTGCGGACAGGATAATCAGTCCGTACGTAATAGAAGAGCGCCCGCTCAACATTACTCAGCTGGACGTATATTCGCGTCTGATGATGGACCGTATACTCTTCCTCAGCGGAGAAGTATGTCCTGACAGCATGGATACTTTGGTAGCGCAGATGCTTTTCCTGGATGCGCAGTCAAATGCCCCGATCAATCTTTACATCAATTCTCCGGGCGGTGAATGCTATTCCGGCCTTGAACTCGTATCGGTGATGAAGTTCATAAAATCTCCGGTATATACTACTATCCTCGGCTGTGCCGCATCGATGGGAGCAGTCATAGCTTCCAACGGCGAGAAAGGCCACAGAAAGGCATTGAAGTATTCGAGATTCATGATTCATCAGCCAAGTTCCGGAGTCGGCTATTCGACATTCAGGGACCAGGAGATCCACCTCAAGGAGATGGAACGCCTGAAGTGGGACCTCTACGAAGTCCTTGCCGAAAACAGCGGCAAGACCAAGGAAGAAATAGAAATCCTCTGCGACCGCGATCACTGGATGAAGCCGGAAGAAGCTATCGCACATGGGTTCATCGATATGATTGTGGAGTAGGGGATGACAGTTGTTTTGCAGTGGGACCTGGAGCATTTTTGTGGTAAAAGTGCTCCAGGTTCTCTGGTATGTTTTATGGAACCACCGAATCTTTGTCTGCTTTTGTGGCTCGCTTCCTAGAAGTGAAAATTAAAGCTTTGCAATTGTATCAACATCCAGTCCTGTTGCTTGAGCTATAGTCTGGAGGTCAACCCCAGAGTCCTTAAGTCGTTTTGCAGCTATTCTCATTTTCTCCCGTCCTTCTTCCCGTCCGATCTCCATGCCCTTGGCCATACCTCTCTTTTCCGCTTCCTCAGCAGCGGTGTCGATGATATTGTAGTAGTCGCTCATGTCTCTCATGGATGCTTCGTATTTTTCAAGTTCTTCAGCGGTAAAATTACCTATTTCTGACAATATAAACAAGCGACGTAACAATGTGTCTGAGAATTTTTCAGGAATTTCATCCATCTCGTGCATGTGCTTAAGCAGGTACATCCATTTGTCAGCCACTGTCTCCAGTTCCCAGATATGCTTTTTGAAGCGACCCAATTCGAGAAATACGAACCTCAGTACCTCTGTCATTATCTCACCGGTAGTGTCCTCTCGCAACCTGTAAGACGAATGCATCCTGTCCTTCGGCCAACTTTCATCGTGACCGAACTTGAAGTTCAGGATAGCCACTACCGTGACAGGCTTAAGATCATAATCCCATTTGAACTCAGCCTTGGAATCTTCTTCAGGATGCTCCTTTATAAATAAGTCCCTGGCATTTCTGCCCTGCTCGTTTATAGGGTAAGTCGTGTAATAGATTGCCCTCTCACGGAAATGCTTCTGATAACCCTTCTGCATCTCAATGATAAAACTGCTCCCGTTCTTGCACTTACATGAAATATCAAATATAGCCTTCCTGTCTTCTTTGGTTAACCCAAGATGTTCTGTAGGAATGAAATCCACATCCACAATCTCTGAATCCTCCAGCAGCATGTTGAGGAATGCAATCAGCACATCCTTGTTCGCCTCGCTTCCAAACAAGCGCTTGAACATGAAATCACACAACAAGTTTGCATACACAGGCCCGATCTTCTTTTCCTTTTCTTTCTTTGCACTCATAATCATGTAGTTTAAATAGTTACTTCTGCAAAGTTCGGGAGCATTATCCGCATACCGAAAAAGTATGCGGATAATTTTAAAAACCGCCATTGAAGATATCTACAGGGACGATTTTTATGTGAAAATTTGTTTGATTTTTTATAAAAATCGAACAAATTTCCATTGCTTTCCGCCAGGCCTAGAGCGTTTTGTAGCAAAAATGCACTAGGTACCATGATTTTGAAGGGTACCTAGTGCAATATCATAGCAAAAGAGCTCGCGGTCTTCGGTATTAGCGTTTTACAATACAGAATGTTACGGGGGTGGTTACAGAGTATCTGCTGTTGTTGCATGTTGCACAGTAGTAGATATAGGTGCCGCCTCTGTATCCTGCATGCGACTTGTCAAAGGTCGTTGTCTTTCGTGTATTTCCGTAAATCCTCATTGTCTCATTGTTGGTCAGGTCGCTCATTGTCGGTGTTGAGGACGGCTTTGATGAATATGCTTTCCAGTGAACGGTACATGACATGTTATCTCTGATATCCCCGCCGTTGTCGAATCTCATCCTGATGGAGAAACCGTCATAATCTGTTGTGGTCAGGTACTTCTCGAATGAAGGCATTCCTACTCTTGTTTCTTCTTCTGTGTCGTGTGAATGATTCATGTCAACTGGTTCATAAGTCTCGCATGAAATGATGGCAAGCATTGCTATGGCCATACTGAGAATAAGGTTTCTTTTCATTTTTTTTAAGTATTTAAATGTTTGACTTTTACTCTTAATACCGAGACGTCAGAAAAGTAACCCTGACTGTTTGTTGGATGCTCTAATGATAGATTATGTCATTTTACACTAACAGAAGAAGGAAACGGTTAAAATTAATGACTTTTCCGGAAAAGTATGAACGAAAGTCATTGAAAATTTATATATTTGCGTGAAATAATAGAACTTAAATAGTGAAAACATAGTTTTGTTTTCTATCATCGTATTCTGAAAATCGGCAAAATTTGAAGCAACTACGGATGATAGGAAAACCGCACTCTTATAGGGTGCGGACTTTCTTATCGTAGTTGCAGGTGTTTGCCGATACCTCAGAATACAATAAGCAAAGTCCGCGCCTTTTGTTGTGTAATTGAGTGTAACTAAAACTATATCGTCTTTATGGCTTCAATATCATTAATTTACAACACTGGAATACAGTACTATGAGTATCCGGATGATTTTGTGATTGATTTGAATGAAAATGTAATGAAAGCATTGCGCTTTTATGAGTTCAAATTTGGCGACAAGGTTTATTTGGATCCAACCTATTATTTCCCAATCCATGACAAGTATCTTCGTAGAATGGATTTGATTGGTTCGGGTTATCTTGATCCACTTACTAATGTGTTGATGGATGAGAACGAAATTAATGAATCCATGAATTGGCTGGATGTGGATAATCTTCTGACAGTTAACCGTCTAGATGTCGTTATCGGTGATAAGAGGCTAAGCGCTTTAGAACAAATTGAGAACAGGTGGCTTCCTATGCCTTATTTTGTTCGAGATTCATCGGGAAATAGTTCTGCGCCGACAAATTGGTGCAGAATAAAGCTTATTCCTAAACCGGAAAAGACAGTCAGGTCAAAGAGGGTTTATAAGCTAATCATGGCATTTGATACAACGGCGAATGTTGAAAAGGAAAATGTTGCTCCGGTATTTCAAGGAGAGCCATTCTTGAACTTCTCTTTATGTGGTGTGTCTTCAGAAGATTTAGGACAGATGAATACAAAAGACCGCGAACATATGCAGTCTGTAATAATTCCGTTAAAAGCCTATGAGTATTGTAATATTGATAAGCAACCTTGGCTGAATAGATATCTTCAAGAGATACTTAACTGTACGAATCCTAACGCTTTTGAAGTAGGTAGTAAGATGAAATATTTAGTTTATTATGCCTACTTGATAACATATCTCCATAAACTAGAGAAATTACCTGACATCAGATTATATAATGATGTTGATAGTGCTCCGATATTTACAAATCTAGTATTGGATGTTGGTAATTCAAGGACTTTCGGCCTTGTTGCTGAGGATCCTATTGATACCTCCTTTTCCAAGTCTTCTATCATCAAGCTGCGCGATCTTGAAACAGGAGACATTTATGCTGAACCGTTTGATATGCGTCTATGTTTCAAGGAAGAGATTTTTGATATCCCTTCGATGGATGGAATGTTTAAGTGGCCAAGTGTTGTAAGATTGGGAAAAGAAGCTGTGAGGAATATATATAATGGGGATCAGGATATGGATACTTCATCTCAATTTGATACGAGCTATAGCAGCCCTAAGAGGTTTCTTTGGGATACTGATCCTTATTCTTCTCAATGGAAATATATTTCTGAGAAGGATCGTTTTGTGGGACCGGCAAAAACTGTTGATTATGAAGGTATAATGCAGCAGTTCTATAATGATGGAAGATTTGCTCCTAATCCACAGGATATGGGTGACAAGAGTTCCTATTCACGCAGTAGTCTAATGACCTTTTGTTTTATAGAGATTCTTCTTCAGGTGCGTCAGCAGATTAATAGCTATGAGTTCCGTAAGAACAATGGAGATGAAGAAAAGAAGAGAATAATCAAAAGGGTTATTCTGACTTGTCCTACAGCTATGGCACGTGAAGAGCAGAGGACATTACGACGTGCAATGGATGAGGCTAGTATTGTAATAAGAAGATTCTACAATAAAACTTATAATCAGCCGTATATAGCTGCAAATGATAGGGAGAAAATTGAAATAATCCCATCGGTAAGAGATCTTTCATTAAAGGCTGATAATCTTGACGTGCGTCGTAGTTGGAATTATGATGAGGCAACCTGTTGTCAGATGGTTTATATGTATAGTGAACTTAGACGTTATCTTGGTAATTCAAAAGAGTTGTTCAGTATATATGGTAGGCGTCGTAATGGGGAACTCGAACCATCTTTGACAATTGGTACCCTTGATATAGGAGCGGGTACTACTGACATAATGATTTGTAACTATACTCGTGGTGCAGAGACTATAAATCCGACTCCTCTGTTCTGGGAAACTTTCAAGATAGCTGGTGATGATCTTGTTAAAAGGATTATTATTGATATTATCTTGGATTCCCCGCAAAAAGACTACCCTGAGGCCTCAGGGATTGTAACCGCGAAACTGAAGAGTCTTGGCGTCAATAACATATCTGACAAAATGCATCATTTCTTTTCTGATACCCATGGTATGGGCAATAAAGAGAAGAAGATGCGTAAGGAATTTATGATTCAGGTTTTGCAACCAATTGCAAACTTCCTGTTGGATAAACTCCAGAAAAACGAGCCGGAAAAGCCATATACATATAATGATATTTTCTTGGCAAACGAGCCGTCAGATACTCTGATGGATTTCTTTGAACAACAGATGGGATTTAGGTTTGAAGATCTTGTAATACGATATTCTCCGGATTTCATGAATGAAATAATTCGTAGAGTATTTGAAAAGAGTATGAGAAAGTGGGCAGCCCTCTTCTATAAGTATCAATGCGATGTTGTGCTCATCAGTGGCCGTCCATGTTCGTTGAAGCAAGTACAGAGTATGTTGAGACGATTGTCCCCAACACCACCAAACAGGATGGTAACCATGAGTAACTTCCGAGTGGGAAGCTGGTATCCAAGTTCCACAGATATAGGCCATTTCAAGGATAATAAGTCAATGGTAGCGGTAGGGGCATTAATCGCCTATCTGGCGGAGAATGGAAGGTTTAGTCAATTCAGACTGAATGTAGAGAATCTTATAAAGAAAGTACTTCCAACTACTGAGTTTATTGGTGTGATTAATGCTCAGACAGGAACACTTGACAGTATTCTTACACCTGAAGTCAACGGAGCGTATAAAGAAGTTGCTGCATTCCCTATTTCCATAGGTGCAAAACAATTCGATGTTGATGGATATCCAGCAAACCTTCTCTATATGTTGAAGTTTAACGAGAAGGAAATAAGAAAAAGTGCAATGGCAACAGTAAGGAAACAGGCAGGCTTGCCTGAAGATGCTCAGGAGTCATTGATTGCTCCAGATAAGATTGCAAACGAGATGGAAATAATCAAGTTCAGAATGAGAAAGAATTCTCCTTTGCGTATAAGGTTGGAGCGTGAGTATCATGAAGACAAGGAATATGTGAAGATCGATTCCATTGAAGATAGTGAAAGAAATGAACTGCCTGTGAAATATTTTGAACTGGCACTTCAGACGTGGTCAGAAGATTCGACAAATTGGCTGGATACAGGCGTGTTTAAACTTCATATAAGCATTTAATTTAGAACCTATGGATTGCAATATTATATCATCTCAATTATCGGCAAATGCAAAAGCGCTGGAATGGGGCCGTGTATATCTGCGTGGCCAGGAACTTGTGGACTTTCGTGAAAGTCTTATATCAAACCGCATAAAACTGAAGCAACTTCTTTATGCTAATTCGGTTAATCCTGCAGCAGCTATTTTTGGCGAAAGTCAGGTAGGTAAATCATATATGGTCGATTGCCTTTTGACCGGAGAAACAGAAGTCTTGAATATTTACAATGGAGAAGGGCAAGCTACCGGTTTCTTGGAATCTATAAATCCACTTGGTGGTGGCAAAGAGGCTACTAGCCTAATTTCCCGATTTACTACGCAGCAAGTATGGGGAGATTCTGCCTATCCAATAAAGGCAGCTATGTTGTCACCGATAGATGTCGTTATAGTCCTGTTGGATGCTTATTACAATGATGTGATTAATCATGATTTTCCAAAGTCTGATGTTATTGCTGAAGAAATTTTAAGACTTAAACAAATATATCAGGGTAAGCCAGCTGTTCAGAATATCATTACGGAAGATGAAATATATGAACTAAAGGAGTATTTAAGGTCAGATTTAATGTCTCGTGGAGAGGCATTCAGGGAAGCTCTTGTTAGTACAAAGTATATTGAAGAGTTGGCTTTGATCATCACTCATATACCAGATGATCAGTGGGCGGATGTGTTTGAATTTCTGTGGAATAAGAACGAGATTCTCACAGGTGTATTCAGAAAATTGATAAACACTTTGAGAAAAATGGATTTTTCTCATACTGTGTATATTAAGATGGATGCTGTTTTGAGAAAACCAGGAACGATTCTTCATGTTGATCGCTTATATGAGCTGTTTGGCATATCCGAAGTAGTGGATGATAAAGGTAATCGCCGTACTATAGAAAGAGCAGCAGAACCGTTAATGACTGTTTTAACAGATAAAGGAAGTAGATTAGATGGCATAAAGAAGAGTGAATTCTGTGCTTTGGCGATGGAATTGGCTTTTACCATTGTGAACCCTCATAAGGATAATACTTCCTTTTTGAACGAAAAACCATTTCTTAAAAAGAGCGATATTCTTGACTTCCCAGGAGCGAGAAGTCGTAAGAGAATTGAGGCGGACATTATATCAGAGACCGATGCCTGTGAGATGATTCTTCGTGGAAAGGTTGCTTACTTATTTAACAAGTATTCTCAACAGTATCTTATCACCAATCTACTATTCTGTCATCATGATGTAAAAAGCGAGGTTGTAACATTGTCTTCATTGCTAAAAGGATGGGTAGAAAATACTATCGGCAATTCTCCTGAAAAACGCAGGGATTTCATGAAAATTGCTGAAGTGCCTCCATTATTTTTAATCGGAACTAAATTCAATATCGATTTGACTAAAAATCCGGATGACAGTAAAGGTGATGTAGAAGCGAGACAAAAGAATATGGACTATAGATGGTCTAAACGCTTTGAAATGTTAGAGAATCTAATAGCTCCAACCGTTAAGAATGATTGGCTGAATCAATGGACGCCAGGACAACCTTTCAATAATATTTATTTGTTACGATCTTTTGAATATTCTTGTCAAAACGGTTTATATGTAGGATATCAGAAGAAAGATGATGAAGGTTTATGGAAGTTGGTTTATAAAGCTGACGGAACGCTACAAGGTGAAGTAAGTATAAGTGAAGAGTACTCATCTTTCATACCTAAGTTGAAAGAATCGTTCTTAAGGGATGGATTTGTTAAAAGACATTTTGCAGATGCAAGTCGATCTTGGGATGAAGTTGCTTCTGTTGGAAAGGATGGTTCTGATTGGATAATCAAGAATTTGACTCTCTCTAGCGAACGTATGAATGATTCCCGCAATGCGCAATTCTCAAGCGTATGCAGCGAGACCTTTGAAATATTGATCAATGCTCTATATGCGTTCTATCACGATGACAATAGTGATCTTGAACTGCAGAAGCAGGCACGCACTGCAGGTACAATATCTTTGATGTTTGATGTGCTGTTTGGAAAAGACAAGTACTTCTTCTCTGACTTCATCAGCAGTATGTTGGTAGACGAGGAAGAATTGCACGATGTGGTCATGGATATCATCAATAACACAAAGGTAGTAGATGATACAGACTTGAGTGTACTTTTTGCTATCAGAGCTAAAGCTCGTATAGACAATAGCTTGTCGTTCGAGGAGAATCTTATCAGATTGATGAAGGCATATAATTGCGAGACTCAGGATCAGCTTGTTACAGTTCTGAATGATTATAAAGTTACTGTAGAGGAAATTATTAATCCTCCGAAAATGATGAATTTCAGTCGTCTGATTGCTGATTCGGTTGAAACAATGTGGGTAAACACACGCCTCTCCCTTGACAGATATCAGGAATTTGTAAAGAGGGGTTTCAAGGAAACTGAGTTGAGAAAGTTTCTCGATAATACAATGGCTCTTTATCGTGATAAGATTAAGCTATCAGACCGAATAGCCAAGAAGATACATCCATTCGTGTCTTCTTCTAATGCAGTTGACGATATGGCTGATATGTTGGCAGATATCTGTTCTGAAATGATCAACAGATTTGTCAATACTATGGGAGCAGCTTATTATGAGAAAGAAATGTGGGATACTGTAAAATCTACGATTACAAAGAATAAGTTCGATATTGATATACCTTCAGATATTCAAGGAAACTATGTCTTTGACGAATTTGATACACGTGAGAAGTTGCCTGTAGTGTTTGATACCTTTGATAATGTTGACAAGATATTAAACGAAATACCGATTGATAGAAACAAGCTCCGTCATTTTTCAAATTATATGGAGTTCTACAACTGGACAGAACTGATGAAGATTTCATTCCTTGCGACACAAGGAATTCCGAAGTATGATGTTAATATGAACAATGCTTTGCGAAACCTGATGGTTGATGATATTATTTGTCATGCATCCTTGAAGACTCTGGTAGAAGAATCAACTAAGTTGCAATCATTAGCATCTTTGAAATCAAATGAAAACGACCGAGTTAGCTAGCACGTCAGTTAAGACGTTTAATCTGACCCTACATGAAGGTAAGGCAGTTGTCCGTAATCAAAAAAGAGTGCAAGGTCTGATAGGTGTGCGCTATTCTATGATTCCGGAACTTTACCATGGTCTATTGGCTACTGCAACATTCATTGGCAATGCGGTCAATGAGTCTATTGTATGGTCTACAGACTTGTTTAACACTACTCCAGTTCGTCTTAGTGAATTGGAGGAAGATGAGTATAGAAGATATAAACAGGTTTTGACTGATGCAATGCAGGCTTATGCTAATGCTCTCGCAGGTGCAGAGGCTAATGTAAAGCAATTGCTTTATTGTGCAGTAACTTACCATTCAGAATCATCTGTCTACTGTGCAGATGGAAGAGTCGTTATAGTAGAATGGGGCATGTCTCCTAAGGGGCACCCTAAAATGATTGGTCTTCCGATGTCGATAGATGACTTTGCTAAAGATAAACAGTTACCGCCAGCTGATATTGATGAATCAATAGATAATTTCAAATCTGGTACAGCAGTTGAATCCGAGGTCTGGTCTGATTCTGGAGCAGCATCAGATTCTGAACCCGACCCAGGATTAGAACCTAAGTCTGATCTTGCTCCGGATTCAAATCCAGAACCTGCTTCTAAGCAGGAGCATGACTTTGAACCTAAACCAGAACTGGGGCCAGAACTAAAAACAGGATCTCGTTACTCATCAAGTTCTTCGTCCAAAAGCAATCATGGCTCAAATAATAATTGGTGGAAGATTCTATTGCTTTTGTTGGCTGCCTTGTTGCTTGCATCTTTGTGGCCTAAATCATGTTCCAAAACAGATGTGGATCCTGTAACTCCTGAGCTGGGTGAGGATGATGTCGTTTTGAGCCCTGATTCTCTTCGATACATAGCTGGTAACAGGTTGATAATATTCCTTACTGCTGATGGAGCGGATATTAATGAATTCGTTAAAGATTTTAGGAAAAAGTATAGTGATCCTAAGAAGTATATTTTGTCAAATCCAGATGAGATTGTAAAGCGAGTGACGTTAACACTTCCAACATCAGAGAGAGAGGATTTTGAACAAAGATTACCGGAAGAGTTCGAGGAGTATGGGGTGATTGTCATTCCAGATTCCATGTATCAGAACACCTATAGTGCAAGTGATCCTGATTTCAGTGATAGTGATAAGCGTTGGTATTTTGAAAAATGTTCAGTTTTTGATGCTTGGGAACAGACTATGGGCGCTGATGATATCATAGTCGCAGTCATAGATGATGGTTTTGACCTGACCCACCCCGAATTTGATGGAAAAGTGACTTCTCCTTATAATGCTGTGACTCAAAACCGTACTGTAACTCCTTCGCCAAGTGGACATGGAACTCATGTTGCTTCCACCGCGGTAGGAAATGCAGATAATGGTAGCGGAATGTCAGGTATTGCTCCTAAGTGTAAATTGATGCCGATTCAGGTGGGAGATTCTTATGGTAGAATGCCCTCGTCTGCTGTCATTGATGGAGTATTATATGCTATTAATAATGGTGCAGACGTAGTGAATATGTCATTGGGAATGTCCTTTGGACCATTTGTGCAATATGCACCATTGTATGTCCAGAAGAATTTCAGGGCAAACATGTTTTTACAGGAGGAGAAGATCTGGGAGCAGATTTTTGATTTAGCAAAACATAAGAATGTTACGTTTGTCCTTGCTGGCGGTAATGAAAATTGTCTGATAGGACTGGATCCTATGCAGAGAAGTGTGAATACAATAAAGGTTTCCGCAACGCAGCCTGATGACCAGAAGGCTTCTTTCAGCAATTATGGTGACATGTCCACTGTGTCAGCACCTGGAGTCAGAATCTTTAATGCTATTCCCGGATCCACGTATACCTATATGGATGGAACCAGCATGGCTTCTCCGATTGTTGCAGGTGGCTGTGCCTTGCTCAAAAGCAACGATCCTTATTTGACTACAGCGGATCTTGCCAGAATCCTTAAGGATACCGGTATTCCGAGTCCTTCTGATGTAGGTCCTATCGTTAATTTTGCAAAAGCTCTTAATGTTGGTTTTCAGAAAACAGACGAGTGTTCAGATGTTAATAAACGCTATCATGAACTTCTAGCTGAACTAGAGGAACTGAAAAGGAAACATCCTAATTGTATACAGACTCCCGATACTTTACAGATTCCTAAGAATCCTACGTTGGATAATCTTTATGGTCGTTGGAAAAGTACTACGTCTTTGTATAATCATCAGGAAGAGAGCGTTGTCCTTTACTTTACGTTCAATGGAACTAGCCAGGGAGTACTGGATATTGCTGAACCAGATGGAGAAGTATTCAGCGCTACTTTAGCAGTTACAATTAACGGAGAACAGGTAGAAATTGATCAGTTGTATCCGGCAACTAGTTCATCATCTAATGTGAAATACAATCCGTATAGATTTGTGCTGAAACCTGATAGAGATCGTAAAGCTCAAGGAAATGCGAAGAATAAGGTTGAGAAGTCAAATGTCTTTAATTTTAATCTTGTACAAATTTAAAAATACTATAACATTATGAAAATCTTTATGAGAGTCTTATGGATCCTAGGCCTTGTGGCTTGGACCGTATGTTTTGCCCTTGGTTTCAACTATGGCGAAAATTCCAGTTCTTTTCTTGTCAGTGTACTTGTTTTTGTCGCTGTTTTGGGTGTAATGGCGACAGACCTTATTATTCTGCATAACCAGATAGACCCAGATAGTGTCAATGATAAGAGTAAGGCAAGAGTTAAGGAAATAGCCTCGTTGATAGTTTATTTTGCGATGGTTGGTGTAACAGTTGTGGGAGTTGCGCGGTTTGTAACCATTCAGACACAGGTCAAGTCAGAAATCGCTCCGCTTGCGAAGCTGGCGATTGATGAAGTTCATGCCATGTTTACCATTGAAGAAAACAGTACAAACAGTTATTTAACCTATGTTGATGAGATGGCTGAAAGATATCGTGCTTACAAAGCTAAAGGATATCACGATAAAGGTACATTGGATACATATACCGCAGACTTTATTGATCAGATGAAGCAAAATGGCTTGTATCGTCCGATAGGTATTGATGATAAGATTGCTGAATATGATTATCGGGTTTTGAATTGGCTTCCATGGAATATTGCTGAAACGTTGGTGGAACTGGATACTAATCCACAGAAATGGGCAAAGTCATTGACTGATTTGTCTGAAAGTGTTCTTGCTGAAGAATGGCCGGAAGCTGTGGGAGATAAGTATGTGCCGACAGTTACAGTTCATTATCCTTCGTTATATTCAAGATTGACGAACTACTCGCAATCGAATTTTGGCGTTCTTTCTATAGTTCTGATTGTGATTCTGCAGTTAATGATTCTTATACCATACGTATGGCAGAAGGACTGGTCTGTGTCAGGCCCAGTGGAGTATAAAAGCAGAACAGGTCGTGGCCCTAAGGTTTCTAAGTAATAATCAATGATGTAAATATTAGAATATGTGTACTTTTGATCCAATGAGAGTGAATGCCTATACCATTGAAGAGTTAGCAGATATGGTAGAGCAAGGTGTAGTGACAAAAGATGAAATTTATAGTTGTGGATTGGCAGCTCCTAAAAGGCCTCAACTTGAGGCTGAGCTGATCAGAAGACAACAGGTCATTATTGATGATGATGAAATGTGGGCTGAAGCCAGAAGACGCAATACGATTCCTGCATATAATGCTTATCTAGGTTCTTATGATAAATATCCTCCTCAATATAGGGGTAAGCATGTGACTGAGGCAAAAATGTCTATTCAAGAATTACAGGAAAGGATAGCAGGGATTAGAAATAGATTATTTGATATGATGCGAAATAAACCTGGAGTCTTTAAGCATTCCAGTATGGAATTTCTATTTAATGGTGTTCCAAATTATAATGAGTGGATGGAAGAGGCTATGCGTAAAGGTGGTGAAGATGAGTCTGTAATCAGTTTCGTAAAATATGGCTTGACAATTTCATATCAGGATCTGCTTGATAATGACGTTATTCCAGATAGTATAAGTAAGGACAGTCTTGTTGCTTCAGATTATACTCTTACCCAGACTAATATGGAGCAATTGCACTATTTCCCTACGGAAAGAAGGACGGATGTGTATTTTATCGGTGTGCCTCGAAGTGGCAAATCTTCGGTTATGGCTGCGCTATGCTCTGCGATGCACACGAAGGGGTGTGTGGAGTATCAGCCACATTATAATAATGATGATAAGGATAATGTCCGTGGATATTATAACAGTCTGATTCGTTCCACAAGGAAAGGTAAATATCCGGTATCAACACAGAAAGATTCATTGTGTTTTATTAAACTTCTCCTTAAATCCGACAAAAGGGAATCACCTCTTACATTTGTCGAATTAGGTGGAGAAGCTTTCCGGACTGCGGTACAATCAGGAATGAAAGGTAAGGCAGCTTGGCAAGGATTGTCAGCTGGAACTTGTTTGGATAGCAAGAATCCGAAGTTGATGTTCTTTATTATTGACTATTCGACAATTTTTGATCATGACAAGAGGCTTGAGCAAGACGAGATCCTTAATACCATGCTGACTGTCTTGACGACAGATGGTCCGTCAGGAGATGGTACCAAGGGATGTACAATGAGTAAAGTCAAGACTGTTGCCATTATTGTCACAAAAAGTGATTTGATGAATGCACATGATTATGATGAACAGGTCGATCAGGCGGAAGAGTTCATTAATGAACATTTTGCGGCATTTAAGAAGACTTTATCAAGTATTTGTAAAAAATACGGTATTAACAGACAGGTTAACTATAAACTCTATGTGACACCTTTCAGTACAGGTCGTATGTACATAGGTAATACATATAAGTTTGATCCGGCAGATGCAGATGCTTTGGTTGACTTTATTTCTGATAGTATTGAGGGAACTGACACTAGTGTTTTAGGACATATTTTTGGGAAAGCTTAAAAATAAGGGAAGTTTATGAATAATAAACAGATAGGTCTGGTAATTGCCGGTTGTAAAGGGGGATACCGGTTGTTGTGCAGTAATGGCGTCGTTGATACTCAGGAGGAAGAGATAAGCAGAACTCTGAGTGATGTCAGATCTGTTATCAGAATTAACCGTACTCATCTCACATTATATGCACTGGAATTCACCAGTCAGTATAAGGTGTATTCCGTTTATCGCTCATGCAATGACAATGGCTCTGGAGCCTTTGTCAATATAGTTGTATATGTCCCTCATGAATCTCGGATTGATAATATCCGTGAATTGCTGGATAATATGATAGATTACTATTTCAAGGAGTATGTCAATCCGCTCCATGGAACATATTATCCCGGTACTTATGATAATATAGCCCTATTTTCAGATATCCTTCGGGCAGCTGAGATACGAGAAGAAACGCGCCATTTTACACATAGACGTTCGAAACAGGATGATGCACCGAACTTTTATGTTTATAATGACGTTTCTGAAGTTGATAACTTGTTTGCATCCCCTTATCGCAAGGAGTTTTTTGACTGCCAGGAAGTTATGTTCATGCCTAGACCGATGTATGAAAGTGGCGATGAAAGTTATACTTTTAACAGAAGTACCAACATCATCACTCAACTGTCTGAACAGGAACAGATGCCGGTTTTATGCTTGAACTGTCCGGAAGTGACCAAACTTCTGATTAATGGCATTGAAAGGGATAAGAACAGGCAGTATTCCGTGAACTTATCAACAGACAGACTATCGATATCTGTCAAGTATAAGTATTGTTCTGAGGTGACGGTCCAAGGACTGGTGTCTGATTTATTGGATACGTGTGAACTTAAGTTGGACGAGAATACAAAGACAATCAGTTTAGGTCATATCGTAAGAGAATATCAGAATTACTGTGTCGGATTCGCTGTGAATGGTGGTTCTGCCCCTAACGGATTGCTTGATATTTATTCTGATAAAGGACGGATCTGTGCAGTATCTGATTCAAAGGTGTCTTTATCAGGTGAGTGGTTGGAAGATGAATGGACTATTTGTGTGCAGCCGTATCTTGGTTCGGAAAATAATTGGGTATGTGTTGGTAAATTCAAGCCGCTGGATTTTGTAAATAAAGAGCTGGATATCAAGTTGCAGGAACTTATGTTTAATGTTTCTGTTGCAGGTTCTGTTAAGGGAGATATTTTTGTTAACGTTCCAGGAATCAAGAGTCCGATTAATGTTGGTAGGCTTAAGAATAATAGTAGAGTCACATTATATCTACCAAAGGATATTGATTTAAAGAACACAGAATTTGATCCTTCTTCACCAGAAGTGGAACATAAGTTCGATTGGGAACGCAGAGTTCTTTTGCTTAACTGTAAAGTACTAGAATACCAGTTAGAACTTCCGCCTCAGGTCAAGAAAATGGTTTTAAGTTGGGAGTTCATAATCAATCAATCCTCAAAGAAGAAGACTTCGATTTGGGGTGGGGATATTGTTAAAATCTCTCCTGATGAAGATATTTCCAGTGGAACTCTTTACATTAACGGCAGAAAATTTGACTTCACAATAGATGAAGATAAAATCCTTCCGCGGCTTGTCTATGTTGATAATCCTGAAGAAGTTTCATATAAATATACTGCCGTCGGTTCAGATGGTGATAGAATAGTTGAAGAATCTAGGCGTTCTGATTTTTTTCCAGATGGTACGAATCGTAAGATAGAATCATTTGAAAGAGATGTGAATAAAGAAACAATAGATGGCTTTACTATCAAGTTAAGCCGAGGCAGGATATCTGCAAATGGAGCCGCACGAACAGATTCTGGTAAATCAGAACATCTTAGTATTAAAGTTATTTTTAACGGATGTGAAGGTTTGTACTATTCGACATTTGTATCACGAAATAGGAGGGCATGCTCTCAACAGCCTGTATCCCTTAATTCAGATACTGACCCGATTACAGTTTATGATAAGCAGAATGGGGGTAAGAGGAAATGTGTGGTGAGGTATAATGGCAAGTATACTGAAGCTGAACAAAAAGAGAATATACAGAATGGATTCACCATTAATCATGTCAAGAATACTTGTACTGTTGAATACAAGAAATCCAATAACAACTTGAGGATCATATTGGTGGCAGTGTTATCCCTTGTTCTTTTATGTTTAGCTGCTTTCTTCGTTATACGCTTAATAAAAGCAGGTAATGAACCCGCTAACAAGCCTGTTGTAATGACTATAGAGGTTAAACTGGCGGAAAAACCTGATTTAGGAGAAAAAATCACAAATGTGGACATTCTCTGTGTTGACAATGATATTGCATCGGTTACAGGTAAAGATGGAGAATATCTTATTGAGATATATTGGAATAAAAAAGCTGCTAGAAAACATTATGCGGTTTTGTATGATGCAGAAGTTCAGATTACTCTTGATCATGAAGTATTTAAGAAAAGGTTGAGTACAACAAAAATGATAGATTTTTTAGGGGTTGATCAGACAAATCCGACTATTAAGGATACTTTAGATATTCAAACTCCTCTCCAAGAAGATTTTAATAAATTATCGAGTTCCTCTTCTACTACGATGGAAGACTGGAAAAATGTCCTGGATAAATATTGCAAAATTGAGGGATGTTTCATAGATGAAGAAGCGATAAATGCTATTCTTATTCAGGCAAAAAGCCTTGTTGATAAATCGTCAAGAGACAGCTTTTTAAAGATATTTAAAGATTATAATCAATACAAAGTTTATTTAGATGTTGCTAAAGAAAAAGATGCGCAGATGCTTAAAACTCTTATAAGTGACTTACAGAGTACGGGACAAAATAAATGGGATAACCTTATGAATAATTGTACTCAGCAGAATGTTGAGGATTTTAAAAAATGGTTTGATAGCAATGTGTCACAATCTGCTTTTAAATCAGAGATGCAAAATGATCCTAACTTCCCTTACTCGTATTGGTCTAAAGCAATTAATTTGTATATAGATTTTTTTAATGTCAATAATATAGATGACGATACAAAGAAGTATAGTGCTCTACAGGAACTATATAATAAAAATAATAAAAATGGTATAATCAAAAAAATACCAAATAATCATAAAAGGGTACTTTGGGCTTATAGTCGTCACAGAAGCGCTTTTGAATATTTATATGGAATCCATGGGATTCAGTTTATAGAACCGATTACACAAGGCTCGGTAGTTATAATTGAGCAAAAAGATAAAAAAGGTGAATTTAAATAAAAATTAAGATGAATACATTTTATACAAGACTAGCATTGTTGTTTCTTATCACATTAACTTTAGCAAGTTGTCGTCAGCCAAGCAAGCGAGGAGGAAGCTCAGAAGGCTATCAGTCTGAAGCATATCGCATTGTCGTTACTAATATAAAGTCAATGTCAGAGAAATTCTGGGATAAGTCTGCTTATTTGGAAATTAAGGATAATCAAATTACAAAGCTAAGGTCCGAAAGTGAAAGAACATCTGCAACGAATCTGCTTGAAACGGAGTATAGTAAATTGCTTGTGAGGGATGCCAAGGACATTCTAAATACTGGGTGTCCAAGAAAGGATTCCCATAAGAATTTGAAGTCCATGATGGCAGAATTGGAAAGATATCCGGATGTGCCAGGATTGAGTGATGTCAAGACACTTAAAGCTAAACATGATGAAGCAGATAGGTTTATTCGTAATGCTGTAGTGCGGCAGGCGAATGTAACTCATAATACGAGTTATGATACTTCTTATGAGACAAAGAAGATGAAACAGGCAAGCGTGTACTTGAGTGATCCAAAGATTAAGTGTGCATCCCTTAAGAGACAGCTCCAGAACCTGAAAAACTCTGCAGCATATTCAAAAAGAAGGTTATGGCATTCTCAGGATGTTGTAAATAGTTATTTGCAGTGTATCGATCCTGCAGCTTCTGAACTAAATGACGCAAAGTACAATTTGTCTTATAAAGATAATCAGGATAGCCTAAGGATATGGAAGGCTATTATGGATGAACATTATGAGGAACTTAATAAAGTAGAGGAAAATGAAAATCTTTAAATATGTATGGTTTACCATGCTTGTTTGTATGGTAAATTGTTTTTGTGCGGTATCTCAAAACAATAAGTATCTGGTTTTAGATCAAGATTTAGCAGACAAACTGGTAAATGAGGTAATAGATGCGAATGCAAAAGATGCGGATTCTAAAGATAAATTGTGGGCGGAGAGTCTTATTAATAAAGCTTTAAAGGAATACTTCTCTCAAGCAGTACCAGAAACAACCATTTATGATCAAGCTTCTATTGATACATTACAGGTTCAAATAGGGCGCCTTGGAAAGGATGTAAAGGTGTATAGAGACTCCGTCGTTTTCTTTAAAAAGAAGTTCAATGAACAAAAAACGAAATCTGAGAAAGACAAGTCTATCTACAAGAAGAATTTAGAAGATGCTCGTAAATCATATGAAAAAGAATTCTCAAAAAAAGAATCTGTAATTCGTGATAGTCTGTCTCAGATTCAATTTGAGTTAAGTGAGAAAGAAAAGAACCTGGACAGTTTGGATAAAGTCATAGCTGGCAAAGATATTCTGATGGCATCGCTAGAAAAAGATGCTCAAATAGCTCAAAAGATAAGTGATAAACTCAATGAGAAACAAAAGGTAGTAGATCAGTTCTACATGGGTAGTTTCAATGCTTCATTAGATTTTATAAATGCGGATTATGTCAGCAGAGTAAGTCAGGCAGTAAAAGATTATGAAGATTATGTTTCTCTTGTTGAATTGCCCGTATCAGATGAAGTCAAGGAAAAGTTGGATTTCTTGAAGGACATATCTACGGTTGCTGTTTTTTTTCATGAGTCAATTGCTTTCATGGAAACAAAATTTGACAAGAAGCATTATGATGTTTTGTTAAAGGACTACAATGAACTGAAAAACAGCGGGTTAAAACTGAATACAACCCAGAATACAGAATATGTACAGATCGGTGAGGTTTTAGGAGGTTTGCAAGAATCTGTTGAGCATTTTCAACAATATGTATTGCGTAATTTAAGTGATCAAGGTTTGATGCCTGATGCAGAAACTGTAGATAAAGTAAAGTCAAAGATTAATCTAATGATTGAATTTCATACTGATGGAGAGTTTATATCCAACGACAGATACTATTATAATTCACATTATAAGAACTTAAACCGTGTAGTTGATAAGGCTCATGATACTTTACGGGAGATGAATAAGACAGAGTATCAGAATTACTTAACCCAACTGAAGTATAGTCTGTAAGGAAATCCTGTCAAAATTATTATTATGAAAGAGTTGTCAAGCCGTTCGCTGCTGGAGGTGCATGATATTATCCATGGGCAGAACTATGTCAATATTAAAGCCCGCCTGAACCAATACCTTCCGGCGGATTACGCAAATACCTTTTCAAATGTAAACTTCTTCGGCTCGACAGGCATGTGGTCTGTTGATGATGATATGTCACTTATCCGACTTAAGGATGCTTCCGCTGAAGAAAGATCTGAAGCGGCATTCTGGCTGGAAGAGTGCCGGAATTATCTGGGAGAGAATCTCGCAGATAAGATGCCCTATTGGAAGAGTTTATTTTCGATTCCGTCAGAGGATCAGATATTCCTATATAGGAACAATAACGGAGAAATCCGCGTTGTTCTGACAGAGTGGGGATTTGAACCTAGAATGGCGGGAAAGAAGGTAGATGTGATAGGTATTCTGATTGATGCTCCACGAGTGATTAAACAGGAGGAAGTAACAATACACATTGATTATAGCGATGGAACAGTTGCTTCCCAGATACAGTTTGTCTTGAACTCTTTTAATAACACGAAGACAGTTTCTACAGATGATAACGGGGATTTCTTTTTGGGAAAGATATTTGCCAGCAAATCCTTTTCTGTAGAACGTACTGATGGGTTAAACCACTACGATTACATTGTAGAAGTTGGTAAGAGCATATATTCTGCTGTTTTTGATTATTATGTTGACTACGTCATATCTGTAGAAAATCAGAAAGGAGAGCCGAAAGCTAATTATACTTTTATTGTAAACGGTATGGAGGTCCAGACTGATGATTTCGGACAGTTCGTCGCTTCCCTGAAACTTTTGCCTGAAACGGTGCTCAGGGTTAAGGTGGTAGAAAAGGATCATTCTTTTAAACTGTGCCATGACAGCGAACAGAACCGTTTCGTCGTGAGGGTTGATGACCCTGTTGTCTTGCCTCCGCCCCCGCCGCCGGTTGTAGAGTATATTACAGTTACACTATTGGACCATGATGGTACTCCGTTATCAGATCAACCATTCCAGATTATGCAAAAGAAAATAGTTGTTGCAGAAGGTGTTACAGATCGTGACGGAAATGCCAGGATACAAAAGGATATGTTCTTGTCTGGTAAGAAATACAAAATAAGGTTCAGCAGGCCTGATTCATATCATAAATAAAAGGATAAAGAATATGGGAAATAGGGCGATTTCATATAAAAAGAGATTCAAGTTCAGAGACGAACAGTCTGAATATGTATTTCAATTGAAGAAGAGGAAATGGAAATACCTGTGGTGGTTATTGCTTATTCCTTTGCTGTTGTTACTGTTTGTACGATGTGAGAAGGATATTCAAGTGCGTACAATAGATCCGATATTGAATAATTCGTTGTCAGACGTTCATGTGACTTTGGAATATACCGCCCAATATCTGCTTAAGAATGGTGAGTTCTTTTATAGTGAGCAGATAACACGTGAGATTCAGACTGATGGAGATGGTAAGGGTACATTTGAGGATTTACCTTGTAGTGTATTTTCATACTTCTTCCATGCTCGTGAGAGGGCTTCATACACTGCTTGGGCTACGTGTTATTTTCTTGATCCGGATCCGGAAAGCAGTAATTTCCACTATGTACGTAAGAAAAAGCTTATGATGTCGCCGAAGACTATTGATCTGGGATTGAGTGTTCTTGATAGAGAAACGGATGAACCTCTTGCTGGCGCAGTATTGGAATATGAATATGTGCTTTGTGGAAATGACGTAAGAGATTCTGTGGCTACAGCGCCAGATGGGAGGTGTATACTTAAGAATGTCCCTGAGTGTGGCACTGTAAGCATAAATCGGGTCAGTTGTTATGGCTATGCGGATACAACAGATGTCGAGGTTAAGGTAAAGACTGCTTTGAACAATCCTGATTCTTCAAAGATAAGATTGACGCCTTTAAAGCAGAGTTTTACATACTTTGTCAAGAATAAATATACAAAGCAGCCTATACCAGGAGCTACTGTTGTAGTTACACTTACCTCCGGTAATGGTACTGTGGTCAGGGGACAGTCGGTGACAAATGTTGATGGTAAGGGGGCGGGAGCCTATAAGGATGCATTCGTTCTTGCGAAGTTAGATCTTCAGGCTTCGAAGCTTCACTATAAGGATGGAAAACTGAAAGGTAATTATATAGTTGAAATGTTTGCTGTTCTTCCTGATGAACAAAGGACCATTTATTTGGAACCGGAACCATATCTTGAAGAATTCCAGAATGTGGATTCGTTGTCAATGACTCCGATTGCAGGCGTGCGGAATGATATTAGAATCGTAGGTATCAATGGAAAGACTTCTCGTGAAAAAGAAATAAGCAACCGTAATGGAGTCTTTTATGTAAAGGCGATGGAAGGAGACAAGATTGATATAGATTCTGATCTGACGCCTTATTATGAACCAAAGCATACTAGAATTGATAGTTTTGCTAGAGGGGAGATAATCCTTATGAAACCTGTGCTTGTTGACCTGACATTTACTACAAGTGATGGAGAAACAGGGGATCTGCTTCCAGATTGTACGTTAGCTATATCTACATCGATATCAAAAATAACCAAGCCGAACAATAGTGACAAAGGTGCTTTCATTGTTCGAAACTTGAGGCTTGCAGAAGAGATTTCTATTACAGCGTCAAAAGCTGGGTATACTAAAAATGAGAATAAGATTCGCAATGCAAGTGTCATGAAACTCTTTAATTCGGTTCAAGAGCAAAGGGATATCCCTCTTTTCCCTGACCTTCCTCCTTGTAATTCCGGAGGAGATGCAACTGAAGCGCAATATAAGTCCCAATCTGTCAAATCTTATAACATGGGACAGAATAGCGGTAGATTTAAATTTTCATGGAATAATGGTGGAGGCATTGCAGATCAGATATTGGTATATAACTGCCGTGAAGATGAGATCGCATTCAATACGCCAATTTTTGACACAGGACTAACAGCGGGTACTGATAGCAAATATATATCATTCTCGGATGGTCCGGTTATAACAGTACTTGCTATTTCAAGTCAAAATACGGGGACATCTTGGAATTATACCGTATCTTGTCCAGAGTAGGTTTATATTTTTTGTAGTTAGATTATCGTAAATTTTTATGTGCTATGTTTGAATATACTTACCGTGAATATCCTAATTCACCGATTGCCACATTAATTAACCAACTGTTGTCACTACTTTCAACTATATTAGTGGGTATGGGTTTAATTTGCATTATTGTTCTTTTCGTTGTCCCTAACAAGTTAGAAGCATTGATTACGATAATAGTTATGATTGGATTGGGATTCTTTTTGGGAATAAAAAAGGATGATTGGACAGATAAAATCGCATCACACAAAAAGTATAGAGATTGACTTGTAAGTTTTCTTATTATTCGATTTCTTGTGTTGCTTTTTCAAAGATGCAGTATTAATGGCAAAACATACTAATTACAAACCATTTAAATTTAATTTATCATGAAAAAGTTTCTGTTGATTTTTGGTGGTCTGGTTGCTGTTATAGCGCTGGGGTATCTTGCTCATGTAATCATTCTTAAGTCGAAAATTGATGAATATGTGGCGGTTAATCTTTTGATTATTGAGTCTTACGAAAAGGGAGATATTGATACCTTGAATGAAGCGCTTTCAGATGCTTCGAATCTATTGGAACGTAAAAGCATCAAGAGGTATTTGGGTGAAACCGAATATAATAATACAAAAGAGTTTTATAGTCTGATGCATGAGGTTATTACTGATGCCGAGGCGATGACCAGAGGAGGAACTTCGTTAGAGTTCTCACTCATGGCTGGTGATAAATACAAAAGTTTTGTGAAGACTAATGCAAAGTGCGGAAGAGGCAACTGCCGTTGTTCTGGATACTGGGGAATCAAGCATTATAACGGCACATATGAAGGAGCGTGTAGAAATTCTGATGGATATGGTCACACCTGTGGCCACTCACCACAAGACCATGGTTTAAGAAAGTGGTAATTCCTGATTTTGGAAATACTCCAATTACTATAATAGCTATGATCGTCAGCGAATCTACTTTATTAGTTGTTACATTGGTTCTGTCTCTTTTGATTACAATAGGGATTGGAATCGTGTTCGTAAGAAAACATGTCTTTGATAACAATAAGGCAGTTTGGTCGGTTTGTTTCTTGATTTTCTTTGGGCTGTTCTTTGTCAGTGACTGGGTGCTGAGATTGCCTCTTAAAACCATAGAGGTTATAGAATCTTCGTCTGATAAATCTTATACTCATGAGACGAATCTGATCTATGGCAATAACGTTGTAAGAACCAGAGATGGACAAGAAATCAGTATAAAGGGCTTAGGAATGAGAGCAGGTAAGGTTTATGCCATTAACTTCTCGCATAGGGATATGCTATTTTATCCTACATCATATTCTTCTACCGAAGGAATATTTTTGTTCAATAAGGATAAAGAACCTCAACTTCCTGAAGCGTTACTTTTGGGCATAGACGAATATATTGAGTTGGATGAGGAACCGGATTTCTGGTTCATGAATGCTCCAGAAGAAATACAGATTGAGAGAGGGTTCTGGGGACAACTATGGGATTCAATTTTCAATGTTAATTATATAAGATGGGCAGTAATCCCATATGATCCTGATACGACTGAATAAAATATTTTTAAAATTTCTTCTGGATGTAGGGTTACCTTTTCAATGATGCGGTATTAATGGTAAAACAAACAAATTACAAACCATTTAAAATTTAGTTTACCATGAAAAAGTTTTTTATTTTCCTTACCGCATCAATGTTTTGTGTGACTTCATTTGCTGAGACAGTTCAGTATGATTCGGAATCTTCAGAGGCAGCATCTGTAGAGATGTGTTGCGAGGCGACCTTCGATGCAGCGCCGGAATTAGCAGAACCGAGTGATTCAATGGGACCGAACGATGACGGATTCATCTACAAAGGAACAATCACACTGACCCGTGTAGTCTCCGGAAAGAGGGATACATTCTACCTTTACAACAAGAGAGGTGTGGATTACGTCGCAACCAGCAAGTATGGCCCGTTCTATAGGCTCCAGTCACGAATGACCATTAATGGAATAGATTACAAATACTAATGTTTTTACTCAATACAGGGTCGTTTAAAGAATTTCGTTACCAGGGCATGCTTACCGAAGCATGTCCTGGTAACGTATCAGTTGAATTTTATGAAACTAAAGCCAAGCATAGTCGTTTTAATCGTAGTGCTGTTGATTTCTGCAGGCCTTGCGGGGTGGTGGTATGTGCATAATCATGTTGTAAGGCAGGTAGAGAAGACTTTCGAGGACGGATCGTCCTATAAGGGAGGATGGCTTGCAGGCAAGATGCATGGTAACGGTGTCCTGACATTAGACAATGGTGACACATACGAGGGAGAGTTCTTCAACGGCAGAATACAAGGTAAAGGCCTAATGACGTATGCTGACAGCAGCTATGAAGGTGAATGGTACGACAACCTTTACCATGGTCCGGGAGTATATACTTCTCCAAAAGGAAATGTATATGAAGGAATATGGAAGTATGGGCAGTTGCCAGAAGGAACCCTGAAATATTCTGCTGGTAAACAAAGATATGAGGGAGAGTTCCGTAATCTTTCACCAGATGGCTTCGGGGCTATGGAATATCATGACGGCCGTGTGTATCTGGGATATTGGAACAAAGGCACCAAGCAGGGGCTTGGCAGGCTTGTTTATGCTGACGGCAGAATGGATTTTGGATATTGGTTTGACGGCAGACTAATCAGGAATGGTTATAAATTCGGTACAGGTGACGAGGTCTATGGGATAGATATTTCCAAGTATCAGAAGAAATGGGAGTGGAAAGATCTGGCATTGTTTGCAGATGCAGAAGGACGTGTCTATTCAGGAGATCCGAAATCATTTGACTTTGTTCAGCCTTCGGTGTTTGTAATCATGAAGGCGACTGAAGGAGCTGATATACAGGACCCTAACTATGATTCGAATGTTGAGAAGGCGAGAGAGGGAAGAATTATGAAGGGAGCGTATCATTTCATGACAACTCAATCTGATATTGAGAGTCAGATATCTAACTTCATCTCTAATGCTGTCGTTGAGAAAGGAGACTTCCCTCCTGTGCTCGATATTGAGACTCCCGAACATAGGATGAAGGCAGTAGGCGTTAAAAACGTGCAGCGTATGGCTTTGCAATGGTTGAAGAGCGTGGAAGAACATTATGGTGTAAGGCCTGTGATTTATACGAATGATCGTTTTCGCCGGAAATACTTGTCTGGGCCGGAATTCTCCGATTACGATTTCTGGATAGCTAGATACGGTGGAAAAGAACCTTCAGGTGATTGGCTAATGTGGCAGTTTACCCAGAGCGGAACAGCTAAAGGTTTTACTACATCAATGGATCTGAATGTGTTTTCCGGCAATCTCTCGGATTTCAGGAAGTACATTGATGCAGCGTGGAATTAATTTAAATTTAGTCTGATATCATGAAAAAGTCTTTAAAGGTTTATTTGTCCGCTTGGGGAGTAGTAATTGCAGCATTTCTAATATCTTTTGTTACAGGGAGGATTCTGTCTGGGCGTGAGGCCGGGATGATTGAACGTTCAAAAGATCCGGTCCAAGTTGAAAGGTTGTTAAAGATTGACTTGCCGGCTATCTCGTCCGTTGAATCAGATGATTTAACTGGTTCGCAATATGGTGAATATATGTGTTATATGTATTTTGCCGAGCCGCTTGCTGAAGAGGTGATACAAGAACTTGAAAAACGTTGCAAGACAGAGGCTGACCTTTGGAAAAAAACAACAGATTCCTATTATTTCAGCAAAAATCTTACATGTTATATATATGAGGACCGTGCTGAAGTCTCTTTTACGACTGTTGACGATATGCCATTCGTATATTTGGGAGTACTATTCTCTTTTCTGGGACTCCCTATACTCCTTGTCTGGGGCCTGATATTGGGTATTATATCGTTAGTCAGTAAAAGCCGCAAAACTATTTGATGAGATAAGGGTAGAGCAGAACTGAATTCTTTAATATATAGGGTTACTTTTGCCAAGGTGAGGTATTAAAGGTAAATAAACAAATTACAATTTTAAAATTTCGTATATCATGAAAAAGTATTTTATCTTTGTTTCCGCATCAATTGCGAAAATTGGACTTTATGTGTTTTTAGGTAGTTGTTTGATTTTAGGCGCCTCTTCATGTAGTTGTACTGAAGATGCCATCTCAGAACTATATGATGTGAGAGTCGATTTAGATGGCGATGGTGATAGAGGTGATAGAAGTGGTCAGTATAACCCATCGTTTACTGGAAGCCCATCTCGAACAGGACATTGTAGAGATTGTGGGCTCGATCATTATGGTAATTATAAATGTTCTGCATTTACACCGATTAGACCTGGGTCTACGACATGCAGTTGCGGATGCTCAATTAAAGATCATGCTGTGAGATAACTTGTTATTATGTTTTGTAGATTAAGTATACTGTTGCTATTTATGTCATGCATGCTTTCCGCGCAGGAAAAGCATGCATTGGTCATCGGCATAGGAGAGTATCAGGACCCGGAATGGAGTCATATTTGTGGCGATAAGGATATCCCGTATGTTGAAAGGATTCTGGAAGACTTCGGTTTTGAAGACAGGCGGATACTGAAGAACAGTGATGCGACGAAGAATGCAATTTGCTCTGCTTTTCAGGAACTTGCGGACAAGGTGTCTGAAGGGGATATGGTATATGTCCATTTTTCTGGCCATGGCCAGCAGATGTCAGATCTTGATGGTGATGAGGAAGATGATGAATGGGACGAGACATGGATACCATATGATGCATATCGTCAGTATTGTCATGAAGACGACGGCAGCTGTCACTTGTCAGATGATGAGATAAATGCCTTTCTGCAGAAGATCAGAGACAAGGTCCGCGCTAGCGGACGTATACTGGTCGTGGTGGATGCCTGCCATAGTGGCGGATCATCGCGTGCTCAGGATGAGATTGATGAGGATGAGTGGCCCTCGCGAGGTGTGGGCAGTAAATTCGTTATCCCCGGAAAAAAACAGTATAAAAAAGCAAAGGAAAGGGTTCATGAAGATTGGCTAATCATCTCGGCCTGCGAAAGTAATCAGCGCAATTTTGAGGTACGAAAGCCAAGGGTAGGCAAGCTGACATATTGTATGTATATGTTGAGAGATGGTTTGTCCAGGATGTCGAATGATGACGTGATTGATGCAGTTTCGGATATGATGGAAAATCCAGAGATGATTTCACCCATTCCTCAGAACCCGACTCTTGAGGGGGATTTGAAAAGATATCAGTTTAAGGATTTGTTTTTATAAGAGTTATGAGTAAAGTCTTTGATGTAGATATTGTCAGAAGAGTCTCAGCTCGAGACCCTAAAGCAGAGAGTCTCTTCTATGATGGCTGTTATACCTATTATAGCAGGAACATCTCGCTCTTGCGTGGTGTCAGGAGTGATGTAAAGGATGATATATTCCATGATTCATTTCTAGTTATCTGGACAGAAATCCAAAATGGAAAGATCTTTGTCCAGAATGGTACAGTGTGGCGCATAAGGAAAAATGGCAAGGCTGCACAGATGGCTTGCAGTCTATATACATTCCTGCTAAGTATAGCAAGGTATCGCCACTTGAAGTTCATGCGGGATGAGGGACCAGCTATGTTTGTAGATATTGACAGCCCTCATTTCTACTATATCAAAGATGAAGAAGAGATTGTTGACCATTCTGAAAAGGAACGGAAGATGCAGACTGTTGATGATATGCTCCACGAGATGTCTGAGCGCTGCAAGGAGATTCTCACAATGTTTTATGTCAAGGGCTATACCCTTGATAAGATCATGCTGTTAAGGAAAGAAAAGAATGTCAGCAAGGATGGTCTGAAGACAGGAAAGAGCAAGTGTCTTGCCCAGCTTAAGAAGAACGTTAAAATGAGTTTGGCTTATGAATAAATATGATATCGAGGAACTGATTGACAGGTATGTCATGAATCATATGGATGCTGATGAACGTCGCGAGTTTGAAGAACGCATGAATGAAGATGATGCCTTGAGGGAAGAAGTCGACATGATGCGGATAATCGTGGACTCATTGGAAAGACGAAGCAGCAATGAAGAGAAGATGGCCATGTGGAGAACTGCTGGAAAACGCACTGTCTTCCGCGTAGTAAGTATATGTGCAGCAGCATGTGTTATGCTTGGTGTATTCTTAGGTTATCCGTATTCTTATTGGGGACTTCAGGACGATGATGTTATGGCTTATATATCGCGAACTTCGGGTGTGTCATATTCTGATGCCATTGAAACTATGTGGGATGCAAAAGCTTATGCTGAATCTATCACCTACATTGATTCTGCAATTGCAGAATTGATGGAAATAGAATATGAAGACGAGTATGATGCTCAAACTCGAGATTTCGATGTATATTGTCTTTCATGGGCCAGAATCCAGACTCTCCTTAAGATGCGTGATTATAAGTCTGCTTATGACTCTCTTGAAGATTTTATGATTGCTGACGGTGTATATAAGGAAGAAGCGGAGAAGTTGTATAACAAGCTTAGAATCAGGCTGAAATGAAACGATTGATTGTTGCTCTTCTGTTCTGCTTATCTCTTATCGCGCAGTCTGCAGCAGGTCAGGAAGTAAAGTATTCAGCTAAATTTCTGAAGTATATCAGAAAGATCGACCAATGGCAGAATGCAACTCCGGAAGAGGCCGGTGTTTCGCAGCAGAAGTATGATCTGTTGCTTGCTAAACTTCATGATTGTGCGGCTTACGAGCTGATGTTGATGAAGGATCTGGATAATGCATTGATGATGTATAATGTGTCTGTAGCATATTATGAAAAGGCTATGGATCGTGGTGGTACAGCAGATGGATTGATGCAGACTGCATTTCTGAATTATTATCTGGATAATATCCGGCAGTCTTTTGAAGACAGTGAGAGAGCACTGGTAATTGCGGAAGAACTGAAGGATACGTCAAGGCTGGTTGAAATAACAGTCCCATATAAGGAGCGTCTTGAAGAGCAGAACTTTCATTCCAGAGCATTGGAATTGTCGGATATGATATTATCCTTTAAGAAAACTGATCTGCCACAGGAATCCCGTCTATTTCTCTTGCGACACAATATAGAGGATGCATGTGCTAAAGCGGATTTTGCTTTGGCGGATCTGTATCTTGAAGAATATGCCTATATTGTAGAGTCTGTTCAGGATGATCCGTATAATTCAATAAGGTGCGTATATCTGTTGGAAAAGGAAGGGCGCTTCCGTGATGAGGGACGATATGAAGAAGCCGCATCATGTGCTTTGACAAGGGCGGAATATTCAGTGGATGATGACAGCCGGTTGGATGCCTATGCTTTTGCTATGCATGATTATGCTTCTACCGGTGATCGAAGATCTTTCGACCGCTATGCTGACAGTGTATCTGTCATGATGAATACTCTTCCTATGTCAACTTATGCAAAGATAAATCTGCATAATATGAAGGCTATGTCATACAAAACCTTGGGTATGTATGAAGAGGCTATGAGAGAGTATGACCTCATTGATGCAATAAGCGCAGGTACTGTAGAACTTGATGCTCTGAAAGCTGGTATCCTTCATAAAATGGGTAGGAATGAAGAATCTAGGCAGTATTATAGGTCGTATACCGAGAAATGTCTGAAGAATAACGGACCTCAATCATTGCAGTACGCAGATGCTGTCAGATACTTGGCGAATAGTGAGGGATTCTGCGGAGATATTGCTGGAGGATTCAGTCATTATAAAGAATATCTGAGTCTTATCAGAGAGTTGTTGAAATCAGAGCTGCCATATGTCACTTCTGAGAAAAAGGACAAGTTCTGGTCAGAAATGTCTGAAGGAGTGATGCATATGGCCTCGTATTCTTTGGCAGCCGGCGAAGACCAAGGTGAGTTCACAAGGGCGTCGTATGATGGACTTCTTTTTTCAAAAGGATTGTTGTTGTCATCCGAAAGATCGGTCTCAGATTATATCAGAAGCCACGCAGATAAGACTGTGCAGGATGTGTACTATAAGGTCTTGTCATTAAGAGAACGGCTAGAGAAATTGAAGAACAACTATACCGCAAATAAGGATAGCATACTTGTCTTGTCCTCTGATCTGAGTAATCTGGAAATCAGGCTGGCGGCAGAGTGTCATGACTATACCAGACAGACTGCTTTTCTGGATGTCACATATGAAGGCATACGAAAGAAGATGAATTCCAAGTCTGTCGTCATAGATTTTGTTGATTATAAGTCGGAAACTGTCGGCCACAGGTATATTGCATATGTGTACAGGAAAGATTGGGAGTTCCCAAAACTGATTCAGGTATTTACTCAGGATGAGATGGATGCATTAGGAATAGAAGAGATGCATCCGGAGATGCTGTACAGCAGGAAGCATTCTTCTGATGCATTGAAGTTGTTATGGGAGCCTGTAAGCCGATTTGTGGGCGAAGGCGACACAGTGTACTTTATACCATCCGGATCTATGCATATGATTGTCTTGGAATCTTTAGTGATGGCAGATGGTAGCCATTTAGGTGATCGTTATAATATCGTAAGGCTTTCTTCTGCCAGAGAGATTGTTGAAGGCAAACCGGCAAAGAAGAAGTTTAAGCGTGCTGCTTTATTTGGTGGATTGAAGTATGATACGAATGCAGTGAGCATAGCTCGATCTTCATATGGTTTTCTTCCGGAATCTGCAGAAGAAGTTGATGCAGTGGCTGACATGCTTGAAAAGTCTGGGGTAAGGAAACAATTGTATAAAGGGGATGATGGTACAGTCTCAACCTTTATTGCCTCATGCAAACCATCACCTGATATTCTGCATATAGCTACTCATGGTTTTTATTATGAACCGGAGGAGGCTGTCGGAGTAGAAGGTCTGTCTGGCTATAAGAATGCTATGATGTTATCGGGTATAGTGCTCTCAGATACCTTCATGACCGCCGAGAAGATATCTGGACTTGACCTGAATGATACAGACCTTGTTGTGTTGACAGCATGTGATACCGGTAAAGGTAAGATTACCTCCGAAGGTGTATACGGACTTCAAAGAGCATTCAAGAAAGCAGGTGCTCAGACTGTCATAATGAGTCTGTGGAAAACAGATGATAAGGCTGCAAAAGACTTTATGCAGTTCTTCTATAATGGACTGATTACTAAAGGATGGGATAAACGTAAGGCATTTGAATCCGCTAGAGCTGAAATGCGCAAAGTGTATCGTTCCCCATATTATTGGGGCGGATTCGTGATGCTTGATTAATTATCAGTTAAAGAACTGCTGATAGAAAATTCCCCTTGTTTAGCTCTAAAAGTTAAACAAGGGGAATTTTCTTAGGTTACTTCTCAGATTATAAGGTATTAATGTCAAAATAAAGAAGACATGAATACCAGATTTAACACTTCGACTTTTCTCTTTGGAAACAAGAGACAGATTAATCACATAGACGCAGAGATAATCCTTGGCATTAAATCGTCTGATCCGGCGATAAGTGAATTTTATGTCAAAAGACTGTTTTACATTGAACTCAAGGCATTGTTGACTACAATTCAATACTCATTATATAAAGGCACTATAGAATATGACGAGCTTGTCAACGAATTGTATATTCATCTTTCCCGTAATAATTGGGACGCGTTGGATTCATACAGGGGAGATAATAAGGCCAGATTGAGCACGTGGCTCAGCAGGGTGGCTTGGAGATTCTTTATGAACTCTTACAGAAAGTCTGCTCGTATGACGTCGGATGAGGGCAGTACATTGGATTGCGTGAAATCTGCAGAGATCCTGTCAGATGTTGATATAAGGATGGACATAGAGAAGGTCATGAAGATGATGCCGAACCGCCGATATGCCGAGGTTCTGAAACTGAATCTGTATTATGGCTATTCAGCAGAAGACATTGCGGTAATACTTGATACGACAGTTTCAAATGTCTATAATATTAAACATAGAGCTGTCATGCAGTTCATTTCCATTTATGGACAACGAGATGATGTTTAAAGAAACTATATATGACAAACAAGTTCGAAGATATTGACAACGATATGCTGTCCCTGTTTCTTGAGGACATGCTTCCTGCTACAAAGCAGATGTCCATTACAAACTCGCTGAAGACATATAAGGATTTATGGCTGTTGGCTAACATGTATAATAGTTGCGAAGTCATTAGAAAAAAGAAATGAAGTAAATAAATGGGTTACTTTTCATGATGATGGGTATTAATGATAGAAACATAAAACAGAACAATAATAAACTTAAAAGTTGCGCCCGACACAGACAAGGGTAAAGTATTATGAAAAATATCAGAATCATTATGGTGACTGTAGTTCTTTCAGTAATTGGAGCCGTTTCTGTTAAAGCTCAGAGTTATCTTGATTATGGCCCCGGTAGTATTTCATGGTGTATACAGATGGATCAGCAGATTAATGCTATGAGAGCGCAGAATGCCGCAATGCAGGCTCAAGTCTTGGCATATTACCAGCAGCAGGCGGCAGCTGCTACCCAGCATTTGATGACTAACCCATTCCAGCCTATGCCGGGTATTGTGACTTATGATGGAGTTTATATCACACCTGATACTGTAAACGACTACCATAAGGAGGATGTTGATTGCGAACATTGTGACGGAGGGTACAACTATCGTCTGGTATGGATGGGAAGTGAAAACCGTCAGGTAAAGAGCAGATGCAATTATTGCCATGGTAAAGGATATGTGACAAAAACCGTCAGAAATTAGATTCCTAATACGATTTGATTATAAATACTTAAAGGTTGCGCCCGACACGGACTAGGGTATATGATTATGAAACTCAGGACTTTACTTTGTGTGGCTCTTGGAAGTGCTATTCTTTCATCATGCACAGATGACTTTCTGTCCACTGGAAGGGACCATAACGATTCATACGACGAGGACGAAGGCGGATACATCACATGCACATGGTGCAAAGGTTCCGGTGACTGTCATGCTTGTGGCGGTGATGGACTGTGGCTGGGAAATGCCGAGGAATGCGATTATTGTGACGGCTGCGGTGTCTGTGAACATTGTCATGGTACAGGCGAACTGGAGTATTAATATATCAGGGTGTTGAATTATGAAGACGATTTGGAAATTCATAAAATTTGAAGTGAAAGGTAAGGATGTATTTGCACATGGAGTCCCGGAGCTTGATGGACATGCAGGAATACTTGATAGAGACGGCATGGCTTTCTTCTTCGGAAAAGACAGGGACTTTTATGTTGCCAATATCGGGAAAGGTCTCTTGAGGATGTTCTCTACACCTGAAGGACACCTCGCTGTTGATGATGACAATATTGACTATATGGCGATATCCCAAGCATGCAGCAATGGTTATGACAATGCTGTGAACAAGTTGGTCAGATATGCCGGTGTTAACAGGTACGACGGATTCAGGAAAGGGCTATGTGCCCTTACCTGGATGTTATATCCGGATGGCAGATATTTCGCTGATGAGTATGGTTTCGGAATGGAAGACAACCGCGAGGAAGAAGTGTATGCAATCATAAATGCTGATCTTGAGATTGTTGAACCGTTCAAGCCGATAGATGATATAGCGGGGTACCTTAAGAACATAAGGAAAGACGGAAAAACGGTATCACGAATCTACAATCTTATTATAATCGATGAGAGTGGCTCGATGCATAGTATCAGGAAAGAAGCGATTGACAGCGTGAATGAAACTGTCCAGACTATCCGTGCTGCTCAGAAAAAACACCACAGCCAGGAGCATTTTGTGACATTGGTTACATTCAATGATGACGTGAAGACTGTCTATGAGTGTGTCCCGGTGGACAAGGTTATGGAAATGACTTCTGAAACATATCGTCCGGATTGTTGTACAGCCCTCTATGATGCCATGGGAATGTCCCTAAATGCCCTTCGTAAGAAAGTGGATGCTGGAGACAAGGTGCTGGTTACTATAGTGACAGACGGATATGAGAACAGCTCTCGGGAATACAGCGGTAAAGCGATAAAGACCCTTGTGGATGAGTTGAAGTCTAAAGGCTGGGTATTCGCATACATAGGGGCAAACCAGGATGTAGAAGCGGTGGCTGCAACCATTTCGATTACTAATGTGATGAATTTTGAGGCTACCAGTGTTGGCACAGCTGAGATGGCTGCAAAACTGGGTGGTGCACGTATGCGCCTATTCGACCGCATGGCGGATTGCTGTTTCAGCGCTGCTGAAGCCAATGAGGATTTCTTCAATGAGGATTGAAAGAATTTATGAGTCGATCTTAAGATCCTCCTGTATTATGGTAGAATGAATACAAAATGTATTTTATATAATTTCTATGGGTTACTTTCAACATGGTTGGGTATTAATAGTAAAATGAAACATATAATTAACCATTTAAATCAAGTAACACCATGAAAAGATTTTTTATCCTTCTTACAGTTGTTTTTACGACTCAACTTTTTGCCTCTGCTCAAAATGGCTATGTTAATTGTTATGGCCAGTTTGTGCCTAGTAACGCGCCTTGGTTGCAAGCAACTCCTCAATCCTTTGTTGATGGTTTGATGAGTTCGTCAATGCAAAATGCTTGGAATCAGGTAGTTGTGCCTGTTACGCCTGTGCCGGCTTCTCAACCCTCTTCAAGTTCGGCAGCATCAACCAGTTCTTCTCATAGTTCTTATGAAAGTAGGTATGGTGATAAAGAATGTAGTTCTTGTCATGGAACAGGAATTTGTCAGACATGTAATGGTAAAGGATGGTATAGTGGTTTTGGAGGTAGCACCGTGACCTGTCCAAACTGTCATTCTTCTCAGCGAGGAAGATGTGGTAGATGTGCTGGCAGAGGAACAGTGTATGGACTGAAATAATCACGTTCTCGCTATAGAGATTAAAAGAGCCCAGGAGTCTCATCACATTGACTCTTGGGCTCTTTCAATCATGTACCGGATCTTATAGTTGACATGAATACCATATTGAGGGTTACTTTAAGTCTCCTTAGGTATTAATGTTAGAAAGTAAAGAAAACCAATGTATAACTTAAAGGTTGCGCCCGACACGGATCAGGGTATATGATTATGAAAAGACTTGTTTTAATGATTGCATCAGTTGTATCAACAGGTACTATACTTTCAGCGCAAAGTGTAGAGTATGGAGATTCAAATGCAGGATTGATTTGCATCTCATCTGAGGCATGCTATGAACAGATATTTCTTGATGCCGATGAAGGTCTGAAATCAAGTTGGGCGATGAGCGCTCCTTGTATAGGAGTTGATTACTATACTAAAGACAATATGTATCTCGGAATATCACTTGGAGGATCAATGGGTTCTGTAAGTTATGATTTTGGGAAAGCGGGTAGAACTTATTCCAGTATCTATGATATGAGATTACCATTAAGAGTGGGTGTCGCTTTTGCTGATAGGAATTTCAAACTGGAAACAGGACCGTTTGTGAATTTTACATTGGGAGGAGAATCATCCTATTACAGAGGTACTGAGGAAACAACAACAAGAGTCAGTGATATGGAGGTTTCCCGTGTTGCTCTAGGATGGTCAATAAGTATGAAACTGTTTGAGATAATAAAAGTAGGTTACTCTTTCATGTTGACTGACTCTCCTTATGGAGAAGGTGGTGATGCAGGTTTCCTGACCATAGGCTTATCATACTCAATTCCTATCGGCAAATAAGTAGTTAAGATATGTACAGATATATAACACCAGTGAATCTTGGAACCCTCAGGAGAAATGAAATCATCGTTTTTGGCTGTGAATCCGGAATGCACGGAGAGGGACTTCTGGGACAGACATATCCTATACCCGTAGTAGGCAAGAAGGTCACGGAAAAGACTGTGAACAAGTCGATAGATCGTTTTACCGAGTTTGCCTCAGAACATCCAGATCTGGTATTCTATGTTGTTGAAATAGGACATGGCTGCAAAATAATGCCGGCCTATAAAATAGCAATGATGTTCTTTGAAGCATCAAAACTGCCTAATGTATACCTGCCTCGTCTTTATTGGGATGAGTTGGAATACGGTAAAGAATTAGAATCAATAGTTTTGAATGAATTATAAGCAGAAATTTGTATAATTAAAATCTTATAATTAGACTTGCAAATAAAGGTTATAATTTCAATACATTATGAAAATAGCATACAGAAACAAGGTGTTGGGCTCCATGATCGGAGGCGCAGTCGGAGATGCGTTGGGATATCCGGTGGAGTTTATGTCGTACGGGCAGATTGTAAATAAATACGGTCCTGACGGCATAACCAGATACGTATTGAATGCAAAGGGTGAAGCTGAGATTTCAGACGATACTCAAATGGCTTTGTTTACGGCCAACGGAGTGCTGTTTGCGTTTACCCGTTATGCAAATAATGAGGTTATTTTAGCGCCCCCACATCGCTATATTCAGGATTCATATAAAGAGTGGCTTGAAACACAGACAGATGATATAGATTATACTCAGCCGCATTTTAATTGGATCCGCGATATAAAAGGTCTTCATGCCAGACGTGCGCCCGGACTGACATGTCTTTCCGCATTGCAATGTCTTAAGGAACATAAGGAAGTCAGTAATGACAGCAAGGGATGTGGCGGAATTATGAGGACAGCCCCTTTGGCACTGTACACGGCCAATCCGTCAATGTTCAATAATGAACATGATGTTGTCTTCTTTGCAAAAGAGGCCGCTGAAATTGCTGCAATCACACATAAACATCCATTAGGGTATATCCCGTCAGCATATCTGCATCTGCTTTTGCAGAAACTGCTGCCATATGCGTATCTTACACGTGATATGATCAGATCAAAGATGGATGAATGTTTTGAGATGATTCAATCAATCTATCCGGAACATGAAAAACATCTTAAGTATATGGCGAACCTCTTGGATAAGGCCGTCGCTTTAGCTGGGAAGGATATTGATGATGCGGACGCGATACGGCAGATCGGAGAAGGATGGGTGGCAGAGGAGACGTTGGCAATTGCCGTTTATTGTGTGTTGAAGTATCCGGATGATTTTGAAAAAGCTGTTGTGGCTTCTGTGAACCATTCCGGAGATAGTGATTCGACTGGTGCTGTAATTGGTAATATCATGGGTGCAATAGTCGGTTATGATTCCATCCCTCAGTACTATAAGGATAATCTTGAGCTTCGTTGGTTGATTGAGGAAATAGCGGATGATATGGCGAAAGGTCTTGACCTCCAGAATATGAAATGGAGGAATAAATACATATATGCGAATTATCCTTTAAACTGATAGATTCTCTGATATCAGGACTCTATATTGGTAAAATCAAAAATCAATATGGAGAAGAAATCAAGATTCAGTAGATTCCTCACAAAGGTTGGGGATGTTCGTTTAGGTCAGATCTGGGATAAGTTCAGGAAGCCGTTTAACTTCTGTTGGAAAACAGGTCTTGCCTGTTTTGCTGTTATATTCGTGATACAGCTGGGTGAGGAGTTGATTGATACCTGTAAAGATCATCTCGGCCTTAAGCATTACTACTGGGCTGATGAGGATCTGGGGAAGAATATAGAGATCCGTCATTTCAGCAATAATCAGGCTGCTGCATACAATAAGATTACTGATGAAAGATTGTCACCTAAGGTGCGTTGGATTTCATGTGTGCCGGAGAGAGATTCTCTGACAGTATTCTGCGACAAAGAGGGAAAGAGAGGATACCTGAATGTGAATACCGGCAAGGTTGTCATAGATGGCCAGTATAAGCATGCCTGGCATTTCTCAGAAGGATTGGCAGCAGTTGTGGCAGATAACGGCAAGGTCGGTTTCATCAATTATGATAATGAGATGGTCATCCCTGCTGTGTATGACTATGTGATCGATTATGATTACCTGTTCAAGGATGGAATATGTGTCCTTCAGGATGGTCAGACACATAAATATGGCGCGATTGACAGACAAGGATTTCAGAAACTTCCTATGGAATATTCACGCATATTCAAGGCGTATGAAGAGAGTACATGGTATATCAGGAAGGATGGAAAATGCGGTCTGGCTGATGCTGATATGAATGTTATTTTTGAACCGGTGTATGATAGAGTCAGGTCAAATTCTCGCGAGAATAATGCTTATCTTACTCGTGATGGGGTCAAGCAATTGGTGTCTTTTGACGGCGAAGTCCTGCTGCCGTTCGTAATAGATCAGACCTGGCCGTTGAAGTATATGGTCAAATATCACGATGATTCGGAAGATGAATACGAACTGCATCCGTATCTTGTTGAGGTGATGGTTGATTATGGCTGCTGTGGTGTTATGGATTCCAGAAACGGAAAGATGGTTGTCCCGGCGATTTATTCAGATATTACCATGATTTCAAAGGATCTGCTGATGGCCGAGATTGATGGTGATGAGGAGAATAATGTCATATTCACAACTTCGGGAGTGGTTGTGAAATAGAACCCTGAAGAAGCTGATCCAAAAGATCAGCTTCTTCTTTATTATACTGGCCACGCTGTATATCAGGTATTTGTGAATTGTAGTCGTGCCTTCCTTCAACTCTATGATGACCTTGTGGTTATAGCCTGTAACGCAAATTCAATAAAATGTTTTGAAAACCGCCGAAATCAAAGTATATTTACTAGACTTTTATCCAGAAACCACAAATCATATGAAACAGTATAACCCTACCCCTATCGATCTGTCAGATGTTGTATTGGCAGAAGAACTGGACGAACTTCGTGAAGCCATAGCTGAAAATGCCCATGATGTATGGGCGGTAGAGCGTCAGGCGCAAGGCTGGACCTATGGACCTAAGCGCGATGACGAGAAGAAGCAGACTCCATGCATGGTTGAATATTCAGAACTCCCTGAGAGCGAGAAGAAGTTCGACCGCGATATGGCTGTCAATACATTGAAGCTTGTGATGAAGCTCGGATATGACATCGTAAAGCGCGAAGATACCGAACTTTATGAAATGCTCATGAAACGTATCAGGTACTCCGAGCAGGAGTTCCGTTGCCGCAGGTGCGGACATCCTATCTACAAGCATCAGGTCTTCTGCGACAAATGCGGTCTGGAGTTGAACATGGATTGGTAATGCCTGTCCCTGACCTATGGAAAATTGGATGATCCTTGCGGCGGCGTTAGCCCCGGCCGTCATTTTGCTGTATTATATCTACAGGAAGGACAAGTTTCAGCAAGAGCCTGTCAAGGAACTGCTTAAGGCTTTCGGCTACGGCGTCCTCTCTGTCTTTGTGTCGCTTGCAATTTCACTTCCATTAGGGGCATTGGGATTCTATGTTGATGACCCTTTGACATTCGGCGGAGCCGTTGCTGACTCTTTCTTCGGAGCCGCGATACCGGAGGAAATCGCCAAGTTCCTGATGTTCTGGCTCCTGATAAGGAAAAGCAGATACTTTGACGAGCATATGGACGGAATCGTCTATGCGTCTTGTGTGGCTCTCGGTTTTGCTGGCCTTGAGAATATCTTATATCTTTTCTCTAGCGAGGATTGGGTATCCACAGGTATCATGAGAGCAATTTTTGCAGTTCCTGGCCACTTCTTCAACGGTATCCTGATGGGATACTACTATTCCCTTGTGAGATTTGATCCTCTGTCGCCAAGACGTAACAGATATCTTATACTGATAGCTCCGATCATGGCCCATGGAATATACAACAGCATATTGTCCGTGATCGATCTTGCTCCATCAATCTCCGTCTTGCTTATGATAGCCTTTGTCGTGATGTGCAACGAACTCCGCAAGTACTGCAGCAAGAGGATTCAGGACCATCTTAGAAGAGACGGAGTGATATAATGACAAACTACCGTTATAACATCTTCATAAGTTCGACGTTCAGGGATATGGATGCCGAACGTGATGTCATCAAGTACAATGTCCTTCCGCTCCTGAATGAGCGGTACCGTAAATATGGAGTCGAATTCCATGTGGTCGACCTCAGGTTCGGAGTAAATACGGAGAACATGACTGAAGAGGACAGCGAGAACGCTGTCCTTGATGTGTGTCTGTCGATGATCGATTCGTCGCGTCCTTTCTTCATCGGCCTGATAGGAGACAGGTATGGCTGGATTCCGCAGGATGAGAGGATGATGTCGGTTTTGTCAAGGCTTTCGCAGGAGAAGCGCAGGCTTGTGGTGGATGGTGTCGGCTGCAGCGTGACAGAGCTGGAGATTCTCTATGGTGCAATCGGAGGTGATGGCGAGAACATAGACCGCTGTCTTTTCTTCATCCGTGATTCAAGTTCATACGAAGGCATTTCGGAGGCATCAAGGTCCATATATGTGGACGGTTACAATGACAGGCTTGATTCATTGAAGACCCGTGTCCATGATCTTCTCTCTTCGAGAGGCAAGCAGGATTCATATGTGCCGTATTCTCTGACATGGGACCACGAAAATGAATGTTTCGCCGGGCTCGGCGAATTCGGAGATGTCGTTCTCGCGCGCATGTGCGCGGAGATCGACGCGGAGATCGAAGATCTCTCGAAGCCTCTGCCATGGTATGAACATGCACGAAGGATGACGGATTTCATCGTACGTCGCAACAGTGATGAAGAGGCTGATATCTATGACATGGCTTCATTTGTCCGCATGGCGGACGAACAGCGCCGTATCCTCATCTCCGGAAGCTCCGGTTCCGGAAAGAGCGTCCTGCTCTCGCAGATCCGCTCTATGCTCCGGCAGCGGAATGATATCTTTCCGCTCATATCCGTCGTCGGCTCGACTCCGTATGTAAAGACGTTGAACAATATCCTCTATCTCTGGATAATCGAGATGGAGCAGGACATGTCGCTGGAACATACCCCTGATTCTGTCCTGGAAGAAAAGGATGTCTATAAGAAGCTCCATGACCGGTTCTATGAACTGGTAGAAATTTATAAGGTTGCCGGAAAACGTGTCCTGTGTCTGGTAGACGGTATGAACTACCTGTCGGAGACGGACCATACAGCCGCAGATCTTCTGTGGCTGCGTCCGGACATGAACCTTATCTGTACCTGTGACCTGAAGTCGGCTTTATATGATACGTTAAGGAAGAACGTTGATACGGAGGTGTGTCTTGACCGCATAGGATTTGATTTCAAGCAGGTTGTCGTCTTCAATGAGAACTCCTACGGCATCATGCTGCCCCAGCGGCTTGAAGATATGATGGCGGCGGACAGGATAAGTCCGATGCATGTGCATCTGTTCATGAAGATGGTATCCAACCTGACGGTAATGGATTTCAAGGCTATCAGAGCATCTTCGTCAGGTTCCGAGATAGAGAAGATAAACGGTTACATCATCAATCTGTATGAATCTCTTCCGAAGGATCTCCCGTCTATGTTCATTTCTGCTGTGGAATTCATCTCTGAGAGAATGGCGGCTCCTTGGCTCAAGGATGCTGTGCTTTATCTGGCATCATCGGGAACAGGCCTTCGCAAGGAGGATATAGCCCTCCTTGCCGGAAGGGAATGGGATGAACTCCGGTTTACTCTCTTCATGAACATGTTCGATACCTTCTTCATTGAAAACAGTGTGACGAAGTTATGGTCTCTGCATAGCGGCACCCTTTCCGATGAACTTGCCTCTGAAACGCATAGGAGGAATATATGCCGAACTGTTGCCGCATACGAGGATGGTGATTCTATCAAACGGAGCTATCTCGCATATTATACGGTCCTTGCAGCAGATCATGAGATCGCGCAGCGTTACCTTTGTACTGAAGATGCATATGCCAAGGCAGGGGAGCGTGGCTTCTGGTCGTCTGACTCTGTCTCATATATACAGGCTGAACAAGGTATTGTCGACCGCTTCGACGACATCCGTAAATGTCTGCCTCCTTCTTCTTGGATCAGGATGCTGTATGCCTTCGTCATGTCGCTTCCGTTGCTCTCGAGGGATGCATGGTTCATGGCATTCGCACCTGGAATGTCGGGCCTTGAGGCGGCCCTTGAGCGTAAGGATGACCTGTATGCACTGGCTACTGTCTTCAATGATGCCGCCATGCATGCAAAGTATAGGGCACATCAGGAAGGTCTGTACGAGCCGTTGATTGATGGGGCATGTGCGGCTTACCGTAAATGTCATGGAATCGATCCTGCCTATGCTGATGTCCGGAACATGTATAAGGTCGCAATGATGTGCAAGGCAGATATACTCTGTGATAAAGGCGACTTTGACGGCGCCATGGCCATATATCAGTCACTGGATAAAATATAAATACTAAAAAACTAATAACTATGTCAAATTACGACACTATCAAGGATCTTGCAGTAAGATTCATGCAGAGAAACAAGATGACTTCAATGTATCTTGCAAAGGAAGATTATGTGGCTTATGCCCAGAATGCCATCCCTTTGATGAAGGAGGCGGTAGATCTGACAAAGGAATATCCCAATGATTTTGCGGCGTATGTGGTTGCAATCAATATCGTAAGTTCGAACGTAAGAAACCTGACTGATCTTACGGAGAAGCTAGGAGACGCATATTGTACCCATGCATTCTGTGCTCTAGGACATGAGGCCAAGCTTCTGGAGAATGCGGTTCTGTTTATGGGACGCAATATAAACAACGACAAGTGTGCGACCCTTCTTGTTCAGGAAAGTACACAGATGTTCGTTGTCCTCTATACGATATTGGTGAATCTGGATAAATCATTGGAGAAACTGCAGTCATATCTCGATGAATGTCTTGACAGAGCAGTACCGATATGTGCAAATCTATACAAGACCGCATTGTCATTCCATCCTTCATTGGAGGCATGCGTGCACATGAGGGATTTCTTCAAGAAACTCTGTGATGATCCGGATGATTTCCTGACCCCTGAAGAATCCCTCCGCCCAGCCCAGATCAAGGACCTGTACCACGACATAGCGGTATACGCCGACAGAGCTGTGGATGATATTCATATGATGATCAACTAGTGGTATAACTTATTTCAATAAGTCGTAACTGATTATGAAAGAGAAAGGTTTTTCTGTGCCGACATGGCTAAAAGTTGTCATTGATTATATCGTAGTTATAATCGGTATTTCAGCAATGGTACTTTCATTTGCCCGTCCAGAATGCTGCGTCACTGTTGTACTGACTGTAATCGCAGGTATATTGGGATTCCTGTGTACGATTATCGTTATTGTGCTTGGTCTGTTCAGCAGAGCACGTTTTGACTGGCATCTTGTAAATGGAAATTACATTCTGAAAGTAATAGCCATAGTATTGCTCATGCCGTTTTCCCTGTCGCTTGTTGTGGGAGATAAGGTTCAGGCAGAAGATCTGGTATATGAAGAGAACCTGTATACATACAATTGTCAGAATCCTCCGGAGAGCGTTAGCAGGAATCAGGAGAATCCTCCGATATTCTGGACAATATACTACCACTTTATCGACCCTGGAAACCAACATATGACTGCCAGCGAGGAGGGCAGACATTGGGCTGCAATCATTGGCATTCTCGGCGTGTTCCTTCTGAACGGCCTTTTGATATCTTCAATAGTAGGATGGATCGACTCCAGAAAAGAAAGATGGTTGAAAGGAGATGTCAGGTACAAGGGACTGTTGTTCTGCAAGAGACATTACATAGTCATAGGCGGCAATGATATGGCGGTTGGTATAGTCCGGCAGTTGCTGAAGAAAGACAAAGGATGTCTTGAAATACTGAAACCCTATATCGTTATTCAGACTTCTAAAGACGTTGAAAGTTTGAGACGTGCTTTGTTCTCAAATATGACACCATCTCAGCAGAAACGAATAATAATATATTACGGAAATCGTACGTCAGTAGTAGATATACATGACCTGCGCTTGAGGACTGCGGCCGAAGTCTTTGTATTAGGAGAAGATGCACGTCAGGATGATATTGAATCATACCACGATACCATGAATATGGAATGCCTCAGACTCATCAGTTCCGATGTGGCTGATTGCAGACGTCTTCATAAAGATAATCCTCTGATATGTCGCGTGATGTTCGAATATCAGACTTCATTCAATGTCTTCAAGGTAACGGATATAATTACTTCTAAAATAAAGTTCATTCCGTTCAACTATTATGAAAAGTGGGCCCAGAATGTACTGATATGTCAGGAATTGAATCCGGAAGATATAAAGAAATGCAATTACCTTCCTCTCGAAGGACCTAATGGCATCAAATCACAAGATACGGCATTTGTGCACATGATCGTTATTGGAATGTCCAGAATGGGTGTCGCTATGGCTATTGAAGCAGCCCATCTAGCCCATTACCCGAATTATGAGTCCAATGGTAAGCGCACCAGAATAACCTTCGTTGACAAGAATGCTGATATAGAGAAGGAATTCTTCACGGGTAGATTCAAGGAACTGTTTGCATTGTCGCATTGTCGCTATGGTGCAGTTGTTGATGATAATATTAAATGGGAAACAGGAACAGAGTTCAAGCCGCAGGAATATTTGGGTGGAGACTTCATTGATGTCGAATGGGAATTCATAAAGGGTTCTGTAGAATCAGATGCAATACAGCAGTATATAGCCGATTCATCCTCTGACAAGGATGCAAGGCTGACAATAGCTGTCTGCATACCGGAAAATAGCAGTGCTATTGCCGCTGCGGCATATCTGCCTGATTCAGTATATCAGAGCGATAATACTCTTCAGGTTCTTGTATATCAGAGGTTGAACGATGAACTTGTCCGCCAGATAGGTGATAACAACGGAAGGTATTACAAGAAGATAAAGGCTTTTGGAATGGCGGCGAAGTGCTATGATTTCGACCTTGTTGAGTTGTCCGAATATATAGGCCGTGCTGTAGGTGACGCTTGGTATAATTATACTGAGAAACAAAAAAAGGAGAGGGAAAAAGAGTTAGGCATTGAGACAACTACGGAGCTAGAGAAGGAACCAGTAAAGGAGGATAAGAAGGCTGATGCAGGAAAAACTGCAGCAGCCAAGATGTGGTCCAACCATTATAATGTTCATGCAATGTGGACAAAATTCCGTTCTGTGACCACATCTAAGGGTCATGTCTTTGATCCGATGAAGGAAGATTTTGATGAAATCGGTTCAGACATGATGATTGAACTCGGAAAAATGGAGCATAACAGATGGAATATGGAGCAATTGCTGCTGCGATATCGTCCGTTGACAGACAAGGAACAGGAAGAAGCTAAAGTGTTGACTTTAATTGATTCTGCGAATGCGAAAGATGAATATAAGAGCAGATTCGCCCATCTTGACATATGTTCAAACAGTAGGTTGGATGAAATCGATTATAAAATGTCGCAGCTTGATCAGGTATTGATTGCAGTACTGCCTTCCACATATAGAAAATTTTTGATGGAAAAGAACAATGGACAGTAATTACACCCCGCAGCCGGTAGATACAAGTGAGGTAAGGTTGCCTGCAGAGTTGGATGAGCTTGTGGAGAAGATCGCGAAGAATGTCCACGAGGTTTGGGCTCAGAGCCGTATGGAGCAAGGCTGGACATATGGCGAGGAACGTAACGATGAGCTTAAGCACCACCCTTGCCTGGTACCTTATGAGGATCTGCCGGAAATAGAAAAGGACTATGACCGTGATACCGCACTAGGTACATTGAAGCTGATCTGCAAGTTCGGATTCAAGATCACGCGTGATCCAATCTTATAACTCATAGTTCCGTGACATGAAATACTCATTCCATGTCACGGAAGTGCATGAAAAGGTTCAATATGTCGTTAAATCTGTACCTCCGTGACATGAATTGATGAATTTGTGTCACGGTAATACTTAAAATATATGGAAAAGAAGAATCATTATACGAATGAGTGTGTTCTGGAAAATGGTGAGCATCTCTCCATTCCGGAAATGGCTGGCAACAAGGATGTGTTTCTGAGCTATAAACGTGAGAATGTCAGATATGTTGTACGACTTTATCATGAACTGGACCATCATTTCATCAAACCATGGCTTGATATCAGTGAGTTACCGCAACATGTGGGAGATGAATATAAAGATAAGATTCATAAGGGAATAGATTCTTCAAAATATTTTCTTCTGATATATACTAAGGATGTCGAGAAATCGGACTTTATAATAAACGATGAAGTGGGTTATGCCAAGTCAAAAGGAAAGAAGATATTGTTTTATCCAAAGGAACCGATAGATATCGAGACATCTCGTCTTAAACCATATATCAAAGATATCCAGTGGCTTGATACGGAGGCTACAGCAATTCATCAGACTAAGGTTCAGGAGGCCTTGAAGGATGAAAGGAAACAGGAGGAACTGTCAAGATTGGTCAATGCAAGAGGAGACTTCTCCCATCATGATGACCAGAGTCTGTTTCTTATCCGTATCGCTATGCAGAGAGTCTTGGGAAAGACAACTGTATTCGGCAATTATCAGAAAATTTGCGGCGCCCATTACAATGGATTCTATTCGCCTGACAATTTCTGTATCAAAGTCATCAATAAGTCATTGTTCATAGACCCGCCTGCGGATTTCAAGGAACAGCTTGAAAAGAAGAAGTTCTACAGAAAGGATAAGGTCGAGGCTGTGGAAAACCACCTGAAGGATATCTGTCCTGACAATACGCAGCTGTTGAGGAAACTATATGATTTTCTGAATGATAATGCGGAACGGTATCCTTTGCCGCTGCTTCACGAACGTTTGAGTGCTTATCTTTCTGACGATAAATATAAACTGGTTAAAATACCTTCATCTGACAGTTTTACATTGGATGCTTTTGTCGATGTGATAGCACAGATGGTCTCGTGTGCCTTTATCTCAGATCTTGACAAAGGCATGGTTATGTTCAACGGAGCTGAGTTAGGTGTTTATTCGATATCTGACGGCAGGACTCAGAATGCGGAGAATCCGATAATTGATATGGAATTGTATTATTCGGATTACTTTACGTTCAAGTGTATGACCGAGATGTATCACGTGTTATGTTCGATTGACGATAAGCCGTTCACTGTCAAGGAGCCGGATGGTGAAGAAAAAAGAGTCCCTGATATAAGCCGATTGTCGCCTTTCCTGTGTTCGCTGGGCTTAGGTGGGTTTGTGGCTGTTCGAACCAGGCAGGGCAGCTCATTGATGTGGACCAAGAGGTCGGGAAACATCTCCTCTGGCGATATGTGGCATTTCTCATATGACGAAACGGTAAGCCTGTTGAAAGATGCTGTTACAGAACCGGATGGCAGTATAGCCCTTGACTCTGATAATCGTGTGACGATAGATGCTTCCAAGATTCTGTATCGTGCACTTAAGGAGGAGGTCGGTGCAACAGGCCTGTCGATAGATGAGGATGATTTAGGTCTGTTTGAAGTGGGCCTTATCAAGAGCGAACGCCTCGAGGTAGAACTTATTTCCCACGCCGTGCTGCATCTTTCCGAAGAACGCACTATTGATGAGCAGATTATGGAGATGCATGATGCTGCCAGTGATGGGTATCTTGAGGTCTCCAAGATAGAATTCCTCCCTCTTAGAGATGCCAATGCTCTGGTGGGTAGGCTGTTGTCCCCTGAATCATATGCAATATATCAGCGTATGAAGACCAGGATAAAGGATTATGCAGGAAAGAGAGCAAAGATAGGGGATAACACAGTAGTAGAGCCGGGTTCTTATATCGAAGATGAAGCACAGGTCGGTGATTATTGCAAGATACACCGTAATGTTCACATTGGGAAAGGGGTCAGGATCGGTGATTACTGCAAAATTCAGAATAATAACAGCATCTATCCGGGAGTTACTCTGGATTACGGGGTCTTTGTAGGAACCAATGTTACGTTTATAAATGATAAATATCCTAGAGCCATCCGCAGGGACGGACAGCCTGTCACTGGCAGGGATTGGGAAATGAAGCCTACTTTTGTCGGACGGGGAGCTTCGATCGGCGCAGGTGCAGTAATCATGTGTGGCGTTAATATCGGTCCTTGGGCAATGGTCGGTGCTGGAGCTGTTGTGTTGGAGGATGTTCCTGAAGGAGCTGTTGTCGTAGGTAATCCTGCAAAGATAATCAGGTATGATTTGTGACGGATCATGAATGGATTGCCGGCATTTTTTTGTAATTTTACGGGCTCTGTAAAACAAAACGAAGATGGCAGAAGAAGGGAACATCATAGTACGCAAGGCCAAGGTCAACAACCTTAAGGACATAACCGTAGAAATACCGCGAGGCAAGTTCGTGGTAATCACCGGCATATCCGGTTCAGGCAAGTCCTCGCTTGCCTTTGATACCCTCTTCGCGGAAGGCCAGAGGCGCTTCGCGGAGAGCCTCTCATCGTATGCAAGACAGTTCCTGGGACGTATGTCCAAGCCTGATGTCGAACTCATCGAAGGCATCCCTCCGGCAATCGCCATCGAGCAGAAGGTGAACACCCGCAACCCCCGTTCGACCATCGCAACCAGCACTGAGATATACGACTATCTCCGCATGATTTTCGCCCGTATCGGGCGGACATATTCGCCGGTTACCGGCGAAGAGGTGAAATGCCACACCGTCAATGACGTGATGGCATACATATTCGAAGGTGATGCGGCCGCCGTGTATGTCCTTGCGGACATGAACTGGGCGGCAAGGGAAGACAAGGTGGAGCTCATGCTTCAGCTGAAGGAGGAAGGATATTCCCGTTTCTTTACGGACAGGGCAGTGCGTATCGAGGACGTGATGAAGATGGCACAGACAGGGGAGTATCCGTCTGAACTTTATCTCCTTGTCGACCGCCTTAAGGTACCGGCAATGAAGGACGGCCTTCCGGCAGGGGAGTACTCCCAGACCGACTGGGAAGACCTCCAGACCCGTCTCCATTCTTCTATAGAGACAGCATTCGACAAGGGAGAAGGAACCATCGTCATCCGGAAAGAGACAGAAGATGTCGAAATGAAGACCTTCGTCAACCGTTTCGAGGCGGACGGCATCGAGTTCGCAAAGCCGGATGAATACCTCTTCAGCTTCAACAGCCCTCTTGGGGCATGTCCCGTCTGCGGAGGACTGGGCCAGATAATCGGCATCAGTGAAGACCTTGTCGTACCGGACAAGAGCAAGACCATATATGACGGAGCCATCGCCTGCTGGCGCGGCGAAAAGATGGGCTGGTTCAAGGACCAGCTGGTGCGCAATGCGCCACGCTACGGCGTACCTATATTCGAACCGTACTGCAATATCAGCCAGGAGGCCCGAGACGTAATATGGAAGGGCCGTCCTGCAGCGACGGAAGAAGATTCCATCATCGGTCTGAATGAGTTCTTCAAATGGGTAGAAGCCAACAGATACAAGGTTCAGTATAAGTATATGCTAAGCCGCTATTCCGGCAGGACTGTATGCCAGGAATGCGGAGGAAGCAGGCTTCGCAAAGAGGCTCTGTATGTCAAGGTGGCCGGAAAGACAATCCATGAACTTCTCTGCATGAATGTAGAGCAGCTGCTGGACTTCTTTGAGACAATGAATCTGACGGAATGGGAACACAGAATTGTAGCGAAGGCTGTTGAAGAGATTGTGTCCAGACTCAGATATATAATCGATGTAGGATTGGGATATCTTACATTGAACCGTACTTCAAATACCCTCTCCGGAGGAGAAAGCCAGAGAATCAATCTTGTGACAGCTCTCGGCAGCTCCCTTGTCGGCTCCCTCTATATCCTGGACGAACCGAGTATCGGACTCCACTCAAGGGATACTGCAAGACTCATCGAAGTGCTGAAGCGCCTTCGTGACATCGGAAATACAGTCGTCGTGGTAGAACATGACGAAGAGATAATGAAGGCTGCAGACCTTCTGATCGACATAGGCCCGAAAGCAGGTGTGAACGGAGGTGAAATCGTCTATCAAGGCACACTGGACGGCAATCAGAGCGAAGAAGACAGATCAAAGTCGCTTACATTGCAGTATCTGTGCGGTGACAGGGCGCGTTACGTCAGAAAGAAGCATACATGGAACTATTCGATTACGGTTGAGGGGGCCATGGAGCATAACCTGAAGGACATAAACGTAAAGTTCCCTTTGGGAGTGCTTACCGTCGTCACAGGCGTCAGCGGAAGCGGCAAATCATCGCTGGTCGGAGACATCCTCTATCCGGCAGTATATCGCCATCTTAATCAGGCTGGTTCTGCCCCAGGAACATTCCGAGGACTTTCAGGCAGTCTGGACCGTATCACTCAGATCGAATATGTGGACCAGAACCCTATAGGAAAGAGTTCGCGTTCCAACGCCGTAACGTATCTGAAGATCTACGACGACATCAGAAAACTCTTCTCCGATCAGCAGTATGCGAAGATGAACGGCTATACTCCATCCCATTTCTCCTTCAATATCGATGGAGGACGTTGCCCGGAATGTCAGGGAGAAGGATTTGTGAAGATCGGCATGCAGTTCATGGCGGACGTGTCAATGGTATGCGAATCATGCGGAGGTAAAAGATTCAGACCTGGTATCCTTGAAGTAAGGTATAAGGAAAAGAATATAGATGATATCCTCAATATGAGCGTTGAGGACGCCATGTCGTTCTTCGGCTCCCAGGATGATCCTGTGGCAAAGAGGATTGCAGAAAGGCTTCAGCCTCTTGTGGATGTCGGTCTGTCCTACATAAAGCTTGGCCAGAGCAGCAGTACGCTCTCAGGCGGTGAGAGCCAGAGAATCAAGCTTGCATACTTCCTCGCCATGAGCAGTGAACAGACTTCGAAATCCAAGCAGCAGAAGATCCTCTTCATATTCGACGAGCCTACCACAGGCCTGCATTTCTATGATGTCGAGAAACTTCTCAAATCTTTTGATGCCCTTCTTGCGAAGGGGCATACAATAGTGGTTGTCGAGCATAATATGGATGTGATCCGTGCAGCAGACTGGGTGATAGACCTGGGACCTGAAGCCGGAGACCAGGGAGGCAACCTTGTCTTCGCCGGAACTCCGGAAGACCTTGCCGGATGCGAGGAATCCCATACTGCGGAATACCTCCGTTAAGGCTTTACCTTTACCAATACCATCCCGCTTCTGTTTATCGGTTCCCCGGCGCTCATGTATACGATGCCAGAGCCGGGTTTCTTAAGATATAATGTGACTCCGTGACCGTCATCATCGACCCGGTAGTCGTATATGCCTCTGCCTTTGTCGAAGTTCAGCTCTTCATATCCCGGGTCGAAAGGTGCCGTTCTAGGGTAGCACTCGCACCAGATTCTTAGCGAATCTCCGACATGGCCTTCGGCATATTCTCCCGGATGCATCCTGAACAAGGGAATTACAGGACCGATTCCGCTTTTGTCTATCCTCCATCCCGTCTGTGAAAGTCCGTCTCCTTCAGGTGCCACGGCTATGTGGTAATGGCAATTCCTTCCGATATCATGACTTCCGTCATCGTCTGTCAGGTAGAACCTGTATATCAGCGGACTGTCGTAGCTTATCAGCTCGGAAGACCTGTAGTCAATCTCCATCTCGACGAATGATGCCGTCTCTTCGGAAGGCACAGTCCCTTGCATGTTTTCTGGCATGTATAGGGAAACCTCCTCGCTCAGACCTTGACGGCCGCTTGTATTCAACGGGTGGCACTGACTGTCGTCCAACCTGAATCCTAGCTCTGATATATCATACCTTGATGTTGCCCGTGACGGACCATAGATTCTGACGTACCGCGGGCAATTGCCTATGCTTACCTTTCTTACATTCATCGTCACATCTTTGTGCAGACGGCTTCTGTCTATTCTGAGGCTTATCCGGGCAGTCATCCTTATCATCTCGATCCTTATTTCCTCATCTTCTCCCCATATTATCCCTTCAGCCATTGCGCTCATCGGGATCCCGTTCCCATAAGCCTCGCCGTCCTTGATCTCGACCGTCATTTCCTCCATTTCCTTCATTTCCGTGACCTTCGGAGGACTGCCGAGATTGGCAAGTGCCGCTATGCTGTATTCTCTTCCTTTGACAAGCGGGACCTCGAAAACCAGGTCTTCCTTACTGCTTATCCGGTCTCTCCATATGCTCTCTTCCAGCTGGCCGTCTGCAAAGACCATGAGGCTGATGTCGTTCACCTTTTCTTCTGCTGGCAGAGATATCCTTGCCTTATGGAACGGTATGACCTGTTCTTCCTTTTCGTTCCATGGTCTGGTTTCCATCCTGATGTCTGCTGTTTCTTTTCCGATGGCGGTGTCCGGGTCCTTGTTTCCCTTCCTGGTTATGACTATGTCGAAGACATACCGGCAATTACGGTGGATCCCAGGTTCTTGAGTACCGTCTTCGCGGTTTATATCTATAGGCCACCAGAAAGTTTCTCCTCTGACCTTGCCTTCTATCACCAGTCTCGTAAATGGTGTACCCGGACCTTCTCTGACACTGGTGTTGGGATAGCATATGAAGCTCATCCCGACAATGGAAGACCTCCGGCCGATATCCTCCCTCATCTCCCTGAATATCATATCCGGCTCCCTGAAGGATTCCACATCATCCGGGTCAAGTCCTCCCTGGTTGGCTGTCCCCATGGGTACTATGTGACCGTCTGCAGTCAGAGCACATTGAGTGTTCACATTCGTAAGATAGACGCAGACGTCCGAGATTGTCTCTCCTTCGTAGCCGGTTCCGCCGAAATCGCATCTTATCGATCTCAGCACGACTTCGCTTGCCATCTTCCTCAGTTCCATATGATGAGTTATCCCGCTTCCGGCGTTGACGATCTCTTCTGCAGTGGCGCATAAGGCTTCGCGTCTTTCTTTCTCGAGGTCAAGGTATATCTTGTCCAGTGATTCGAACGAGTTGACACAGGCCCAGCCGTATACATCTCTCTGGCCGTCAGTACATATGAATACATGCTTCTCTCCGCTTTGCGACCGGAATTCTATAGTTCTGTCGTCTGACGACTCTATGTGCTGGTATGAATCAAGATGTCCTGCCCCGCTGTTCTCGAATGCAAAAATGTCAATCTGTCCAGGTATGCTGTCCTCGTCATGCAGGTCAAGCATCACTTTTGTCGTCATGACAGTATCTTCAGGCTTTGCACTGACAGGGTCGACGGAATCTGTGCATGAAGACAATGCCGGGAGAAGAAGCAGAGTTGTGATAATCCCCAGAGCGGGGTGGTGAACATTCAAAGTAGATAGCTTGTTAGAAATTGTAGATGAGATACTTTTCTCCCGACATACGTTCTTCATGTTTCCGTATATTATGATTGTTTTCCTATTGCCAAGTATAACCTTATCCCCAGTCCGGCACCTGAAGGTTTTCCGCTTCGCATTGTGGCCAGAATATCAGTCCCATATGACATTATCGTGTAAAGTCCTTTATATATCTGTATGCAGTATCCTAGGCTCATGTAACAGTCGGCCCCTGTGTCTTCCAGACATGTAAGACCCGTTCCAAGGTATGCCCCCTGAAATGTTCCGTGGGGCCAGTATTCCACTCCTATGCTGCTGTTGTGAGTGAACTCTCCTCTCTGATAAGGCTGGATGAACTCACCGTGATGTTCTTCATATTCGACATCCTTGGTGTCAAGGATGGATTCTATGGAAATTTCACTTCTCCATGAGACAGACCATCGTGAACCGATCCGGCCGATGGCTGTCATGTTGACTCCTCCGGTCTGCATGACAGCAGCCAGGTCTGTACCTAATGCGCAACTGTATTGAGCAAAGGCGTTGACTGCTATAAATAAAGCATAGACTATGGCAGATATCCGTCGCATCTTTTTTCCGCAAATCTATGTCGCCTGTTACGATCGGTCACCAGATCATAAAAAACATTCACGAGATTTTTCTTTTTTTTATATGCTAAAATTTATTTTATCATCATAAAATTTATTTTAGCATGTGTTTTATTGCAGTAAAACGTGATTTTTCATGCTTTTTTGATAAAAACATTATAAATTTGAAGAATATCTGTTAAAACGAACTTATGGGAATCTCTAGATTATTCGCTAAACTGAGGGCCAGAAATCATCATTTCATGCCGGTCTTTGCGCAGCAGGCCACATACCTTCTCCACGCTTCCTCCACTCTTTGTGATATGACGGAAACAGTGGATCCGCTTCAGTGGAAAAAGATGGAAAAGGAGATAAAGGCATGTGAAGTACAGGGCGATGCCCTCCTTACTGAATTCCATGAACAGCTTTATGAAGGTCTTATAAGGAAGATAAAAAGAAGTGACCTCCAGACTGTGGCGATGATGATCGATGCCTTTCTTGACAGGATCAATGACTCAGCCAAGTCCATCCCTCTTTATATGCCTAAGAGGATAGATTCCCAGATAGTGGATCTTGCGCAGTATATAAATGCCTGCGCGGATTCGATAAAGAAACTCATGGCCCTTTTCGGGGACCTGAAGAAGAACTATTCGAAGATTGCTGTTCAGTGTGAACGTATAACCGAGCTTGAACATGCAGCCGATGATACCTTTGCCGAGTACATCGGATACATCTTCACAAATGAGTCCGACCCTATCGAACTCATGAAGTATAAGAATATCGCCGAGGCGTTTGAAGAAGCGACTGATGCTGCAAAGAGCATTTCTGATACTATCAGGAAGATGATAATGCGCTATCAGGACTAGGACAGGCGGTGTGCCTTCATCCATTCGCTCAAGGCCTTGCTTGACGTACCGTTTTCAACCATACCTATCTTGTCATCGAAGAACCTTTCGATGTCTGTTCCGTATTCCTCAGGATCGAAATTCCGGATGTTTTCCAACAGTTCATCCTCATTTCTTCCGAGAGGGAACGGCATCTCGTCGAATCTGAAATAATATCCGCGGTTGTATTTTTCTATATCTGTCGCATATAGGAAACATGGCTTGCCTAGCATTCCGAAATCGAACATAGAGCTCGAGTAGTCTGTGATCAGCATGCTGGCTACGCACATGAGTTCCTGCATGTCGTGGTACGAAGTCGCATCAACCACATTTCTGCAGCATAGAAGCGAAGAAGTGTCTACCTTGCCGATGAGTACCGGGTGCAGTCTGACCAGTACGGTTATTCCGCTGCCTTTGAAAGTCTTCTCCAGCTCTGGTATGACTTTGTCCCAGCTTATCCTGTAAGGCTCTATGCTATGGTCCGCCCTGAATGTAGGGGCATAAAGGATTATCCTGTCGCTTTCAGGTATGGAATAGGTGCTTCTTACGCGGCGGTCAAACTCCATGTGACGTTCCTTGTCGAAGAAGATGTCGCATCTGGGAATTCCTTTTTCCAGAATCTCTCCTGAATACCAGAATGATTCCTTAAGCAATCTTGTCTGAAACCTGCATCCGGATATCATGAGGTCGCATACCCTTGAGTCTATCTTCGCCTTTTTCAAGTAACTGTATTTGAGCTTGTCTTCTGCATCCTTTTCGATCTTCTTGAGCGCGACTCCTCCATGCCACAGCATCAGGTATTTCTGTCCCGACCTTTTTGTCCAGTACATCCTGTATGGATCTGTCCTTGCGTTGGTTATCAGGAATTCGGCGGTGTTGACCAGAAGGAAGTATTTCAGGGAAAGATAACGTACACACCTGATCTTCTTGTCGATGCCGGATATGTCGACCTTTCTTCTGAATACCCAGTATATCTCGAATTCGGTATCGTTTTCCAGCAGATATTCAGTCAGATACCTCGGATTGCAGCTGTACTGCTTGAATGTGTATGCCCACATCATCACCCTGCCTTTCCTTACCTTGGTGAAGCAGCGTATGATCAGAGAAAAGAGATTGCCGAAAGCCATGAAGACACGGTTGAGCCTCCAGCTGATTGCCGATATCGTTTTCTTGACAGACATCATATCCTTTGCATTTGTATGTCAAAGATATGAAAAAAATGTTTATTTTTGAAGATTGTAAATTTATGTAGATATTTTCAGCAGATGGATTTCAGCAGATATAACCCGGAGGGCTCCCTCCTTCGCCGTGACCAGAAGGAACTCCTGAGGATTCTCATGACTGTGGCAGAAATATGCAGGGACAACGGCATACAATGGTGGGTGGACTCAGGCACTTTGCTGGGAGCATGCAGACACGGAGGCTTTATCCCTTGGGATGATGACATAGATATCGTTCTCTTCAAGGAAGATTACGAGAGACTTGAGAAGATTCTCTGCAATATGGATAATGATGAATTCGTCTTCCATTGCATAAAGACTGACAAGGACTATGTCAATCCTTTCGGCAAGTTCCGTAAGAAGGAAGGAGCTGTAAAGGTCAAGAACAAGAGATATGACTATTACAAGTGGGCAGGAGTGGGAATCGACATTTTTGCAATAGAGAAGAATAATTATCTTGCCACCACTCTGGGCCGTTTCTTCTATAAGCTCTTCATAAACTATACTGTACACATAAGGTGCGGCTGGCTGCGCCATTCCTTGATTTCTTTCGGGCAGTTCGTCTGCTTCAAGCTGATATTCCCATTATTGAGACTGATCGGAAAGATAAATCCGAAAGGGGAGTACCACTATGCCTTAGGCACGGGATGGTCAAAGACTTCATACAGGCCGGAAATCCTTCTTCCTCTGTCTGAAGTTGAGTTTGAAGGTGTAAGAATGCCTGCTCCTCATGATGCTGATGCGTATCTGAAGAATCTATATGGCGACTGGAGGAAGCTCCCGACGGAGGCGCAGATAAAGAAAGCCATCCATTGCCAGGAATATAAGGATGAAATTTTCGGTAAAGAACAATAAGAGATGAGAAAAGTCATAACATACGGTACATTCGACCTTCTGCACTATGGTCATATCAACCTTCTTCGCAGAGCGAGAGAGTTGGGAGATTATCTTGTGGTAGTGATCTCCACAGACGAGTTCAATTGGAATGAGAAGGGCAAGAAGTGCTATTTTACCTATGAGCAGCGCAAGGCCATGGTTGAGGCCATAAGGTATGTGGATCGCGTGATTCCCGAGACAAATTGGGAGCAGAAGCGTACCGATGTCCATGATTATGACATAGATGTCTTTGTCATGGGAGATGATTGGAAAGGCAAATTCGACTTCCTCAAGGAGGAAGGCGTGGAAGTTGTCTATCTTCCGAGGACTCCTGAGATCAGTACAACCCAGATAAAGAACGACCTTAATAAGTAAGAATGGATATAGTCATTACATATGTAGATGGAAATGATCCGATATGGAAGGCGGATTATGAGAAGCATACCAATGTACCGGTGATGGAGAAACGCTTCCGTGACTGGGGCACACTCAAGTATCTTCTGAGGGGAATAGAAGTCAACATGCCTTTCATCAGGAATGTATATCTTGTAGTTTCCCATCCTTCGCAGGTGCCGCAGTGGGCGGATACAGATAACCTTAAAATCGTTCTTCACAAGGACATTATCCCTGAAGACCATCTTCCTACATTCAACTGCAACCCCATCGAGATGCATCTTCACCGCATCGAGGGACTTGATGAGGAATACCTCTACTTCAATGATGACCTGTACCCTTTGAGACCGTCCAAGCCTTCCGACTTCTTCCGCGACGGCAAGGGTGTACTGAAGTTCAGCAGACATTATTTTGTTTCCGGAATGTACAAGCATATCTGCAAGAACTCCGATACATATGCACGCAAGGCTCTCGGAATGCCTTCTTCGCTGGCATTCATACGTCCTCAGCATACCTGTACGGCGATGCTCAAGAGCCAGTGTGAGGAGTTGTATTCGAAGATGGAACCAATAATACTCAAGTCTTTGACACGTACAAGGACAGCAGAAAATCTCAATCAGTATCTCTTCCTTGATTACCAATACTACAAGGGACTGATGATCGATGAGAAAATCTCCAACAAGCATTTTTCGGTTGCTCTTACATCCCCTCAGAAACTGGAGGCATATATCCTGAATCCTGACAGGAATCTCTTGTGCGTCAATGATGTCCGTCTGAGTGAATCCAAATATGAAGCACTTCGCGAAGCTATGCTTAGAGCGATGCAGACAAGATTCCCTGAAAAGTCTAGATTTGAGAAGTAAGATATGGACAAGTACAGGATATCCCTTATAGTTCCGATCTACGGAGTCGAGAAATACATAGCCAAGTTTGCGGAATCCGCGCTGGATCAGACCTATCAGGACCTCCAGTTCATCTTCGTAAACGACGGTACCAAGGACCGTTCGATGGAGATACTCAGAGACCTCATCGCAAACCGTTATGCCCATCTTCAATCCCGCATTGTCATTGTGGACAAGGAGAACGGAGGGCTCCCGTCTGCCCGCAAGGCGGGCCTCGACGTCGCCGAAGGCGAATACGTCCTTTTTGCAGATTCAGATGACTGGATGGAGACCGATGCAGTCGAGAAGGTGATGGCAAAGGCTGACGAGACGGATGCTGATATAGTTTACTTCGATCTTATAAAAGAATACGGCAACAGGACCAGCTACAAGCGTGAGAGGGACTATACCGGAGCGACAAAGGACGATTTCATCGTCAATATGTTCAACTACAAGTCTTTCGGCTATACGGTTACAAAGTGCTTCAAGAGGAGACTCTATACTGAGAACGTGATATATTTCCCTAAACTCGGCATGCATGAAGATATATATCTGATGTCCCAGATCATCTTCTATGCAAAGAGTCTGGCACATATACCTGAAGCTCTCTACCACTATCGCAAGGACAATCCTGACTCATTCTGCGCCCAGGACCGTCTCAAACGACATGTGTCATCCACAACCAATCTCCTGGATCTGTATGAACACTACAGGGACAACCTAAAGGGAAGTCCCATTGAGAGAGTAGCAGGCAGCATCCTGATGCGCGCCGGACAACACAGCATAATGCATGGATATGACTTCTTTGAGAAATATCCGTATCTGGCAGGGGATATAAGAAAGACCCGCATCAGCTGCAGGTATCGTACCGCCGTTCCGATGCAGGTCATTGTAAAGATCTATGCCTTATTCCGCTGAATATAGAGCCAGGGCCTTTTCTGAATACATGTAAGAGTAGTCATACCAGAGCTTGAGGAATTCTCCGGTATCCACACCGTTGCTTTCCTGATATATTGCCCACAGGTACCAGCAGTATGAGGCTATTGCCGTGTAAGCGAGGAAATGACGCAGCTCTTCAGCAGACGGTTCATGTCCGAGATATGCCTTTATGGCGAACATGGCTTCTTCGTAGTCAAGGTCTGAGCATGCTATGAATGAACCAAGGTCCTGTGCGGTATCTCCCTGACCCGAGTACTCCCAGTCTATAAGAGTCATGTCATCCCCGGAAATCAGGAAATTAGCAGCCAGTGCATCACAGTGGTTGAGACATTCCGGCCACTTGTCTTCAAGTGTATGAAGGTAAAGCCCGTTGATTCTTTCGTGC
>JAFYUS010000001.1 GCA_017549505.1 Bacteroidales bacterium | reverse complement strand
CAGAACGGTACACTCCTGCTTAACAGCCTTTGGGACGTTGAAGAGACCCTCAAGAGGATCCCTGACCATGTGAAGGCTGTAATCGGCAAGAAGAACATCACCCTCTACATCATCAACGCGACAAAGATCGCTGCAGAGATCGGACTCGGCGGACGTACCAACACCATCCTCCAGTCTGCATTCTTCAAGATCACAGGCATCATTCCTTACGAGGAGGCCGTTGGCTACATGAAGAAGGCCATCGTAAAGAGCTACGGAAAGAAGGGTGAGCACATCGTCAACATGAACTACGCTGCAGTAGACAGAGGCGGCGAGTATACAAAGGTTGAGATTCCAGCTGACTGGAAGGACATCACAGCGAAGTTCGAGAATCCTAACAAGGACCGTCTCGCTCCAGCATTCGTGAAGGAGATTGCCGATGTTGTGAACGCCCAGGCCGGCGACACTCTCCCGGTAAGCGTATTCAACGACTATGTAGACGGAACAATCCCTGCAGGCACGACAGCATATGAGAAGCGCGGCATCGCAGTGAAGGTTCCTGAATGGCAGGCTGACAACTGTATCCAGTGCAACAGCTGTGCATTCGTATGCCCTCACGCTGCTATCCGTCCTTTCCTCCTCACTGACGAAGAGGCTGCTGCAGCTCCTGCAGGTCTCAAGATTCAGGACGGCAAGGCTACATTCAAGGCTTACAAGTTCGCCCTCAGCGTATCAGTCCTTGACTGTACAGGTTGCGGCAACTGCGCCGACGTCTGCCCTTCAAAGGAGAAGGCCCTCGTGATGAAGCCGCTCGGAACACAGGAGGCGGAGCAGGCAAACTTCGACTATCTGCACTCACACATCGGCTACAAGGACAACGTACAGCCTAAGTCACAGAACGTGAAGAACGCACAGTTCGCACAGCCACTCTTCGAGTTCTCTGGAGCTTGCGCAGGTTGTGGTGAAACTCCATACATCAAGACCATCACCCAGCTCTTCGGTGACCACATGATGGTTGCGAACGCGACAGGATGTTCATCTATCTATGGTGCATCATTCCCTGCTGCTCCATACTGCAAGAACAACGAGGGTCACGGTCCTGCATGGGCAAACTCTCTCTTCGAGGACTTCTGCGAGTTCGGTCTCGGTATGAAGCTCGGTTCTGACAGAGCACGTATGACTGTAGCGAAACTCATGGAGCAGGGTCTCTCATGCTCTTGCTGCACAGACGAGATGAAGGCTCTCTTCACTCAGTGGCTCGAGAACAAGGAAGACGCAAAGGTTACACGCGAGGTTGCCGACAAGCTCATCCCTCTCTGCGAGGGTTGCGGATGCGATGTATGCAAGGGACTCGTGGAGTACAAGACATTCATTCCTGCACGCAGCCAGTGGATCATCGGCGGTGACGGTGCATCATACGATATCGGATACGGCGGACTTGACCATGTACTTGCATCTGGCGAGAACGTGAACATCCTCGTACTTGACACTGAGGTTTACTCTAACACAGGTGGTCAGTCATCAAAGGCTACTCCAGCCGGTGCTATCGCGAAGTTCGCCGCTTCAGGTAAGAGAGTACGTAAGAAGGACCTCGGTATGATGGCTATGAGCTACGGTTATGTATACGTTGCACAGGTAGCAATGGGCGCATCTCCAGCACAGTACTTCAACGCAATCAAGGAAGCTGAGGCATACGACGGACCATCACTCGTGATCGCTTACGCTCCATGTATCAACCATGGTCTCAAGGCAGGTATGGGTCTCAGCCAGAAGGAGGAGAAGCTCGCTGTAGAGTGCGGTTACTGGCACCTTTACAGATACAACCCTGCACTCGAGGGAACAGACAAGAATCCGTTCACTCTCGACAGCAAGGAGCCTGACTGGAGCAAGTTCCAGGACTTCCTCAAGGGTGAGGTACGTTTCGCATCACTCTACAAGATGTATCCTGACTGCGCAGAGGAGCTCCTCCAGAAGACAGAGGAATTCGCTAAGCTCAGACTCGAGACTTACAAGAGACTCGCGAAATAATTCAGAAACCAAGAATTTTTCTTAGAACCACACAGGTCTTCGTGCAAGCGAAGGCCTGTGTCGGTTTATATAGGAACTCGACAGACGAGTTCTTTCCCGGAATGGAAGATGGTACGACGTACACGGCAAGGTCATGATCTCCGGCCTCGGAACGTACGAGGATGACATCTGGATGGACAGTAAGAAAATCAGCTAGAACCGGTATCAGGTAAGTCGTAAATATATCCTCAGAGACTGAGACCGTTACAGTCCGCTGGTCAAGTTCTGCAAACATGATATCAGCTTCAGAACAAGCTTTAAGGATATTGCGTACATACCCAAGGAATACTCGTCCTGCCTTTGTAAGCACGACCTCCCTGTGAAGTCTGTCAAATAGCCTGACTCCGGTTTTACTCTCCAGAAGTGAAATATTCTGGCTGACTGCAGCCTGGGATATGCCGAGACGCTCGGCAGCTTTTGTAAAACTGCCGGCTTCCGCTACAGCGGCAAAGACCTTCAACCTGAAATCCTGGAACATATCTTACATATCATTGACATACAAATATAGATATTTTATCCTATATTTGCAGATTATAATTAAAAGAACCAGAACATGAAACGTTTATTCATTTTCATTGCGGCGATATTCGCCGCAGCGGTTGCATTCGGACAGAATCCCCTTCCAAACGACCCTGAAGTAAGGGTAGGAAAACTGGAAAACGGACTGACTTATTACATCCGCCACAATGAACAGCCTGCTCAGAGAGCAGAATTCTATCTTGCCACAAATGTGGGAGCATATCAGGAAGAAGATGACCAGGACGGTCTTGCACACTTCCTCGAGCATATGTGTTTCAACGGTACAAAGAACTTCCCGGGCAAGGCTCTCCTCGAGTATCTTCAGAGCATCGGAGCTGAATTCGGAAGAAACATCAATGCATCGACCGGATTCGAGCAGACACAGTATATGCTCAACAACATCCCTGTCGTACGAGAGACCATCATCGACTCATGCCTTCTCGTTCTCCATGATTACTCAAACTTCGTGACCTGCAATCCTGCAGAGATCGACGCCGAAAGAGGCGTCATCCTTGAGGAGAAGAGACAGAGAAGCGACGCCAGCTGGAGAATGTTCGAGAAGTCACTCCCTTACCTTTACGGAGACACCCACTACGCACGCAGAACCCTTATCGGAGGCGAAGAGCAGCTCAAGACTTTCAAGTACGAAAGTCTTACAAACTTCTACAAGAAGTGGTATCAGCCACACAATCAGGCTGTTATCGTAGTAGGAGATGTTGACGTAGACAAGGTGGAGCAGAAGATCAAAGACCTCTTCGGCAGCATCCCTGCAGCAGAAGTTGCAGTAAAGAACGAGCCTGCACTCCCTGCAAACGCAGAGCCGATAGTAGGCATCATCACAGACCCCGAGGCTCAGAACTCACGTATCGACATCCTCTGGAAACATGACCCTATCCCTGTTCAGTTCCAGAATACCGATGTAGCATACATGAATGACCTTCTCCTCTCGATCATCTCAAACATCATGGATGAGAGATTCAACGACATCGCAGCTGCACCGAACGCACCGTTCTTTGCTGCCGGTCTGTTCACAAGAGACCTCTGCAACGTATGTGAGGCATACAATGCTGCAGTACTCTTCAAGGACGGAGCTTCTGTAGAGGCATTCACAGCTCTGATGACAGAAATCGAGAAGATGAAGAGATTCGGATTCAACGACGGTGAGGTTCAGCGTGCAAAGGACAACATCATCAGTGCATATGAGAAGGCTGTCGAGGCAGCTCCTACACGCAAGAATTCAGAACTTGTACGTCCTCTCCTTTACAATTTCTTCGAGAACGAGGCATACATGACTCCTGAGACCGAGCTCCAGATCGTCCAGGCCATCTGCGCCCAGATCAATGCACAGGTACTCAATCAGGTTGTGGCTCAGCTTCTCCCTTCAGAGAACATCATCATCACATATCAGGGTCCTGAGAAGGAAGGCCTTGCAAATCCTACAGAAGCTGAACTCACAGGGGTTCTTGCTGCAGTATCCGAGGCTGAACTTCAGGCAAACGCAGAGGAAAACCTCAACGAGCCTTTCCTTAATGCAGATGCTCTCAAGGGTTCAGCAGTAAAGGGAAGCAAGGAGACTGCATTCGGCGCCACTGAGTGGACTCTCAAGAACGGAGTCAAGGTTGTAGTCCTCCCTACCCAGCACAAGAAGGACCAGGTTCTCTTCAACATCGAGCTCGTAGGAGGTAAGAACGCCGTTGCTACCGAGGATCTCGTATCATTCGAAGATAACATCTGGACACTCTTCCTCAACAACTCAGGTATATCCAAGTTCTCAGGCACACAGGTTCCTAAGATGCTCGCAGGAAAGAACCTTTCTGTAAGCCCGTATATCAGCAACACACGTCACGGAGTACAGGGACAGTGCGCTCCAAAGGACATCGAAACCGCACTCCAGATCACATACCTTTACTTCGCAGACCCACGCTTCGACCAGAATGAGTACGAACCAGGTATCCAGCAGATCAAGGCCCTTCTCCCTAACATCCTCTCAAACCCTGACTATCAGTTCCAGCAGGAAATGAACAAGGTTCTCTACGACAACAACCCACGCGTTGTCGACCTCAACGAGGAAGTGGTCGAGAAGGCAAATCTCGCTACCATCGAGAGAGTTTACCGTGAACTATTCAAGAATGCAGGCGGCGCAAGACTTACCATCGTGGGTAATGTGGACCCTGAGGCAATCAAGCCTATGGTAGAAAAATACATCGGATCGATAGCAAAGAACAAGAAGGCGCGCAAGATCAATGAGGCGAACCTCATCAATTTTGCAAAGGGAGACGTGGACAAGACAGTTGAGCTTGTGATGGCGACACCAAAGTCTACAGTATTCCAGGTTTACTCAGCTTACATGCCTATCGACACCAAGACAGAAGTAGCTCTTAAAGCAGCCAACTATGTTCTGGATATGATCTATACCAAGACTATCCGCGAGGATGAGGGTGGCACATACGGTGTAGGAACAGCAATGGCAGGTCAGAGACTCCCTATCGAAAGAGCTGTCATCCAGGTAATGTTCGACACAAATCCTGAAGCCGCTCCTAAGCTTATAGAACTCGCAGTGAAAGGTCTGAACGATCTTGCACAGAACGGCCCTACAGAAGAGCAGATGAGCAAGGCTGTCGAAAACCTCAAGAAGAACATACCGGAGTCACGCATCAGCAACTCTTACTGGATGGGCGCACTCGACAACTGGTATGAATTCGGCATCGACTCAGATGCAGAGTACGAAGCTGCTGTAAATTCTCTTACTGCAGAAGACATCAAGACTGTTCTCCAGGCAATCCTGGCACAGAACAATATGGTACAGGTGGTATCAGCTCCTAAGAACTAAGGGGCTGATACTACAAAAAAGAAGATTTCCCTACCGTCAGAAAGCAGAAAATGCTTTCCTCCCGGTAGGGAAATCTTCTTTTTTGTAGACTGATTACTCTGCTACGATTGCTCCCATTGGGCAAGCGTCAGCGCACTTACCGCAGCTTTCGCAAAGATCAGGGTTGATTTCATAGTGCTCTGCACCTTCGAAGATAGCTTCCTTCGGGCACTCAGCTGCGCAGCTTCCGCATGATACGCAGTCATCTGTAATTCTGTAAGCCATTGTATAAATAAATTAAAAGTTAATGTGTCTATTACATTAACAATGCCTATAACGCATTGCAGATGCAAATTTAGCTAATAATTTCAATATTCAAAGACAGGTATAGCCCGATTTATGCTATCTTTGTAATGTTTGACATTAATCTTAAGCGATATGAAGAGATTATTCACTGCGCTTTTTGCATCACTTATAATGACCTGCATCGGAGCATATGCCCAGGAGAAGATAACTGAAGGTCTGGAAATCGACAAGTTCGTCCACAATTTCGGAGACATCCTTCTTGACAGCGGTCCGGTTTCCTGCACGTTCACATTGAAGAACACGGGCAGCAAGCCCGTGGTGATATACAATGTCACCACCACCTGCGGCTGTACGGACGTAGACTGGACAAAAGAGCCTTTGCGTCCAGGCAAGACCGGTACTGTTTCAGTCACATATTCAAATGACGAAGGACCATACCCGTTCGACAAGACTCTGACGATGTATCTCTCTGACATGAAGAAGCCTGTAATCCTTAAGCTTCGAGGAGTCTCTCAGGACAAGGTGAAGCCTCTGGATGAGCTATATCCTGTAACATACGGAAAATTAGGCCTGAAGGAGAACATAAATAAAGGAGGCAACATGGAACAGAACGGACAGAAAAGCGAAGCCGTAATGGTGGCTAATCTGTCGGATGCCCCTATGAAGGTAACATTCGCTGACGTATCCGAGCACCTCAAGGTTTCAGTCTCCCCTAACCCTATTCCTGCACGCGGAACGGCAGAAATGACATATACAATAACAGCAGACCGTGAGCTGTGGGGCAAGAACTACTATTGGGCTGCCCCGGTCATTAACGGAAGGACATATACAAGCAGCGAAGGTGACAGGAAGATCGGATTCTGGGCATTCACCAAGGAAGACTTCAGCAAGGTTACCGCAGACGACAAGAGAAACGGTCCGAGACCTACATTCAAGGAAAGCACCTACTCGTTCGGAAAGATACGCAAGGGTCAGAAAGTGACTGCAGAATACACATTCAAGAACGACGGAAAGATGCCTTTCGAGGTATATAAGGTCGATGCTGATGCATCAATCAGCTGCAGCGGAGTTCCCCAGGCGGCTCCCGGGGCATCTGTTTCCTTCAAGGTCGAACTGGATACCACCGATCTTCCTAAAGGCGAGTCTCTTACAATAGTCACACTGACTACAAACTCTCCTTTGAGACCTATCGTCAATCTCTTTATAGCAGGATTCATAGAATAGAATCAGGTTACCCAAAGTGCTCCATTGGCCCCCTCCCAGCAAGCTGGGCCCCTCCCCCTGGCCGGGGGTGGCAAAATGCCAATTCCGCACAATTGGCTAACCTGATGTAATCAATAGAAAGCATTATTATGTGGCATGTAGTTGTTGAAGCGCTGAGAAATGCGGTCCTTATCACAGGACTGGTGGTAGTGATGATGATGATGATCGAGTCGCTTAACATCGAGTCGAAAGGTCTGGTGTTCAAGGGATTGAAGAAGACGAAGTTCGGACAGGTCGTGATCGCTTCTCTGCTGGGTTCCATACCCGGCTGCATGGGCGGTTTCGCCACGGTATCACTCTATACACACCGTATGTTCAGCTTCGGCGCACTCGTCGCGATGATGATCGCATCATCGGGCGACGAGGCTTTCGTCATGCTGGCCATGATTCCCGAGCAGGCTCTTATTCTGTTTGCAGTACTGTTTGTCCTGGCGATTCTGGTAGGAGTCGGAGTTGATTTCGTCCATGACAGGATTCATTCAAAGAAGTGCGACAAGCACGACCATTCGGACTGCGGAGCAGAGTCCGAATGTCATGACGGGTACGTCGTACATACACCTGAATGCCACCACGATACTGCAGGATCAGGGGCTGAAGACAAAGACAGAAAAGATCAGAAACGTCACTACGGATGGAAGAGGATGCTGATGTTTGCAGGACTGGCGGTATTCATTGCCGCATTGGCCACCGGCCGTCTCGGCCACGACCATTCTGCGCATGCAGGACATGACCATGGTCATGAGGGCCATGTACATACAGAGGCATGCGAACATGGACACCATCATCATGAAGAAGACATCTCCAGCCATGGAATCGACCTTCTGAGCGAGGACTGGATGAACGTCCTCTTTGCCGGCCTGAGCGTCATCGTTCTTTTTGTCCTGCTTTTCGCTTCAGACCATTTCGTTGAAGGGCATCTATGGGACCACATCGTAAAGAAGCATCTGCCGACGATATTTGCATGGACATTCGGAGTGCTTCTTGTTCTTGGCTTTGCCCTTCAATATGTAGAAATCGACCATTGGATCAGCGACAATACAGCCTTGATGATCCTTCTGGCCACATTGATCGGAATAATCCCTGAATCGGGCCCTCACATGATATTCGTGACGCTCTTTGCGACCGGCGTAGTGCCGTTCCCTGTACTTCTGGCCAGTTCGATCTCTCAGGACGGCCATGCCTCCATTCCGCTTCTGGCAGAAAGCAGAAAGAGCTTCGCCTGGGCGAAGCTCATAAACTGCATCATCGCATTGGCAGCAGGCTACGGAGCCATGCTGCTGATGTAGAAGCATCAATATACGAATTCAAATTCATCGACATACAACGTACTGCCTACACCTCCGGTGAAATAGTCACCGAGGTACGAGGCGCAAGCCGAAATGACTACGTATTTCGGCTTTCGTGTCTTTGTACGGTATTCCAGATCGATCGTGAATTCCTTGTACTCCCCTCCCGTTGCCTGATCGGTCTCGATTCTGCCGAAAGCGATGATATGTTCATCCTTTTCTATGTCGACAAAATGTCCTTTGGTCGTATTGATACGGAATGGAGCATCCCAGTCAGCAAGAATCACCTGTATCTGGCACTTGTCCATCTGTCCTATAAGTTCCTCCTTGGCCTTATCCGCCTTGTCTATAGGCTTCGGTGCATATGAATAATAACCCTTCAGTGCAGAAGGACGTGAAGAGAATTCATATCCCCAATCAAGTTCAGCGCCGACTCCGGCGATCTTTCCGAACTTTCCTGTATAGATGTTTCCTGCAGCGAAGGCTATGACTGCATATTTGCTTTCTAGCTTTGCGGCCATGCCCTTTACCACGAAACTTTCTTCCGGAACTGTTGACGATCCTATGAACGCCGCAGCACCGGGATTCGCAGAATCCCAAGCATGGATTCCTCCGATGGCGTAAGGATACCAGACCGCCTTTGCAGACGACGGATCAGGGGAATACCAATCGTCAAAACTCATGTTAGGAACCTGAGAAGCCTCTTCTGTAACGAAGGTTTCCGGATCGCTCATCATTTCTCCGTTGACAAGACGCACCTCATATGACGTCTCCGGAACCAGGTCTCCGATATCAGCTGAAACGCCAGTTCCTGTGACTGCAGCATCCATGACTTTGGTCCAAAGATCTTCTCCTGAACGTCTGTATTCGAAATAAGGATCTCCCTTTCCGTCGAAAAGAGCGGTCACATATGCATGCCTTGCCCATGCATTCACCGATGTGACTTCGACAGCAACTTCCTTGTTCAGAACCCTTACGATCCATTCTACAGTCTCTCCTTCGGAAAGAACTGTAAACTTTCTGAGCATGACGCACTCAAGAGTCATAGGAAACACACACTCAAGCGTCTGTTCCACAGTCTGCTTGCCAACAGTGATGGTTGCAGTAGTGGAAACTACTTCAGATCCCTCCCTCTCAAGTTTCATATCAAGAATAGTGACAGCGCTCAGCGACTGGCTGGATGACACATATACGACAGCAGACCTGTTCTTCACATCGAATTCGGCCTCGCCGACCTGATTTTCGACATTGATGTATCTTATTACCGGTTGGGTCGCATATATGGTCCACACCGTCTCTCCGTATGTCTTGACAGTCAAAGCGACAGGAGCGGTCAGGTCAAGGTATTGAGGCACTCCTTCAGTCAGTCTCGCCCCTTCGCTTAATGTAATATCCAGCACCTTGACATGTGCAGGATCCGCAGACTCTGAAAGTTCGACATGAATCTCACGAAGTTCATTGTCGATCCTTACCGATGTCTGTCCCTCTACCTGAAAGGATAAGATGTCGGCAGAGATATTTGGATATGACAGGTCATTGTCGAAAAGACAGGATGTAACCGTCAGAAAGGCCAGCATCCATGCAAGATATCTCATCACCTTCATGACGTGTGCCTCCTTGCCTTCTTCGGATAAATATAGAACGACATACCGAAATTGACGGAAAGCAGATTGATCTTGAAGTTAGCACCGCTGCTTTTCATCTCGCTGTATTCCACCTGGTTGGTGAGCTGCTTGACTTTCTGAGTATCAAAGCCCAGCACTCCTACAGACACTTCGAACGCAGCGTTGTCCATCATGAAGCACACGACCCCAGGTACCAGACTCAATGAAGCCTTGTAGATATCCTGGTACGTTCCGTATTTGTCATCTCCTTCCCTCTGATAGTTCATAGACTGGGCATATCCCAGAGTTCCTCTTCCTTCCACGAAGATTGCAAAACGTCTGCTGTCTGCTATGGACATATAATGTCTCAATGTCAATGAGCCGGAATACGACTGCTTGAGATAATTCACATCATTGATATCCAATGACATCAGATCACCGAGAGCAATACTTGCGCTTCCAAGCCCGAGAACAGACTTGGAATAATCGAAGCGCAGACCGACCGAGGTATTGTCAGCGATGAAGTATGAAACAGCAGGCGCTATGCCGCATGAAGTCATATTTCCATAAACGCCGTCCAAAAGAGATAGAAACATCTTGTAACCGGCATCATCCTCAGCAGATCCCAGATCATACGAATTATACAATGCCGTCAGCCCGAATGATACCGTACCCTTAGGAACAAAGAGAGCAGTGGCCTTGCCGATACCTCTGTTGAATGTATCATCGAGGATGACATCCGGAATCTCCGCTGTCAGCGGAGCACGCTCCGTTGCAGATACCCATACGGTATCTGCAACCCGGATCGTGTCCCTGCATTCATGCATGGTGTCAGCCCCTGCGGGGCGCGCACCAAGCATGAATGCATTGAATACCGACAATACTATGAATAAAGTCTTCCTCATCAGAACTATCTGTAGTTAACCTTGGCGGCTTCCTCATCGGTAAGATCGCCGATGTCGTAAATAAGTTCGAACTCATCGACAAACAAAGTAGATCCGTCACCTCCGGTAAAATAATCTCCAAGATACGAAGAAGCGGCTGCAACAACGATATAAGTCGGAGTACGATCATCACGATATTCTACTGGTATCGTAAACTTCTCCCATCTTCCATTATTGTCTTCTGCAGATTCTTTCATTCCGGCAGCTATGATATAATCAGCGTCCATCTCCACAAACTTACCTGTCGCTGTATTGATTCGGAATGGAGCATTATCTCCTTCCCAATCTGTCAGGAAAATCTGAATCTGACATCTATCCGGATCTCCTTTAGAAACATTCGCTCCATTTCCTACAACGGATATAGGAGCTGGAGAATATGAATAATAACCCCTCAATGCGACTGGTTTTGAGGTAAATGGAACACCCCAATCAAGTTCTGCACCGACACCACCTATCACTTTTGCCTTTATGAATTTTCCTGTATATATATTTCCAGCCGCAAACATTGTCAGTGCCTTGCTTTCAAGTCTTGCAGACGCCTTATTACCTGACTTGTCAACCTTGAAATCATATTCAGGTGTAGTCAGAGTCTCCTTCAGAAGCTTGACGCCTCCGTTTGCTGTATCCCATGTAGGGTCTGCCGCATCAGATGAATATGGATACCATACTGAAGACACCTCACACCAATCATCAAAGTTTAGATTATATAATGTGCTCATACCTGCAGTAGTAAATTCACCCATCTGAAGATTAGTATCTGCATCCAACTTAGAAACTGCTCTGAATTCGTATGTAGACTTTGGATTCAGACCTGTAATATCACCTGTAAATGTTTTATCTGTGATATCAACAGAAAGTCTCACTGTGGCAGGATCGGCTTCTATCCATCCTGTGGTACCGTATTCCCTATATTTGAATGTCAGTCCCTCAGGCTCGGTATCAGTCAACCATTTACCGGTCACTACAGCAAACTTAGCCCACGGCTTGGCAGATACCGGAGCCGTGAAATTGGTGTAGAACTCCATAGTCTTGATATTATCCCTGTCTTTTGCAGAGTATGGACGGAAACTGTATTGAGTACCGGCTGCCAGGCCTGTGATTTCTGCAGAGAATTTCTTCTGAGCCGCATCGTAAGATATAGCGGAAGCATCGACAGAAGTCCAGTCGGCAGAAGAAACAGGCTTATATTCGAGACCAAGACCGTCAGGTATTTCGTTCGCATACCACTTCGCAGTGATCACAGCAGAATAAGCAGAAGGTTCGGCAGACACAGCGGAGGCATCGACATTAGAAATGATCTCGAAGTCAAATCTTGTCTCGGCCTTGAGACCCTTTACATCGTATGCAGAAACAATCACCGGATAGAATCCGAAATCTCCGATCGATGCCAGATAGTCAGTAACATCCACAGTGAATGAAGAAGCGCCGTAAGCAACCGAAGCAGCATCGATACCAAGAGCAGAAAGCCTGTCTATAGTGCCCTGGTCTGCATTTGAGAGTTCATACCAAACACCGTTGACACATACAAACGCTGCAGAGATACCATTGGTCATCGATGTGGTTATCGTCTTCACATTCTGATCTCCCATCGGGACAGCGATACCTCCGGCAACATATTCGAAACCGGATACAGTAACCTCATAATCTCCAGACTCGCTGAAATCAAGTACTGCATCAAACTCCTTCTCGTTTATCGAATCATCTACAGTAACCTTGAATACGGAAGCTCCGGTCTCATCCTCAACGATTTCAGAAAGGGAGAATGACAACGGATAATGCTGCTGGGCTTCTACGCCATCTATAGTTCCGCTGGCAACATATGACTTCCCGTCATTGTTGATCAGCACAAGATTCCAATTCAAAGTACCTGTAACTGCAAAATATCCCTCTGCATCCAGTTTACCGTTTCTGCTTCCGAAGGTAAGTCCTTCTCCAGCTCCGTTATCAACGGTAACGCTATATGAAGTGCAGTACTGGGCGAACCTCTCATCGAAAGATACAGTAACCTTTACATTCGCAAGAGTACATATTACCTCTGCTTGATTATCTCTTTCGGCGTATACCGTAACTTCATCCTCACCATAGTAGAATGGCGAATCCCAGGCAGCCTGATGGTTTGACCCGGTTGAAGCTTTCACTGTATATCTTCCGACCGGCACCTCAAACTCAGCCTCCTTCAAGGCACTATACACATATGTTGTAGGTCCGGCCACCGGATTCCCGTCCATATCGCAGACGGAAACCGTCACCTGAGTATCATCTCCGACCTCAACTGCATCACCGTCTGCCTTGGTGGCAAGGGAAGTGTCCCACCCAAGGTTCAGACCGATGCGGCCGTACCCGTCACCTACCGTCACAACCTCATTGCAGGCTGCCAGGCTGGCAAGGGTCAAGATGAGCATCAGTTCTCTAAGTATATTCTTAATCATGTCGTTTCTGTTTGGGAATTAGTTCTCAGAAGGCATATAGACAAATTCAAGAGGAATTGAAAGTACCTGATCCTTCATATCCTTAAGATACATTGTAAATGTGTGTACAGTATCGGGTTCCGGATTTCCCACATCGATAATGAGCGGAAGAAGCCCTGACAAAGGAAAATCAACCGTAGTCTTGCCAATCGGCGATTCAGAAATAAGTTCTATTGCACACATTCCTTCAACAACCATATCATCAGAAAAATCCAATATAGCGTCATTCTCTGTCTCACCAGCCGCACCCATAGCAGCTACAGCAGTTACAAAATCAACTGTAGGAGAGTTCACATACACTACAAATTCCTTGATTCCATTTACAGCATTGATGGTAAGGTTTACACTCATTTCAGACTTGAGTTCAGTCCTTTCAAAAGATTCGTTGCCAGGCCATATCAACTCAAGACCTTCCACCTCAGGTGTTTCAGCTCCACCTTCTTCATCTCCTCCTTCCTCATTCTCACCCCAGTCCGGTCCGTCGACAGGAACATCCTCGAATCCCGGCACATCAAGATTTGACTCCACCTCATTCAGCTGCGATCCGTCAACAGTGATCGTGATGCCGTTCTCTCCGCCGGCAGCACCTGTTGTCCGTGCATCTATGTTGATGATATGGTGGTCGGCTGCAGCAACATTAGCAATCTTTCCGTTCCACTCGGCATTCTCCTGAAGATTGAGTTCCGCGCCGTTGATCTTACGGTATCCTGTAACATTGACATCGAGCGCGGAAACCGAGAAATGTGCCGGAAGAGTAAGGTCAGTGCTCACATTTACTCCCGTAACCGCAGCGTCATTAGTCCAGTGGACGCTGCCGCCGTCCTCGTTTGTCACGGTAATGGTATAGGAAGTAAGTTCGCTGAGGAAGCCGGCAGAAGGATTGATGGTTACCTTTACATTCTGGACTGTACATCTGACAGTAACAGGAGTCGTTGCACCTGTCTTCACTGTAAAATCTGTCGAACCTCCATAAACAGGAGTATCAAAGGAAGCTGCAGGAATCTCCTCATGCGACAAAACCGAGATGGTGTAAGGTCCTGAAGGAAGACCGGATATTTCGTCAGGAAGATTCTTGTAAAGGATGTTCCGATATGTCACACCGTCACTCTCGACCGCATTACCGCTCCAGTCGGTAAGTGTGACATAGAATTCATCTGTATCTATAGCACCTGCCTTTGTCATATATTTATCCGAGACCTCGCCGATCTTGAGATTGAGCGATCCTGTTCCGTCAGTGATCACTTCTTCATTGCATGCCGTAAACATAGCCACAGCCGCGAATATTGAGTAGAATATCTTTTTCATTTTATAAATATGGTTTAGTATACAAGTTCTATATCATCTATGCGAAGAGTCGCACCCAACTTTATCCGGTAAGGATCTGACTCTTTTTTCGACCCGGCAATCTCAAGATAAGTACCGGTTTTATTGCATGAATGGTCAGATGCTGTCGATGCATTAATCCTTACAAGAACGGTATCTGCCTTCTTATCTGTCACATTGTACAGAAGAGCGACAGTCGCCTGTGTCCAGTCAGATCCCTCACCGAAGGTCCCGTATCCTGAAGCCAGGACTGTTCCGTCCTGGGTTTTTATGATTATTTCCGCGCTGAACATATCCGTATCTGTATATGCATCATACTCATACCAGAAAGTCAATGCTGCAGGTCTCGAAGACAAAGGTTTGCCCTCTGCCACTTTTGCCCAGGAAGAAGCATCATTTCCCCTTCCTGAAAACAACTCACCTACGTACCAGGTGCCGTTCGTACTAACCAGGCTGTTATAGTTTCCTATATTTGCCACAGTAAGTTGAGCACTTCTTGACCCTGTTCTGGCATCGTTCGAATAATGTACCAATGGGAATGATTTGAAATATGTATATCCAATTGTCAGATCATCCCTCATCGATACCGTGGCATTTGTATCCCACCACTGATCCGCCTCATTTCCCCAAGGATGATACCACTTCATCGGACTCTCACCACGTCCAAGCGAAGATTGTTCATAAGTCCAGGAATCAGTCGTCCATTCCTCAAACCCGGCATTTCCCACCTGCTGCGCCGCTTCTGTAGTAAAGCTTACCGGAGCCGCCACCTCAAGCCATCCGTCGTAAATGGCACGAAGGTAATATGTAGTACCGGCATCGAGTCCCTCGACCGTACCCATAGAATATTCAGAAGAGGTAACATCCTGGAAATCAACCCACGTCTGGCCGTCCATACTGTACTGTATCTTTGTCTTGTCATATTTGCCTTCTCCAAGAGTCAGGACAGGATTCACGATCTTTGTAGCCCAGACATCATAGTCATTCCATGAGAAAGAACCTCTTGCAGCATTCGGCTCGACATATATTGCATAGCTTTCCTCCGCAGTCCTGGCTGCGCCGCCTGCGGTCTCGATCTTCAGACCGATTTCTGCCGCAGGCAGAGGTCTGCCCGCATCATGGTCATAGCCTCGATATCCGAGCTTGGAGATATGATCATCATATGCATCAAGGAGACTGATGGAAAGAGAAGTCCTGTCTGCATTGAACTTCCACCATATGCCCTTGGCCTCATATGCAGAGGCGACAGCGTCATCCGCTGTCGCGAGGTCGATCTCGGCGGGAAGGCCGAGATCAGGACAGTCGATGGAAAGAACGGCCGATGAAAGCACACCTTCGGCTGTGGCACTGATCCAGAGTTCGTTCTTGACCGGTGCCTTCGTATCCACGAAAGTGATGGAATTGTCATTATCGAAACCTTCTGAATAAATGGCAGGTTCTTCAAGAGGAAGCATATCCTCGATCGGTACAACTATTTCATCGACCTCCACAATCTCCACCGTATTGTCGATGAGCACCTTGATGACTACATTTCCATCCATGAGAGGAGCGCTGACATTGAAAGTAACGAAGTCGTTCGGTGCATATTCCGCAGCGGGGTGGACATACTGCTTATACTCACCGTTGATCTTCACTACAAGCACGAACTCCAGATTTCCCGCAGGAATATAGCCGGCACGGGTCTCGGCAGGGTTGAAACGGAGCTTCTTTCCATTGTTCCTGACGACAGCCCAATACTGCTCATAGGAGAGCTTGTTGTCCAGATCTTCATCGAAGTTGACTGCCACCTTGACGTTGGCAAGAGTTGCAGTGGCAGCAAGAGGCTTGGTTTCCTGAGGCCCTACTGTAAATGGTTCTTCAGCCTTATAGAAAGGCTTGTCGAAACCGACGCTGTTTTCGGTTCCGTAAGTGGCGAGGAGCGTGTAATCTCCCGAATTCACATAAAGAGTCGTATCCTTTGCGTCTGCATATTTCTCGCAAAAGATCCTGATCTTCTTTGAGTTGAAGATCTCAACCCAGAAATCATCCACGGAAATCTCTTCCGCAGAAGACTTTACGTCCACGACATCATTGCGCAAGTCTGCGGAAAGGGTAAAAGTGACCTTTCCTGCCTCGGAGGCATCCACCGGAACATCGGTGATGACACTCTCGTTACATGCAGCCAACAAGATCGCGAAACAAGGAATAAGAAATCCTGATCGTCTCATTTGGTTTTGGTTAAAAATTATTATTGATCGTATTCTTTTCATATCTGCGCACTGAGAAACGGTATGTCAGATTGACACTTGCACGAGTCAGTCCGAAATAATCTCTCGCCTGAGGTGCTTCGACTGTCTTCAGAGTCCAAGGGGAACTCTTCTGATACCAGTTCTGTTCATAACGGGCATAGCCGATACCTCCGACAAACTCTACCGCCCACCTTTGTCCTTTATCAAGAGGGAGTGAATAACCGACAGTAAGTCCTGTACTCCATGCAGGAGTATCGTGATATCTGTTTGTCACATTGGCTCCATCTTCCGTCTGATATGAATATTCATAGAAATGGCGTCCTGCGCAACCCTTGTCCCGACACAATGACGCATTCTGATAAAAGTCTCTGTCATTCACCATCATTGCATACCACGTCACATTGGAATGAAGGCCAAAGAACAATCCTTTACGCATCACGCCATTCATCCAATATCTGATTTCCGGGCGGAATCCATATATCTTATGTTCTTCGGATGGATTGATGTAAGGCCATTCCGAATACCATCCCATCGTTTCAAAGGAGAACCTGTCACTCAGCTGGATTTCGAATCCGACCTGAGGAAGAGCAAGAACATCTGTTGCCACATCAGTCTTTACGGCTGCAAGCCATGGAGAATCCCAGATCCCGGCACTCCTTTCGTGCCTTGATCCGTCCCGAGTCTTGATCTTCTTTACAGATTGAGAAACAGGCTGTTGACTATTATCCTTCTGCATATAGAAAACTTCCTTCATTATCACCACGGTATCCCTTACATATACGGTATCGTTAACATGTTCCTTCTGAGGTTCATGTCCTTTCCTGCAGAATACAGCAAAACGTACGCCTCTTATCTGAGGAAAGAACTCCCGGGCCATATAATCCCACACCCTGCCGTCATCAAGTTTCTTCAAGGCAGTCTTACGTTCCTCACCCTGCATGGTCCTGATGATGAAAAGAGCATCATAACGGTATGGCATCTGAGATTCTTCGACAAGACGGTAGAGAGTATACCAGTCTTCGTTGTGGCTTTCCTTTACGATCTTGTAATCCGGGATATCGGCGACAGACTTGAAATAAGACACTCCAGCCTCGGCACGGGCACGTGCCAGGCTGGAGTTCTCATCACAGTCTCCTTCAGGAGATGCCGAACCGCACACCCACACCTGAAGCAGTTCCCCACCCTGCTGAAGGATACGGGAAAGTTCAAGCGCTGCGACATTGATCTTTGGATAATTATCGAGATTCACCACACCCTTGGGCATGGGAACAAAATGAAGAACCGAGTCCACGTGTGCTGTCCTGGAAGTCAGTTCGTGCTGGTCTGCATACCTCACATATGCCTGGGCACAGGCATGACGAGGCGTCAGAAAAGCGCATAGTACCCCTATAAGGAGTACTCTTCTAACGTATTTCATTATCATTGGTCAAGAATCTTTCGTTCTGCAAATTTGGATATTTTTCATAAAAAACCAAAGATTTTACATCTCCACGGCCAGGAACAGACCACATCTTAGGCCAAACAGGACAAGTTGCAAACGAATTTTCCCAAATTTTCATCAAAATTTACTACCTTTGCATGATTATGTCTTTTAATGAATATGGCGACAGAAAACACAAATAACGTAAATTACAGCGACGACAACATCAGGACTCTTGAAGGTGTCGAACATATCAGACTCAGGCCGGGAATGTATATCGGAACCCTCGGAAAGGGAGACGATCCGGCCGACGGTATCTATGTACTTCTCAAGGAAGTAGTGGACAACTCCATCGACGAGTTCTCGGCAGGTTTCGGAAAGCAGATCCAGATTACCGTAACCGACAAGGAAGTATCAGTCAGAGACTTCGGACGAGGCATTCCCCTCAATTCGGTAGTCAAGGCTGTCAGCATCCTCAACACAGGTGGTAAGTACGACTCAAAGGGTTACAAGAAATCTGTGGGTCTGAACGGTGTCGGTCTGAAGGCCGTAAATGCATTGTCCTCATATTTCTACGTCGAGGCATACCGCGACGGAATGTGTTCATATGCCGAGTTCGCGGCAGGAAAGCTCGTACACGACGGCATGAAGGAGACAAAGGAAAAGAACGGTACGTTCGTAAGGTTCACTCCTGATGAAAACCTGTTCGTGGACTACTCATACAACATCGAGTTTGTGGAGTCCATGATCAAGAACTACTCGTACCTCAAGAAAGGTCTGACCCTCAACCTCAACGGAACGCCATATATCTCAAAGAACGGACTTCTCGACCTTATCAACGAGAAGATGTCCGAAGATCCGTTCTACGCCCCTATCCATATTTCCGGAGAAGACATAGAAATTGTGATCACCCACGGCAACAGCTACGGAGAAAACATCACTTCCTTCGTGAACGGACAGAACACGCGTGACGGAGGTACACATCTCGTTGCCGTAAGGGAAGCCATATCAAAGACTCTCAAGGATTTCTTCAAGGTATACGCAAAGAAGGACTTTGCACCGGAGGACATCCGTCAGGGCATCATAGGTGCCATCAGCATCCAGATCCAGGAGCCTATCTTCGCCAACCAGGCCAAGACCAAGCTCGGATCGACATACATGTGGAACCAGGTCATAGAGAACGAGGACGGCACCCATGGATATGACGTAGGACCGACCATCAGAAGCTTCGTGAACGACTTCGTCAAGACCCATCTGGACAACTACCTCCACATGCACAAGGAGATCATCCCTGCCCTTCAGGCAAAGATCGCCTCTTCCGAGAAGGAGCGTCAGGAGATATCATCCATCCAGAAGAAGACAAAGGAGCGCAACAAGCGCACAAGCGTATACAACAAGAAGCTCCGTGACTGCAAGTATCACCTCAAGGACAGGATGCCTGCAGGCAAGGAAGAGCTCCGCGAACAGACCAGCATCTTCATCACGGAGGGAGACTCTGCGAGCGGAACAATCACCAAGGCACGTAACGCAGAGACACAGGCTGTATTCTCCCTCCGAGGAAAGCCTATAAACTCCTACAAGGAAAGCCGCAAGAAGATTGCCGAGAACGAAGAGCTCAACCTGCTCATCAACGCGCTCGGCCTTGAGGAGGACATCGACGACCTCCGCTACAACAGGATCATCATCGCGACCGATGCCGATGACGACGGAATGCATATCCGCATGCTCGTGCTCACCTTCTTCATGAAATACCACCCTGACCTCATCAGACGCGGGCACCTCTATATCCTGCAGACCCCGCTCTTCAGGGTAAAGAACAAGAACGAGGTCCGTTACTGCTACAACCAGGAGGAAAAGGAGAAGGCCATCAAGTCGATGACCGGAAAGGTTGAGATAACACGATTCAAAGGTCTCGGAGAGATTTCATGGGATGAGTTCACCGGATTCATCGGAAAGGACATGCGCCTGGACAAGGTGCGACTCAGCGACGAAGAACCGCTTGCTGACATAATGGAGTTCTACATGGGCGAGAACACCATCGACAGACAGATCTTCATCAGCCGCAACCTCAGAAGTGCACAGGAATTGGAAGACGTTAACATCTAATACATATCGTTATGTGGAGAAAATTCTGCGGATGGCTACTCCGCACATTGGGTTGGACAGCCGTAGACCCGGTAGCCCCTGAAGACAAATGCATCATCCTTGGAGTCCCGCACACATCCATCTGGGACTTCGTGATCTCTTACCTATATTATGTATCTGTCGGCGGAAAGCCATACTGCATGGTCAAGGGAGAATTCTTCTGGGGGCCTCTTGGCTGGCTGCTACGTAAATTAGGAGCCGTTCCCGTTGACAGGAAGAAAGGTGGAAACGCTGCACTCAGCGTAATCAGGGAAATGAAGGCAACCCCAAGAATCCACCTCGCCCTCGCACCGGAAGGCACCCGCAAGCCTGTAAAACGTTGGAAGACAGGTTTCCACACGATTGCCCGCCAGGTGGGTTGCCCTGTATACATGGGCTATTTCGATTGGGGTACAAAACGCATCAGCCGTGGCCACAAGATCGAGCTTACCGACGACCCTAAGGCAGACATGGCACGTATTCAGGCATTATACGAAGAGATGCATCTTGTGGGCAAACACCCTGAAATGTACATAACTCACTAAACCTATATATATGATTCAACTTTACAAGCGCATGCAGAGGATGAGGGAGAAATACGTTGACACCCTCGCAAAACTGTATGAGTATGCAACCACAGTGTACTCCAAGAAGCAGTACACTCAATGGTATGACACAAAGGAAGGCGGTTATACATACAGTTCTTTCAAAGGAAAGTGCGACAGCCTGTCAAAGAAGCTGACCCAGTACGGAATCGGTGCAGGAGACAAGGTCGCAATACTTTCTCAGAGCATGCCTAACTGGTCTGTGGCATTCTTTGCGACTGCCCCATTCGGACGCATCGCCATCCCTATTCTTCCTGACAGTTCAGAAAATGAGGTTACCAATATCCTGGAACATTCTGAGAGCAAGGTGATATTCGTATCAAAAAGACTTGCAGGAAAGCTCAGCCAGGCATGCCGCGACAAGATGACTCTTGTCATCGAACTTGACACTTTTGAAGTCCTGCATGCGGATGAAGAAAAATTCACATGCGACGGAAAGACATCCGTACCGACACCTGACGACATAGCGACCATCATCTACACCTCCGGAACAACCGGAAGTGCGAAGGGCGTAGTCCTGAGCCACCGCAACCTCACCTCGAACGTCATTACTTGCTACCATTCATGCAAAAGAACAGATAAGGACAGATGGCTGTCCGTTCTCCCGATGGCGCATACGCTTGAAATGACCCTGAGCATGCTGTATCCGATGTACTGCGGAGCTACAGTTTATTATCTCCCTAAGCCACCGGTGGCATCTCTCCTGATGAAGGCGCTTAAGGTAGTAAAGCCGACAACAATGCTGACAGTGCCTCTGATCATCGAAAAGGTATATAAAGGCAGCATTCTCCCTACCATAAAGAAGAGCCGAACACTCTCATGGATGAATGAACACATGCACGGACTCATGTGCCGCATCATCGGCATGAAGATCAAGAAGACCTTTGGAGGCCACATCTCATTCTATGGAATCGGCGGTGCCAAGCTCGACCCTGAAGTAGAGAGCTTCCTTCTGAAAGCAAAATTCCCATATGCCATCGGATATGGACTGACAGAGACCTCCCCTCTGCTCGGATACGCCATGAACGGATGGCGCGCAGTAGGTTCGTTCGGATATCCTGTATACAACGTAAAGCTCAAGCTCCACAATGTAAATCCGGAGACAGGAGAAGGTGAGATAGTCGCCAAAGGTCCTAACGTGATGCTCGGATACTACAAGGACCCGGTAAGGACAAAGAGCGTCTTCACCGAAGACGGCTGGTTCCGCACAAGCGACATAGCCATCCAGGATGAAAAAGGTCGTTTCTTCATCAAGGGTCGCAACAACAACATGATTCTCGGCCCTTCGGGCGAGAATATCTATCCGGAAGAAATTGAAAACGTAATAAACAATGTCGAGGGCGTAAGCGAATCGATCGTCGTGGAACGCGACGGCCGTCTCGTCGCTCTCGTCCAGCCGGACTTCGTGGAGTGGGATAACGAGAGCGAAGACAAGCTTTATGAGAAACTTGACGCCTGGAAGGCCAAGGTGCTGAAGATCGTGAACAGGAATGTGAACAAGTCTTCTCAGGTAAGTTCAGTCGAGGTCATGAAGGAACCGTTTGAAAAGACTGCTACGCAGAAGATCCGTCGTTTCAAATACAAGGATTCAGCACCTACCGTAGAGGAAGAAAAGAAAGATAAATAAAACTTTTTCTTTCCAAAAACAGGTTTTTACACCAAATTTGTATAGGACGTTTCATACACAATAAAATTAGTGGTTATGAAACGTCTTTATTTTATTTACGGAGCTTCTGCTCTTGCTGCCCTGATGATGGCAGCTCAAATCAATGCAAACGCCCAGGAGAACGGAAACAGGGATGAATTCGGCAACATAGTTCGAGGCCCGTATGAGACCAACGGACTAGGAGACAACTGGTTCATCGGGCTCGGTGGCGGAATAAACATGCTGCTTGACGATGGATATGATGTGAAAGTCGGACCGTCTCTCGATGTGAATTTCGGTAAATGGTTCACTCCTTCAATCGGAATGAGAGCAGGCTATCAGGGTCTGAACTTCATCTCGGCCAAGGATGCTGACAGCGAAAGACTTGGATACATGTACATTCATGGTGATTTCCTATGGAATGCTTCCAATGCCATAAGCGGATACAAGGAAACACGATTCTGGAATCTCATCCCTTATGTCCACACCGGTTTCTTCCGCTCATACGGAACAGACGGATCGGAGTTCAGCGACAACGAATTTGCAATGGGTGCCGGCCTTCTCCACAACCTCAGACTTACCGACAGGCTGGATGTCATGATTGACATGAGAGCTACAGTCGTAAACGGCAGCATCCATAATTCATCCGGGGCAGTTGTACTACCATCTGTAACAGCAGGTGTGGCATATGACCTGGGATGGCCGAATTTTGTACGTACATCTACCATCGTCGGAGCAATTGAAGCTGTAAATGCCGAAAAGACCGTGATACTTGAAACAGCGATTGCGGCACTTGAGGTAGCCAACGCATCACTTGAAGCCGAAAACATGAATCTCATGAAGAAGAACAGCGAGCTGAAGAAGACTGTCAAGGGAATGGAGGCACAAGAAACCGTCTATGAGATTTCATACGAGCAGATGCAGCCTTTGACCGTATACTTCATGATAGGAAGAGCAACACTTGAAGACCTTGAACTTCAGCATCTTGACTTTTACGCAAGACATATAATCGAAAAAGTGAACATGAATCCGAATGCAGAAATCATCGTGATGGGATCAGCTGACAGCAACACCGGAACAGCAAAGAGGAATCAGTTTCTGAGCGAAGCAAGAGGCAAATATATCGTCAACCTTCTTTCTGAAAAATATGGATTTGACAAGAATCGCATCACAGTGAAATCTGAAGTCGTCAAAGCTGCCTCAGACCCTAAGATGGACAGAGCTGTCATAATTACTTTCAACTAGTATAGGTCCAAATTCAGTAAAAAGCAGGCGTAAACGTATTATACGCCTGCTTTTTTGGTTTTCAAGCAGCTAAAATTTACGAAATATTAGTAAATATTCAAAAACTTGTGCTATATTTGCATTTATGTATGCGCATTATGCGCACACAGGTGTTTGGAATTAAGTTTTACTAAAATAAGTTTAATTATCAGTAGTTATGAAAACAGTTAAATTCTTCTTGGGAGCTATGGCTCTCGCTGTTGTTTCAATGGTTGCTGCTCCTGCTGTGAACGCACAGGAGAACAAGGACGCTGAGGGTAACACAATCCGTCACCCTTACCTTACAAACGGTCTTTGGGACAACTGGTTCGTAAACGTTAACCCAGTAGGTCTTAACCTCTTCTATGATGGTGGCGAGTGGGCAACAGGTTATGCAATCGATGTAAACGTTGGAAAGTGGGTGACTCCATCAGTAGGTCTCCGCGCTGGTTACAACGGTATCACAGGTGTTGACGCAAAGTATGGTTACATCCATGGCGACGCAATGTGGAACATCTCTAACGCAATCGGAGGTTACAAGGAGTCACGTATCTGGGACTTCGTTCCATACGCACACGCTGGTCTTATGATCGACAAGCCAATCGCAGGTAAGGAACTCGCAGCTGGTGCCGGTCTCCTCAACGTAATCCGTCTCGGTGAGAGAGTTGACCTTACTCTCGACGTTCGTGGAACAGTTTACAAGCGTCAGGGACCTGCAGGTTTCATCAGCACTGCCCTCGGTCTTTCATTCAATCTTGGCAGAACTGACTGGACTCGCGCTTCTGAGTACCACAACCCTGCTGACCTCGACAAGATCTCTGCTGCTGAAGCTGCTGCTGCCGCTCTTACTGCTGCTAACGCTGCTCTCGCTGCTGACAAGGCTAAGCTCCAGAAGGAGAACGACGCTCTCGAGACTAAGAACGCTCAGCTCGCACAGGCTGCTCAGGACGCTGCTGCTAACGCTAACAGCCTTAAGGATGTTGCTCCTGCTTCATTCTTCTTCGAGATCGGTAAGACTGAGCTCAGCGCTAAGGAGCTCAAGCACCTCGACTTCTACCTTGCAAACGTACTTCCTTACGTGAAGAACGGAAAGGCAACTGTAGTAACAGGTACAGCTGACAGCAACACTGGTTATGCTAAGCGTAACGAGTACCTCAGCAAGAAGCGTGCAGAGTACATGATCAACCTCCTCCAGAAGAAGGGTATCGCAACTGAGAACATCGTTGTCAAGAACGCTGTTGTAAAGGCTGCGAACGGTCAGGCTGCATTCGACAGAGCAGTTGTTGTATCATTCGAGTAATCTTCGAAAAAATACATACCGAAGACGTTCCACTATGTGGGACGTCTTCTTTTTTTATTATCTTTGTCTTCGGTTAAATAACAAGAACTGCTATGACAAAAATCGGTACTACATTCACTAAATCAGGCAAGAAAGCTGTCCTTTGCGGATCAGGCGAACTTGGAAAGGAAGTTGCACTCGAACTTCAGAGATATGGAGTAGAGGTCGTTGCACTCGACAAATACGCAAACGCTCCAGCCATGCATGTGGCTCACAGGAGTCACGTACTCTCCATGTTGGACGGAGAGGCTTTGGAATCAATAATCAAGGAAGAGAAGCCCGATTATATTATTCCTGAGATTGAGGCGATTGCAACCGACCGTCTTGTAAAACTTGAAGAAGAGGGTTATAATGTAGTCCCGACTGCAATGGCAACTCGCCTTACAATGAACAGAGAAGGTATTCGCAGACTTGCAGCAGAAACTCTTGGCCTTCCTACATCACCGTATAGATTTGCAGAAAATCGCGAAGAATTTGACGCAGCTGTTTCAGAGATAGGAATCCCATGCGTCGTCAAGCCGGTAATGAGCTCATCAGGACATGGTCAGAGCACCATCAAAAGTGCAGAAGATATCGACAAGGCATGGAAGATTTCGCAGGAAGGCGGCCGTGCCGGCAGCGGAAAGGTCATAGTGGAAGGGTTCGTGAAGTTCGATTACGAAATCACTCTCCTTACAGTCCGCCACTGCGCAGGAACAACATTCGTAAAACCAGTAGGACACCACCAGGTAGATGGAGACTATCGTGAGTCATGGCAGCCACAGCAGATGTCCCCAACTGCAATTCAGAAAGCAGAAGCAATTGCAAAAGCAATTACTGACGCTCTTGGAGGATACGGAATCTTTGGCGTAGAACTCTTTATCAAGGGAGAAGATGTCATCTTCAGCGAAGTTTCCCCTAGACCACATGATACAGGAATGGTAACAATGATATCGCAGGATATGTCAGAGTTCGCTCTCCATGCTCGCGCAATCCTTGGTCTGCCTGTTCCTGAGATCAGGTTCTATGGTCCGTCAGCATCAAAGGCAATCGTTGTAGAGGGCAATACAAAGGAATACGAATTCTGTAACCTTGACAAAGTACTTGAGGAGCCAGGTGTTCAGATCCGCCTTTTTGGAAAACCTGAAATAGCAGGTCATCGCCGAGTCGGAGTAATCCTGGCGACAGCTGATACGGTAGAAGAGGCGCTCGCAAAGGCAGAAAGAGCTTATGCCAAACTTGAAGTAAAGGTATACTAGTAGCTACTTCTTCAAGCCGGAAAGCACCCAATCAGCTTTGATCTTATCTATTATCGCACATACGACCTCGTATGTGCGACTTTCTTTTGTATAGTCAGCCGGGGTGATGAAATTGACACGCTGCTGTCTGAGAAGTTTCTTGGCAACATTTACCTTCTTCTTGATATCAGGATTATATACGGCTATAGAATTACCTCCGAACATCTTGACAATCTTCATACATGGCACATCAGTCTCTCCATCGCCGAAATATATCATATGAGGGAAAGGAATGCGCTTGTTGTCTTCGGCCTGACTTTCATTGACCTTCTTGTTATCTCTGACACTAAGTATTCCTTTATTGATCTTGAAGAGAAATTGGGTCTTTGCAGTGTAGTCGACAGCAACACCTGGCCATTCGGCCTCACCGTCTTCATTATATATGAAGGAACAGGCAAATATACGTTTGAACTCCTTACCTATCGACGTACCTTCAATCATTTCAGCCAGACCTGACGAATTGATGTAATGTTCGATCTTCACTCCCCTTTCCTTTCCATATGCATTTATAAGAGAGAACCATTCTGTCACGCCCTTGAAGAGTTCGACCGAAGCTCCGAAGCTTCTGAAATCTTCGCGACGAAGCTTGATATCTGCCTTTCGTGCTTCATCAAACATCAGTTTCATATAACTGAGGATATTGCTGGCATCCTGTCCCAAAGCGATGTTATCACTTTCTGTCCAGAACTCTTTCGGGGACTTTCCTATAGCCTGGATAAAACCAAATTCCTGCATGTTTCCAGGAGAGAGTGTGCCGTCAAAGTCATAGATGAGGGCAACGATCGGTTTCTTTCTCATATAAAGATATTATAAAGGGTCCAAAAACGCCACATTTAATTGCGTTTCACCACAAATATAATGAATTATACACGCGCGAGAACAATTTTGGCTACTTTTGCGACAGAAAAACTAAAATCTGACTGAAAAAAAAATGAAACATTACTTTACCAGACTTCAAGAGGCGATGACTTCAAACTGGGACCGCCCGGCTCTTGGAAACTATCGTGGAGAAACATTTACATTCGGAGAAGTTGCCACACAGATTGCAAAGCTTCATGTACTTTATGAAGCGATCGGACTCAAGAAAGGCGACAAGGTTGCACTCTGTGCAAAGAACTCCGCACGTTGGGGTATTGCATTCTTCTCAGCTAATACATATGAGGCAGTAGTAGTTCCTATTCTTGCAGACTTCCATCCGGAAAGCGTAAATTCGCTTGTGGACCATTCGGAAAGCACAGTACTTTTCACAGACACCGACATCTGGGGCAAACTGGACATCGAGAAGATGCCTCAGGTCAAGGCTGTGGTATCGACCGCAGACTTCAAGTTGCTTTACGCTGCAGACGAGAAGATCAGCAAGGCCAACGACAACCTTCAGGAACTCTTCGAGAAGAAGTATCCGAACGGATATACTTCAGCTGATATTTCATATCCTACAGACAACGCCAAGGATCTTGCCATCATCAATTATACTTCCGGAACAACCAGCGCACCTAAGGGCGTGATGCTCCGCTATGAGTGCATCTCTGCCAATGTGACATTCGGTCAGAAGAGACTGCCATCATACCCGGGAGACAAGATCGTTTCGATGCTTCCTATGGCACACATGTACGGAATGATGTTCGAGCTCATCTACCCTCTCTGCGGATGTGCAGCCGTCTATTATCTCGGAAAGACTCCGACACCTGCTCTTCTTCTGGGAGCAATGGCAGAAGTGAAGCCATATCTGGTAATCACTGTTCCTCTTGTAATGGAGAAGATCTTCAAGAGCAAGGTCGCTCCTATCGTCAACAAGCCTATCATGAAGGTCATCTGCGCCATTCCTGGTCTTAACCAGATCATCTTCAAAAAAGTACGCACTTCTCTTATGAATGCATTCGGTGGAAATGTCCGTGAAATCGTCATGGGTGGAGCTGCGCTTAACCCTGAGGTCGAGACATGGTTCAAGAAATTCAAGCTGCCGTTCACCGTAGGATACGGTATGACAGAGGCTGCGCCTCTCATGGCATATGAAGACTGGTGGGATTTCGCATCAAAGTCGTGCGGTAAGGCGATCGATACTATCGAGGTACGTATTGATTCTGAAGATCCATACAACAAGGTCGGCGAGATTCAGGCACGCGGTATGAACATCATGAGCGGATACTTCAAGAATGAAGAGGCAACACAGGCAGCATTTACCGCTGACGGCTGGATGAGGACAGGTGACCTCGGACTCCTTGACAAGAAGGGCAACATCTTCATCAAGGGCCGCAGCAAGAACATGATTCTTTCGGCAAACGGTCAGAACATATATCCTGAGGAAGTGGAGGCTGTTGTAAACAACCAGCCATATGTGATCGAATCGGTAGTTGTAGACAGAGGAGCAAGACTTGTTGCACTGGTATTTACTGACAGCGACAAGATGAAGGCAGATGCAGTAGACGTAGAGGAATTCAAGAAGAACCTCATGTTCGAAGTTAACAAGTCAATGCCTGCATACAGCAAGATCAATATCGTGGAGATCATGGACCAGCCGTTCGAGAAGACTCCAAAGATGAGCATCAAGAGATTCATGTACAAATAGTGTCAGTCAAGACTGACAATTAGTCAGTCTTACCGCATTGGAACATAATTTGACTATATAAGGTCGCTCCCCCGGGGGCGACCTTATTGATTTATCAAATACATAATAATATGGCAACAACAGGAAAAATTGGAGTTACTACCGAGAACATATTCCCGGTCATCAAGAAATTTCTTTATTCTGATCATGAGATCTTCCTCAGAGAACTTGTAGCTAATGCAGTGGATGCCACTCAGAAGATGAAGGCCCTTGCAGCTTCAGGTGAATTCAGCGGTGAGCTTGGTGAACTCGGAGTCAGGATTGAACTGGACGAGAAGAAAAAGACCCTGAAGGTCATTGACAACGGTATCGGAATGACGTCTGAGGAAGTTGAGAAATACATCAACCAGATTGCATTCTCAAGCGCGGGAGAGTTCCTTGAGAAGTATAAGGATCAGCTGAGCAGCATAATCGGACACTTCGGTCTGGGATTCTATTCTGCATTCATGGTGGCAGATAAGGTTACCATCGAGACCCTTTCATGGAAGGACGGAGCAAAGTCTGTAAAATGGTCTTGCGACGGTTCACCGGAATACGAGATGACAGAATGCAAGAAGTCGGACAGAGGTACAGTAATCACCCTCTACATAGCTGACGATGAGAAGGAATATGCTGAAAAGAAGCGCATCGAAGGCCTCCTTGGCAAATACTGCAAGTTCATGCCGGTACCTGTAATTTTCGGAAAGGAGCAGGAATGGAAGGACGGAAAATATGTCGATACAGACAAGGATAAGGTCATCAACAGCGTAGCTCCGCTTTGGACACGCAAGCCTGCCGACCTGAAGGAGGAGGATTATAACGAGTTCTACAGAGCACTTTATCCTATGGGAGAAGAACCGTTGTTCCACATCCACCTCAACGTCGACTATCCGTTCAACCTCACAGGTATCCTTTATTTCCCTAAGATCAAGAACAACGTAGAGATCTCGCGCAACAAGATCCAGCTTTACTGCAACCAGATGTTCGTGACTGATTCAGTAGACAACATTGTTCCGGATTTCCTCACTCTCCTCCACGGAGTGATAGATTCTCCAGATATTCCTCTCAATGTATCGAGAAGTTACCTGCAGAGCGATGCCAATGTAAAGAAGATCTCAACCTACATCACAAAGAAGGTGGCGGACCGTCTGGACGAGATCTTCAGAAACGAGCGTGAACAGCTGGAGGAAAAATGGGACAACCTCAAGCTCTTCATCGAGTACGGAATGCTTTCAGACGAGAAGTTCTGCGACAGGGCAATGAAGTTCTGCCTTCTCAAGAATGCAGAAGGCAAGTATTTCAGCATCGAGGAGTATAAGAAGGCAATCGAGGAAGGCCAGACAGACAAGGATAAGAAGGTCGTATTCCTCTATGCTACAGATGTGGAGAGCCAGTATACATTCATTGAGGCAGCTAAATCAAAGGGATATGACGTGCTTGTAATGGACTGCCAGCTGGACAGCCATTTTGTGAATCTTCTTGAGACCAAGGTTGAGAATGCCAGATTTGCACGTGTGGATTCTGACAGCATAGACAACCTTATTCCTAAGGAAGACAAGGAGAAGCCGGTTCTTACCGAAGCTGAACAGGAAGACCTTTCTGTAATCTTCCAGGCAGTACTTCCTAAGGAGAACCAGTATTATGTACAGGCCGACAACCTTGGCGCCGACGCTGCACCTATCCTTATCACACAAAGCGAGTTCATGCGCCGCTACCGTGAGATGTCGGCAATGGGAGGAGGTATGAACTTCTATGGAGAGATGCCGGCAATGTACAACATTACAGTCAACATGGAGAATCCTCTTGTTGCACGCATCCTTTCGGCAAAGGCAGAAGACGTAGCTCCTGCACAGATCATTCCTGACGCTGCAGAAGATGCATCCGATGATGTAAAGAGGACAGTGACCGAGGCTAAGGAAACTGCGGCAGCAGCGCATAAAGCCGACCTTGAGGCTTTTGCCGGTGACAACGAGATACTGAAGCAGATTACAGATCTGGCCCTGCTTGCCAACGGCATGCTGAAAGGAAAAGACCTCAGCGACTTCATTGCAAGAAGTGCCAAGGTCGTAGAAGATGCTTATCTGAAATAATTATTTAATCAAATTGAGGAATTCGTTGCGGGTACGCTCGTCGCGAAGGAAGATACCGCTGAAGGCCGATGTGGTTGTGACCGCATTGGCCTTTTGCACGCCACGAAGCGTCATGCATGTATGCGACGCTTCTATGACGACAGCAACTCCAAGAGGCTGGAGAGTCTCCTGTATGCAGTCTCGGATCTGGGTGGTCAGCCTTTCCTGCACCTGCAGGCGACGCGCGAATGTCTCGACGACACGCGCGATCTTGCTTAGTCCTGTGATTGTTCCGTTAGGGATGTATGCCACATGGGCTTTTCCGATGAACGGCATGACATGATGCTCGCATGTAGAATACAGTTCAATATCCTTTACCAGGACCATCTGCTGATATTCTTCCTTGAACATAGCGCTCTTAAGGATAGCCGCACCGTCCTGATTCATACCATGAGTCAGGAACTGAAGGGCCTTTGCCACTCTCTCCGGAGTCTTGACAAGTCCCTCTCTTTCAGGGTCTTCACCAAGCAGTCTGAGGATTTCCTTATAGTGCTGTGCTATAGCTGCAGTTGTCTGTTCGTCGTATCTTTCGTCCTTAATGTAAGCCATCTTGCATAATTTTTGTGCAAAATTAACAAAAAGAACGGCAATATAGATTTTTTTGTCTATATTTGCCGCCCCTTAAGGAATAGGGAATGCTTAAATACTGATTATTAACCATTTAAACCATAGAACTATGTATTGGACACTTGAACTCGCATCAAAGCTTGAGGATGCACCATGGCCAGCAACGAAGGAAGAGCTCATCGACTATGCTACACGTTCCGGAGCTTGGGCAGAGGTTATCGAGAACCTTGAGGAACTTGAAGATGACGGAGAGATCTACGAGAGCATCGAAGACATCTGGCCTGACTACCCTACCAAGGACGATTTCTTCTTTAACGAAGAAGAATACTAATGAGGTAACCAATTGGTAACCAAATAAATGAATTAAACGGTGAGAATAACTTATACTATTCTCACCGTTATTTTTTATACCTTTTTGGTACCATTCAGTAACCAAAGTTTATACAAAAGTTATCCTCAACTATTCCCAAAATGTCCACAGAATAGGTATGTTTTTCTTTTAAATCTTCGAATTAATACTCTGCATGGGTGTCCAATCCCACCACTGCTGATTGGTACTGTGAAAAATTATGAATTATTGTGCGTTTTTGTATCTTTGCAGCCCGAAATTGAATTCAGTTGGATATAAGTAATTTAATATGAAGAGATTTGTAGTAGTGTTTATAGTATTGGCAGGGGTTCTATCGTTTCTGAATCCTGCTGATGCCCAGGTTAGAAAAGGCAGCAATATGATAGTTTCCGGACAGGGCTGGTATGGATATGATGTGGAGAAGCTTCATCCGAACCAGACGACTTTCGGCTATATGACATATGAACTGGGACTTGGTTTCCAGACCGAACCGGAAAGCGGAAACATGTATGCCCAGCAGTTCGGATATCCAGTCATCGGTGTGGGAATGTCAGTGGCCAGGATGGGACATTTTCAGTTCTCTGACCACACTAAGTTCCCGGACCTTTATACTATATATGGTTCGTTTGAGCGTTCGCTTCTGAGACGCGAGCATTTTTCTCTGGGATATCTGTTTGATTTTGGTGGAACGTATAATCCCGGAAAGTATGATCCTGTCAAGAATCCCGGCAATAACTGGCTGAGCGCACCTTTTATGGCGTATTTTGGTGTGGGAGCATTTGCTAAGTTCCATGTTGGCAAAAGGTGGGAAGTAGGAGCGGACTTCATGTTCCGTCACTATTCGAACGGACGCCTTGCTCTTCCGAACGAAGCCATCAACGCGCTCGGAGGCGGTATCTTTGCCCGTTACAGGCTTTCAGACTATGAGTATGCCAAATATATGGGTAAGCCGCAGAAAGCTACGGACTTCAGGAAAGGCATGCAGTACATGATCACATTCGGTACAGGTTTCCATACATGTCAGGCAGAATGGAACACATATGCCTATGACCATAGCGATCCGTCCAAGCCTGCCCGTGTGCCGACAAAAGAGGAGGCTGCAGGTCTGAAGGCTTATCCGAAATTCTCCCTCAGCTTTGATGCGATGTACCGCTATGCATTAAGGTACGCGACCGGTATCGGCATCGATATGTTCTATTCTTCAAACATGAAGGAACTTGAGGCTGCAGACAGGATTCTCTATGGTGATGCGGCTGTAGATGCAAGCCCTGGTTATGATCCGATTTCCGTTGGTGTGGCGGTCGTGCAGGAGGTATACTGGAAAAATTTCGCAGTGCATGTTGCCATAGGAGCATATCCGTACCGTCATAAGGGTGTGAATGACAAGGAACTCAACGAGAAGATTGATGACCGTGAGCGCGGCTGGCATTATGAAAAGGCCGGTATAAGATATTACTTCCCGAAACTGGCTGACACATACCTCGGCTTCGCGATCAAATCCCACAGCATCAAAGCCGAATACCTCGAATTCAGTGTCGGTATCAGATTATAGTATAATGAAAAAGTCGGTTTCGCATCAGGGACCGTTTATCTTATGTTATAGAAGGGCATTCTTCTCGACTGTCCAGTCATCGCGGAGGGCAAGTCCGCAAGGATCTCCCTTGAACATCTTGGCAGCCTCCTCATCTCCTTTAAGCTGCCACTGGAGCCATGCAAGTGCCGGGATGGTAAATTCACCACCATGAGGCTGTCTGTATGTTCCGCCATGGCCTACAGGATAATTGGCTGCGAATGCAGGGACCTTTGTGATACGGTAGAAATCATCCATTCCGTTACCATATGCAATATCTTCAGGGCCACCGAGGATATAGATGACAGGTACCTGTATCTTCTGAAGTTTCTCCTTTTCAGGCATCGGCATACCTGGAACAGCTCCGGCAGGGTTAACGAACAGACCGCTGTTCATGATCATGAGGGTCTTGAATCTAGGATCGGCTGAATTGTCGAGCGTCTGAAGACCTCCGCACGACATTCCCGCAGCTGCGATGGCATCCACATCGATTCTTCCATAATAAGGACTGTTCTTGTCGGAATTCTGAGCTATCGCCCAGTCTACAGACTCAAGCTGCTGCTGCGATGTTGACCTCGGGCCATGATAAGGGACCTCTTCCATAGGTATATGTCCGGTTGCTATCACAAGGAATCCATGTGAAGCTATTTCGTTAAGGAACTTATAATGCTCCCAAGGTGAATTAGTGCACGCACCGTTGCCCCATACGAGGACAGGCAGTGGGTTCTTCCTGTTGAACTTGGACAGATCCTGAGGTGCAAAGACAGTATGGGCCTCGAAAGCAGGTGCCTCATACATCAGAGCCTTGTACGGGCCGGTTCCACCATCTTCAACGATCTTGGACTGAACAGTTTCAGGTGCTACCGGACCAGAAGCGCACGAGGCAAGAAATGCCGCTGCGCAAACAAAAGAGAACAACTTTTTCATATCGGTGTCATTAATTATCCGATAAAGATAGTGAATTAATATGAGAAAGCACGTCCTCCCATACCATTTCCTTTCCGATTTCATTCAGAACTTCATGGCGCATGCCCGTATAAATAGCAGAGGTCACATCGTTATAGCCATGATCCACGAGATATTGAGCGGAAGCATGAAATGCAGCCTCTCCCCTCATGCAGGGGTCATCAGCCCCGGAGATGAAATATACCGGCAGGTCCGCATGTGTCCCTCTCCATTCCTTACGGGAATATGTTTCCTTCATCATCGACAGGAGCGAGCGCATACCGTTTGCGGTAAACACGAATGTACATGAGGGATTTTCCGCGAAGTCCTTACGGACCGCGGGGTCCGAACATGTCCAGGCGTTCCTTCCTTCGGAAGCGAACCGCCTGTTATATGTCCATGAAACAATATTCTGGATTATCCCGGTCTTCATGCGCCCGTCATTGAAGAGGCAGAGCAGACGAGAAATGAGCAAAGCCGCCGGCACCAGAGGGCTGTCGCTCGGACAGCCGCATATGATGACCCCGGATATATCGGCATCATATCTCTTCATGTAATTCCGTACCGCCAGGGATCCCATGCTGTGTCCCAGCAGAAAGACCGGCAGGTCGGGAAATTCTGCATGTGCCCAGTCAGTGACCATCCTCATATCCTCGACCAATGCGACATGACCGCCGTCATACATGTATCCACGGTCTTCGACCGTCTTTACGCTTCCGCCATGGCCACGATGATCATTGGCGACACAGACGACACCATGCGCCGACATATATTCCATGAATGGCAGGAAGCGTTCCTTGCACCCGCGCATTCCATGCGCGAGCTGAAGGACAGCAGTCGGTTTCGAATCCGGCCTTACTACCATTGTGCTGATGTCGACACCGTCATAACCGGAACGCAGAAGAAAAGTCTCATTCATAATAATGTCCTTTTCTTCTGCGTTATGTCAAAATCTGTGCTCAGACTAGTCGATTGTCTTGTCTATTGAGAACCTTGTGATCTTTCTTGAAGTATTCTTCTGGAATTCAGTATCCCTCAGCTTTACATGCTTGACTGCCTTGTAAGAAGGCATCTTTCCATTAAGTATCTTGACCTGATTGTCAAAGTACGCCTGGAGATCTGTAATTCCTTTGTGTGCCAGAAGGTCAGCATCAGGGAAGATTTCTGCCACGATAGTGATCTTGTCCTTCTGCACCCTGCTTTCTCCTGCGTATACCACTACTTCCGCTACACCCTCCACTTTCTGAAGGTCAGCTTCGATCTCTTCCGGATAAACGTTCTTTCCGTTCGAGAGAATTATCAGATTCTTCTTTCTTCCGGTAATGTATATCCATCCTTCCTCATCCAGCTTGCCGTAATCGCCCGTATGGAAGAAGCCGTCCTTGTCGAAGACCTCTGCTGTCGCTTCAGGATTGTTATAATATCCCAGCATCACATTCGGTCCCTTCACACAGATCTCTCCCTCTCCGTTTTCATCCGGATTATCGATCTTTACACGGCATGCAAGAATCGGAGTACCCACGCTGCCAGGCTTGCGGTACTTATTTCTGTTAGCCGAGATCAAAGGAGCACACTCTGTGATTCCGTATCCGTTAAGGATGGTTATTCCAAGAGAATCGAAAGTACGGATTATTTCTTCGTCGAGTTTCGCTCCTCCGCAGATCACAAGCTCCAGCTTGCCGCCAAAGGCGCTGAGGACGCTTGAAAACAGCTTTCTTCTGACGTCTATACCTACTTTTCTTAAAAGGTCACTGACCTTCATCATAGCTTTAAGCAGACCTTCCTTGCCGCTCTTACGCGCAGTTGTCCAGATCTTTCTGTTCATGACTTCAAGGAATGCAGGCACCAGTATCAGATGCGTCGGCTGCTGTTCGCGGATTTCATCGCTCACATGCTTGAGGCCGCTTGAAATATAGACTTCACAGCCCTGTGAAAGATGACCTACGTAATTGACTGTCGAACCGAAAGTATGATGTGGAGGAAGTACATGAAGGGTCTTTCGTGTGATATCGAAGTTGTACATTCCGAGCGTCATGTCCAGACCAATGTTTGCCTGTGAGAGCATCACTCCCTTTCCCTTTCCTGTCGTTCCGGATGTGAAGACTATTGACGCGAGCTTGTTGGTATCGATCTTATAATCATAGTAGGAGTTGTCTCCGCCTGCATAGAGTACGGCACCTTTTTCCTGAAGTTCCTTAAGGGAAGTGAGTATCTTTGCTCCAGCCTCTTCCTTTGAAACTGTGCTTTCAGGAGCGACTGAGACAAGGGTCTCGACTGTCGTGAGACATCCGTTGCGGAGAAGTTCCTTTACCTTCTCCTCGGCTGTCTTGCCGAAGATCAGAGCCTTGCTTCCTGTTGTAGTCACGATACCGTCGATATCTTCAATCGGAAGTTCCTTGTCTACCGGTACTGTAACTGACCCGATGGCCATGACACCGAAGAAAGAACAGCACCAGCCGTAGGAGTTTTCTCCCAATATGGCAATCTTCTCTTCTCTCAATCCGCTTGCTAAGAGGGCAGTACCAAGATGCCTGACATCGTCACGCCATTGGTTGAATGATACCTTGCAGACTTCCTTGTCCCAATAATTCTCTTTGTAGGAGATCGCCGTACTGTCCGTAAAATTCTGTGCAGCCTCCTCGACCAGCGAACGCATATCATCGATGAAGGTTGTCTTGTAAATAGGATAATTCTTATTCATTGTTTAGGTTTTGAGGTACACGCGGTTAAAAATCCTTCAAAGATAACATTAATTTTCGGTATCTATTTCAATAACGAAAAGAGGCTGACTAAAAAGTCAATTAGACTTTGAGGTTAGCCTCTTTTTCATTTTATATTGCACCGGGAGGATAGCAGTGATTGCGGAGGAAGAAGACTTAAGTCTCAAGACCGATTTTGTTTCATCGAGCGAAGCGAGTTATGGATGGTTGCGTTCTTTCGCTGACGCTCAAGCGACTTCGTCGATGACTGTGACTTTCGTAGAAAGGCATCTTGGGCGAGACCGCTTTTATTCAATTCATAATCTTATTTATTTACAGACAATTCGCTTGACTATGATCTGGCATTATCCATAACGCCATATCTTGGGATAAAGAAAGATAGGGCAGAGTCTATAGTGGAGCAGATATCATCCTACCTTGTCCAGCCGTTCATCCAGCTGCACTCCTTCGCAATATCTTCAAGGGACGCATACCCGAGTGTTGCATTTGACGTGTTTCCATCTGCCACGAACTTGTCATTGGTATAGATGCCTTCCTTACTGTCAAGCGTTCCTGAGATTGCCACTCCACTGAGTCTGGATACCTTCTCGAGAAGGGCATTTTCAGTTTCCGCACTCTCTACAGCCAGAGGCTTGCCCTTGCCTGTCACTTTGGCTGATGTTATCTCCACCTGGGTTCCTCTACGCAGACGGATGCCCTGCTTCCCTGCACCATTTCCTACAAGAACCAGGTTGCTCAGTACAGGATGCGACACAGGGGTTGCGGCAAAGTTATTCTCGTTGTTGTCTGACTCGACAAGGCAGTCACAGTCATAACCGAGGACTGATTCAGGCGCCTGGAAAGCTACCAGATTCTCTCCCCTTCCGTTCCAGCCTTCAGTCCAGTCAAAGGAGTCGTCCGAGCAGTTGACCGCTACCATATTCTTTACATT
>JAFYUS010000018.1 GCA_017549505.1 Bacteroidales bacterium | reverse complement strand
CATTTTTATTAACCCTTAATAGATTTTGTTTATGGCAAAAATTTCAGTGAAGGACACCCAGGTGTCAGTAATCAAAGTTCACAATGAAGATTACATCAGCCTTACAGATATGCTGAAGGCAAAGGAAGGAGAGTTCTTTTTTTCTAATTGGCTCCGCAATAGAAATACTATTGAATTCTTAGGAATATGGGAAAGTCTCCATAATCCCGGTTTTAATTCTGTCGAATTCGACAGAATTAAAAGTTTGGCAGGCCTCAACAATTTCCGTCTGAGCGCCAAGGAATGGATGGAAAGGACCCATGCTGTCGGCATTGTTTCTAAAACAGGCAGGTACGGTGGAACCTATGCCCATAAGGATATTGCATTCGAATTTGCAATGTGGATAAGTCCGGAATTCAAAGTCTATCTGATTCATGAATTCCAAAGAATGAAGTCAGTTGAACAGGAAAGGATCGGGTGGAGTGCAAAGCGCGAATTGGCAAAAATCAACTATCACATCCATACTAGTGCAGTCAGTAGGAATCTGATACCTGATAAAGTCACTCCTGATCAGTTGCGGTATGTGTATGCCTCTGAAGCCGACATGTTGAATGTCGCTCTGTTCGGAATGACCGCAAAACAGTGGAGGGAACTGAATCCGGATGCATCAGGCAATATCAGAGATTATGCGTCAATCAATGAGCTGATATGTCTGTCAAATATGGAAAGCATGAATTCGGTGATGATACAAGAAGGAATGTCACAATCTGACCGCTTGTTGAAGCTTAATGAAGTAGCCATATATCAAATGGGAGTATTGACTGACAATACTAAAAGGACCCTTTTGAAATAAATGTGTAAAGCATGACAATCCGGCGACCACATCCGTGGCCGCCGGATTTTTATTGTATATTTTCGCCTGTTTATTATCTTTGTAGTTTCCTAGATTAGGGATAGATAGCTTTAGAAATTAATTATAGAAAACTATGAAGATGAGAAAATTGATCATGGCACTTGCTGCCATGCTTCTTGTTGTCGTATCGTGCGATAAGGAGAACACAAAGCCGGTGGAGAAGACACCTGAGCTTAATATTACTCCTTCTGCGCCGGATATGGTTGCGACAGCAGGTGGTGAGATTACCTTGAAGGTCTGGTCAAATGTTGACTGGACGGTTACAGGAGTACCTGAGTGGATGACTGTTGATCCTGCTTCAGGAAGCGGTTCCAACTATGACCAGATTGTGAAAGTGACTGTTCAGAAGAATGAAGGTGGTGCCAGAGAAGCGGTCCTGACTTTCAGTAACAAGGGTGTCAGCAAGGATGTGAAGATCCAGCAGAAGCACTCGTTCGGTAACGATGCACCTGACGGAGTACTGTTCTTCGAGGCCTTTGAGAAAAGTTTAGGCAACTTTACAATCAAGGATGTGACAGTACCTGAGTCTATCGGATTCGTATGGGAATACTCCAGCCAGTATAAGTGCATGAAGGCTACAGCGTACGAGAACGCCACTACAAACAACTATGCATCAGAGAGCTGGCTCATCTCTCCTGATATCACTCTCCCTGCAGGTTCAAAAGCATATCTTACCTTCGAACATGCCGGTGGATATTTCGGAACTGCATCGAAGGAAGCTACCGTATGGGTGTCGAAGAACGGAGGCGACTGGGAGCAGCTCGTAATTGATTCAAAAGATTATCCAACCAGCTGGACATTCGTCAAGGCAGGTAATTGGGACATGAGCAAATATGCCGGAAGCACAATCAAGATTGCGTTCAAGTACAGCAGCACCGCAACAAAGGCCGGTACATGGGAAGTCCGTAATGTTTCCATCATGCTTGGAGAACATCAGGAGGTAGTGGTTCCGAATGTGGATCCTAAGACTACCCAGTGGATGGAACTCCCAGCAATGGACAATGAGGCTTACGGATATTATTCGCACAGCTTCGCGATGAATGACGAGATATACAGAAACTATTCGTTCGCATGGAGCCAGAAGGATCTCGTATCGGTATGGCTTGCATATCCGCTCAACAAGACATATACGAACAAGACAGTTGAAAGGACAGACCAGTGGGCTTATGACCCTATCCTCGGCAAGGACCGCTCGTCTGCCCCGTTCTCGTACTATGCCGGCGATTATGCAAGAGGCCACCAGGTGCCTTCTGCAGACCGTCTCTGCTGCAGGACTGCCAACGAGCAGACATTCTATGGTACCAACATCGCTCCTCAGCTCAATGAGCATAACGAGGGTATCTGGTCTAATCTCGAAAACAAGATCAGGTCTGTCGCAAATGCATCAGATACTACATATGTAGTTACAGGCTGTATCGTAGAGGGTTCGGAAAAGAAGGAACTTGATTCGGACAAGAAAGAGATAACGATTCCTGTAGCCTTCTTCAAGGCTGTCCTCCGTTACAAGGCAGGCGATACCAACGTATGGACTGCAGCAGGTTTCTACACAGACCACAAGAACTACAGCCCTAACAACTCTGACCTCAAGGCAGTATCGATGACAATCGATGAACTCGAGGAAAAGACAGGTCTCGATTTCTTTGTGAACCTTACTGACAAGATCGGCGCCGACAAGGCCGCCGATGTCGAAGCACAGGATCCTTCGGCATTTTCAGTCTGGGGCCTTTAATGAATAATAATCCTACATTATAATGAAAAGAGTATTTATTTCCCTTATGATCATCATGGCGACAATGTCATGCGCAGACAAGAATCCGTTCTTCTCGGAGTGGGACACTCCGTACGGAATTCCAGACTTCTCCAAGATCGAGGAGAAGCATTATATCCCTGCCATCGAGGAAGGCATCCGTCAGCAGGAGGCCGAAATCCAGGCAATCATCAACAATCAGGATGCCCCTACATTCGAGAATGTAGTCGAGGCATATGAGAAGTCCGGAGCTGTGCTCGGACGTGTGACCAGCGTTCTCTTCAACGTTTCCGAGTCAGACGCCACAGAGTCTCTCCAGGCTATCGTCGAGCAGGCTCTTCCTCTGATTTCTGTCCACAGCGACAACATCATGATGAACCCTGACTTCTTCGCAAAGGTCGACGTCCTCTTCAAGGATATGGAGAACCTAGGTCTCAATCAGGAACAGAAGATGGTCCTCAAGAAGCTCCACAACGGTTTCGTTAAGAACGGTATCGCGCTTGACGAGGCTGACCAGGCACGCATGCGCGAGATCAACCTCGAGCTTTCATCCCTCTCGAATACATTCGGAAACAACCTCCTTGCGGAGAACAATGCATTTGCAGATGAGTTCGGTGTAACCATTTCAGAGTACCCCGGCGCGATGTCCTCTACCGAGGACCGCGCCCTCAGAGAGAAGATGTTCAAGGCATATTCTACCCGCGGAAACAACGGCAACGAGTATGACAACAAGGAGCTCATCATGAAGATGATGGCTCTGCGCATCGAGAAGGCGAAGCTTCTCGGCTATGACAACCCTGCACAGATGATCCTTGCCGACAAGATGGCCGGAAATCCTGAGACTGTAGACAGCTTCCTTGCTTCGATCATGGCTCCAGCTGTGAAGAAGGCAAAGGAGGAAATCAAGGACATGCAGGTGGAAATGGACAAGGATATCAAGGCAGGTACAGTTGCAAAGGGTTCTAAGATCGAACCTTGGGACTGGGCTTATTATGCAGAGAAGGTACGCAAGGCAAAGTATGCCCTCGATGAGGAGCAGACCAAGCCTTACTTCCAGATGGAGAATGTGCGTCAGGGTGTATTTGACCTGACGACAGACCTCTTCGGCCTCCAGTATGAGAAGCTTGAGAACATTCCAGTATACCACGCTGATGTAGAAGGATTCAAGGTGACTGACGCTGACGGTTCTCTCATCGGTGTGATCCTGACCGACTACTTCCCACGCAGCACAAAGAGAGGCGGTGCATGGATGACAAACTTCGTGGAGCAGGAGTATGGCGTACGTCCTGTAATCGTTAACGTAGGTAACTTTGCAAAGCCTACAGCTGACAAGCCTTCGCTCCTTACCCTCGACCAGGTCGAGACTCTCTTCCACGAGTACGGACATGCCCTCCACGGCCTCCTCAGCCAGTGTACTTACAAGAGCGTTGCTGGTACATCGGTCGCTCGTGACTTCGTCGAGCTCCCTTCCCAGATCATGGAGAACTGGGCGTTCCAGAAGGATGTCCTTGCAAAATACGCACGTCACTATCAGACAGGCGAAGTCATTCCTGACGAGCTCGTTGCAAAGATCATGGCTGCAGAGACATTCAACCAGGGCTTCATGACAACTGAGCTTGCAGCCGCTTCAATCCTCGACCTCAAGTGGCACATGCTTACTTCAGTAGAAGGACTTGACCCTATGGCATTCGAGGCTCAGGCGTGCAAGGAGATGGGTCTTATCGACGAGATCATCCCACGTTACCGCAGTACATATTTCGCCCACATCTTCAGCGGCGGATACAGCGCAGGTTACTACAGCTACCTTTGGGCAGAGGTCCTCGACAAGGATGCCTTCGAGCTCTTCAAGCAGAAGGGTATCTACGACAAGGAGACAGCAATGTCTTTCCGTAAGAATATCCTCGAGAAGGGCGGAAGCGAAGAACCGATGGTTCTTTACAAGCGCTTCCGCGGCGCCGATCCTGACGCCGGCGCCCTCCTCCGCGGCCGCGGACTTTAATATTGTTTCATCTAATATCAGACCGGTATGGATATAATAGCAAAAGCATTCAATCCCGCTGAAGGCAATGCCAGAGCAGTCTGTGCAGAAGTGCATGGATGGGTGACAGGCATTATAGCAAAGGGAGATGATTCGCAGCAGGCCATTGCTGCTTTTCTGGAAGGTGCGGCCAAGTTTGATTGGTTCAGTTACAGTGAAAGGGAAAACCTTATCCAGGATCTGCCTACAGAATCTCCAGTGTTGTCTTATTACCGTAATCCGCGTACCAACGATTATGGATGGAATGATATATGTTATAAGAACATAAACGAAGTGGTAGGAAAATATCCTTCCAAACCATATGCCTTGAAGTCTGATATTATGGGTATGTCGGCAGACCTGATGCTCGTCAGACCGGAGCTGACTTGTCAGAGTGATTTTCTTAGGTCTAAACATTTCAATTTCGCCGAAGGCAAGGATGTCGTCATTCTTTCCACTGCATCTTTCGAGCGGAAGAAGGACTGGGATAAATTCAACAAGGCTTTTCTGGAGGCGGTAAAGGCCCTCTGCGGAGACCATCCGGAAGAGAATTGGGACGAGGCGGAGAGAGTGCTTCGTAACGCTCTGGGTCAGGATGAGGCTTATGTCATCATAGCTGATGCAGATGAACTCAGAAAAAGGGTATCATGGAATGTCCCTCAGGGAGAAGCGACCGATATCCGGCTGAATATCAGGTGGAATAAGAAAGGCTGGGCTCTTATGAACGATGAATGGGATGAATCAACAGATGAGACCATTCAGGCCAGGACGGGTTCGCTTGAATATGACGGTTTTATCGGTCTATGCATTACTGAAATCACCGACAGCCAGATCACTTTCCGTCACGGAACGGAAAAACGCATCCTTACTCCTGGAGAAACTATCCGTTATTTCTACAATGACAGCTATGAGGATCATGAAGGAGTGGAGCATAGGGATATCGATCATTCCCTCAGTATTACCTGGCTTGCAGAATAATATGCATGTCCGGACTGATATCCTATAAACAGAAGAAGCGGCTGTGCACAGCCGCTTCTTCTGTTTATCAAGGATGTGTTATGACAGTTTGTGTATTGCCAGACCTGAGCGGAGCTTAGGCTCGAACCATGTGGTCTTCGGAGGCATGATGTTGCCGGAATCCGCTATGTCCACGAGCTGCTTCATTGAAACAGGGTAGAGAGCGAAGGCTACCTTCATCTCGCCGCTGTCCACTCGGCGCGCAAGCTCGCCGAGACCGCGGATTCCGCCGACGAAGTCAATCCTCTTCGAGGTGCGGAGATCCTTGATGTCAAGGATCCTGTCGAGAACGAGGTTTGAGAGGATGGTCACGTCGAGAACGCCGATAGGGTCGTTGTCGTCGTAACGTCCTTCCTTGGCTACGAGCGAGTACCACTTTCCTTCAAGGTACATCGAGAACTCGTGGAGTTTGCCCGGCTTGTAGATCTCACAGCCTTCCTCGCGTACTTCGAAATCTTCTGCAAGGGCAGCAAGAAGTTCAGCAGGAGTAAGTCCGTTGAGGTCCTTCACGACGCGGTTGTAGTCGATGATCTTGAGCTGGCTGTCAGGGAAGGCAACCGTCATGAAATAGTTGTACTCCTCATCTCCCGTATGGTTCGGATTCTGGGCCTTCTTCTCTGCTCCCACAAGGGCTGCCGCGGCGGTACGATGGTGACCGTCAGCTACATAGAATGCAGGAATCTCTGCAAAGATCTCTGTTATGCGGTCGATGTCAGCCTGGTTGTCGATCACCCAGAAATGATGTCCGAAGCCGTCCTCGGCAACGAAATCATACTCTGCTTCCTGTGCGATATAACGTGCTACGATGGCGTTCACCTCTTCATTGTCAGGATATGAGAAGAAGACAGGCTCGATGTTGGCATTCTGGATGCGCACATGGATCATGCGGTCCTCTTCCTTGTCCTTGCGTGTAAGCTCATGCTTCTTGATGGCACCGCTGGCGTAGTCGTCTGTATGTGCGCACATCACGAGTCCGTACTGTGTACGGCCATCCATTGTCTGTGCATATACATAGTAGTACGGCTTCTCGTCCTGCACGAGCCATCCCTTTTCCTGCCATGCCTTGAAGTTCTCGACAGCCTTGTCGTAGGCAGGCTGGCTGTGTTCGTCGATGATCGGATCGAAATCGATCTCCGGCTTGGTTATGTGCAGGAGTGACTTCTCTCCTGCCTCAGCCTTGGCTTCGGCAGAATTGAGGACGTCGTACGGTCTTGCCGCCACTTCCTCTACATACTGTTTCGGCGGACGTACCGCCGCGAATGGACGTATCTTTACCATGGCTCTATCAGTTTACCTTGAACTTGGTGCAACCCATTGCGAAGTAGTCGCAGATCTGCTGGGCTGCTGCAAGTCCTGCATTCATGTTGGCCTCAGCTGTCTCAGCTCCCATCTTCTTAGGAGTCGCGTATATCTGTTTTCCGAATTTCTCCTTGAACTCTGCGTATCTTACAGGAGCGATATCTGTAGCGTACTTGAGGTCAGGTCTTTCTGAAAGTGCCTGCTCAAGACCCTCCTCGCAAACGACCTCCTTACGTGCTGTGTTGATAAGACAGCCGCCCTTAGGCATCTTGGAGATGAGGTTGTAGTTTACACAACCCTTTGTGAAAGGAGTTGCAGGGATGTTGACAGATACGAAGTCACATGAGCTGTAAAGGTGCTCAAGCGAGAATGTAGCCTTCCATCTCTGATGCTTTTCCTTTACTTCGTTTGTATAGATGACCACATCCATTCCGAGAGCTACGGCCTTCTTCGCTACGAGCTGTCCGATGTTGCCGAATCCCTGGATTCCTAGTCTCTTGCCGCTGAGTTCGCATCCTGTTCCAGGTGCGAACTGATTGCGTGACATGTAGATCATCATGCCGATTGCAAGCTCAGCCACTGCATTCGAGTTCTGACCAGGTGTGTTCTCCACGATGATGCCTCTTTCAGTGCAGGCCTTCACATCGATGTTGTCATAACCTGCTCCGGCGCGGACGATCACCTTGACCTGCTTAGCAGCCTCGATGACTTCCGCTGTAACCTTGTCGGAACGTACGATCATTGCGTCGACATCGGCCACAGCTGCGAGCAGCTGTGCCTTGTCCGTGTATTTCTCAAGAAGGACAAGCTCGTGACCTGCTTCTTCCACTATATGTCTGATGCCGTCCACAGCTTCTGCTGCGAACGGCTTTTCTGTTGCTACTAGAATTTTCATTATAACATGTTTAGATTCCTACGGCCCATAGGGCCTCTGAATGACGTGATGCTATTTATGCAGTTCTTCGAATTCCTTCATGCAGTCGACAAGGGCCTGTACGCTCTCGATCGGACATGCGTTGTAGATGGATGCACGGAAACCTCCGACAGATCTGTGACCCTTGATTCCGGTCATGCCCTTTGCCTTTGCGAAGGCCATGAACTCGTCCTGGAGGGCTTCCTTTCCTTCAGCCATCACGAAACATACGTTCATCACGGAGCGGTCTTCAACCGCTGCTGTTCCGCGGAACATGCTGTTTCTGTCGATCTCGCCGTAGAGGAGCTCTGCCTTGGCCTTGTTGATCTTCTGGATGGCCTCGACGCCTCCCTGCTCCTTGAGCCAGCGGAGAGTCTCGTTCATCACGTAGATCGCGAATACAGGAGGTGTGTTGAACATCGAACCGCCGTCGATATGTGTGCGGAGGTCGAGCATTGTAGGTATGTAGCGGCTTACCTTGCCGAGGAGGTCCTTCTTCACGATGAAGAAAGCGACACCTGCAGGTCCTACGTTCTTCTGTGCGCCACCGTAAATCATCGCATACTTGCTTACGTCGATAGGACGGCTCATGATGTCAGACGACATGTCTGCGATAAGAGGAACAGGACAGTCGATGTCTTCGTGGATCTCTGTTCCGTAGATGGTGTTGTTGGTCGTGATATGGAAATAGTCGAGGTCTGCAGGAATCTCGTATCCCTTTGGAATATAGTTGAATACGGTTTCAGCAGAAGAAGCTACCGCATATGCGTTTCCGAGACCTTTCGCCTCTTTGAGGGCCTTCTTTGCCCATACGCCTGTCTCAAGATAGCCAGCCTTGTTCTCAAGGAAGTTCATTGCCACATAGAGGAAACCCATGCTTGCTCCGCCGCCGAGGAATACCACTTCATAATCCTCAGGAATGTTGAGGAGCTCTTTCCAGAGTGCGCGGCACTCGTCCATCACTGCTTCCCATTCCTTTGTTCTATGAGAGATTGAAATTACCGGGATACCTGTTCCCTTGAAGTCTTTCAGAGCCTCGATCGCGCTGTCGATCGCCTGCTGCGGCAGGATGCATGGTCCTGCTGTAAAGTTGTGAACCTGTTTCATATTGGTTGGTTATTGGTTATAATTCTTAATTAAAAGTGGGGTTAAAGGTAACGAATTATTTTAGAATATGTACTTTGTCTTTGTGATTTTTTCGCAAAAGTGGCAAAGCAGTTGAATTTCGTTATCTTTTTTGACTGTTGTGAAACGTGTCTGGATCGGCTGATGGTTGGTCACACACTTAGGGTTTCTGCACTTTGCGATGCCGATGACCTCCTTAGGCATTTCCAGCTTCTTCTTCTCTACAACCTTGTAGCCTTTGATGACGTTTACAGTTGCGTCAGGGGCGATGAGGGCGAGCTTGTTGAGTTCCTCGTCTTCAAAGAACTTGTCTGCGATCTTGATGATTCCCTTCTTGCCGTGTATCTGGCTAGCGAGGTTGATTCCTATGGTGATCTGGCTTTCTATTCCTTTAAGATCAAGGATGTCCAGTGCCTTATATACGTTTTCAGCGGGTATATGGTCCAGTACGGTACCATTCTCCAATGCGCTTACTACCAATTCTTTTCTGCTCATAATGTCTTTTTTTTACGTCATTGCGAGGGCGATAGCCCGTGGCAATCTCTACCTGTAACCGAGAAGATATGAAATGATTGCCATGCGGACATAGAGTCCGTTCTCAGCCTGCTTGAAATAATATGCGTAAGGAGTCTCGTCCACATCCTGGTCGATCTCGTTGACGCGTGGAAGGGGATGGAGGATCTTCATGTTCTCCTTCACATTCGCGAGCATCGATGCCTCAAGACGGTATACATCCTTCACCCTTTCATATTCCATAGGATCGGTGAATCTCTCCTGCTGTACGCGGGTCATGTAAAGGATGTCGGTCTCGTTCAGATATTCGTCCAGAGAGGTTGTCTCGATGTACTCGATGCCCTTGCTGTCGAGGAAATCCTTGTACTCGCGCGGCATTTCGAGTTCCTTCGGAGCAGTGAAGATGAATCTCGGGTTGAAGTGGGACATGGCCTGGAGGAGGGAGTGGGTCGTACGGCCGTACTTGAGGTCACCTACCATGTTGATTGTCAGTCCTTCAAGGGTACCCTGAGTCTGCAGGATGGAGTATAGGTCGAGAAGAGTCTGCGAAGGGTGCTGGTTTGCACCGTCTCCGGCATTCACCACCGGTACCGTAGCAACCTCGGATGCGTAGCGTGAACTTCCCTCCAGAGGGTGACGCATCACGATCATGTCCACGTAGTTATCTACCATCTTGATGGTATCCTTGAGGGTTTCTCCCTTGCTCAGACTGGTGTTCGATGCGTCAGAGAATCCGATTACCTTGGCGCCGAGACGGTTGATGGCCGTCTCGAAGCTGAGTCTGGTTCTTGTCGAAGGCTCGAAGAATAGACTTGCGATCACCTTGCCTTCAAGGAAGTTCTGGACCCTGTTCTGCTCGAACTCCTTGGCGGTTTCCAGGACATGGAGGATCTCCTCCTTGGTGAAGTCCCAGATTGAAATCAAACTTTTTCTTTTCATAATTATACGTCATTGCGAGGAGCCTTGCGACGTGGCAATCTCCTAAATTTCTTCAATCCAGCATCCTTCGACATCTTCCATCCTTTCCAGGAAGGTGTCGACAAGCGACAGACGTACGCTTGTGTCCATGGTGCACTCCATGTCGAACTTCTGGTTCTTCTGCTCGAGTCCCATGTCCTTGAACACTTTCATCACGCTGTTCATGCTCATGTACCCGAAACGGACCCTGTACATCTTCGATGCGATCTTCTCGACGATCTCGGCGTTCGCAAGTGCGTCCGCCGTCGATGTCTTGTACGCCCTGATGAGCCCCGGTATGCCCAGCTTTATGCCTCCGAAATATCGTACGACCACGACCAGTATGTCGCTCAGCCCGCACGAGTCGATCTGTCCGAGGACCGGACGACCGGACGAGCCGGAAGGCTCACCGTCGTCGTTCGCCCTGAACTTGTCGCCCTTGTATCCAAGTCTGTATGCATATACATGATGCCTCGCATCGTAGTATTCCTTCTTCAGGGCTGCTACGATTTCCTTTACTTCTTCTTCTGTTTCAACGGGATATGCATGGGCAATGAATCGGCTTCCATTGTCCTTGAAGAGGCCTTTCGCTTCAGCCGCGATGCTCTTGTACGAATCTTGGATCGGGGTTGTGTCCATATCAAACATCAAATTTAATTAAAATCTGATACAAACAGAAATAAATGTTTCACTTTGCATCTTTCTACATTTTTTTTGTCTCTGTCGAGAGAAAATTTATTACCTTTGGTTCCGCTTCCAGGATATCTGGAGGCTATTTTTAACCGTGAACAATTCTAACTGTCTATGATACTGAGATATAGAGTTTCCCTTCCTGGAATAAAGGGATTTGCAAGAGTATACGAGGTCAAACCGACCTCTTCATTATACAGCCTTCACAAGCAGATGAGGGCTGACATGGATTTTCCTCAGGACCAGGTGGTCCTTTTCAAGGCCTTTGACCATAGAGGCGATGTAGCTGCAAGATATAGCGTATTCACTGATTTCGGTTTCGGAACGATCGACAGCGTGACTTTCGCCGAATGTCACAAGAGGGGAGAGGATAAGTTCATCTATTTCTACGATACTACAAATGTGAAGAGTGTCATCGTTACTTTTGACGGCGAGGTTCCTGAGCGCAGGAACGTCCTTTATCCTCTGCTTGCAGAGACAAAAGGACCTAATCCTATCGAGTTCGAGAACGGCTATGTAGCCTTTGAGGATCTTCCTGATGAAAAGAAGAAGGATCCGGATGATGACGATTTCGACGACTTCGACGATGACGATGCGGACGAAGACGATGATGACGAGACTGAAGAGATCTTCGGAGAAGACGACGATGAGTAGTCGTCCTGGTTCCTGAAGAACGATTCGGTTTGTCATCCTGAGGAACGAAGTGACGTGAGGATCTCCATGAAACGGCTGAAGATCATATTAGGGCCCACTGCTGTAGGCAAGACCGACTACAGCATCGAGACTGCGCTTAGATATGACTCTCCGATAATTTCCTGCGACTCACGTCAGATTTATAAGGAAATGACAATCGGCACTGCTGTGCCTTCTGCTGAGCAGCTGTCAGCTGTTCAGCATTATTTTATCCATTCCCATACGGTTACTGAGCTGTACACTGCCGGCAAGTATGAACTGGAGGCTCTGGAACTGATAAACCGTCTTTTTGAAGAGGGCCATGACACATTGGTTATGGCAGGAGGTTCGGGATTCTATATTGACGCTCTGGTCAACGGACTTGATGATTTCCCGTCTGCGGATCTGGCTCTCCGTGAGGAACTTATGAGAAGACTTAAGGAGGAAGGAGTGGAAGCGCTGCGACTGGAACTGAAAGCTTTGGATCCGGAAAGCTATGCGACTATAGATATCGCCAACGGTCAGAGAGTCGTGCGTGCTCTTGAGGTCTGCCTGATGACAGGAAAACCGTTTTCTTCCTTCAAGACATCTTCCAGGAAGGCGCGTCAGTTCGAGGTGGAGAAGATAGGACTTACCCGTCCAAGGGAAGTCCTGTACGACCGCATCAACAGACGTGTCCTGCAGATGGTTGACGAGGGGCTTGTTGAAGAAGTAAGGGGACTGGTCAAGTATCGTGACCTTGCAGCGTTGCAGACGGTAGGCTATAAGGAGATCTTCGATTGGTTCGACTTCCAGGACGGTCTTGTGACGACCGAAGGCTGGACCCCTACGACCCCGGGCGACGGCCCGGTAACCTCTCTGGATCGCGCTGTAGAGCTGATCCAGCGCAACACAAGACGCTATGCCAAGCGCCAGCTCTCCTACTGGGGACGTGACAAGGATATCCGCTGGATGGAACTTTAAACTATTTGAATATGCTTGAAACAGGAATCACAGGACGCCACGAAGAGGTGGTGACATATGAACTTACAGCTGCAAAGGTAGGCAGCGGACTTGTTGAAGTCTATGCGACCCCGATGATGATTGCGCTCATGGAAAAGACATGTGCACAGACTGTCGAACCCTACCTTGATGAAGGTGACGGAACAGTCGGTACGCTCGTTAACGTAACCCATAGCGCTGCAACCCCGGTCGGCATGAAAGTCTGGTGCGAATGTGAACTTGTCGAGATAGACCGCCGCAGACTCGTCTTCAAGGTAACCGCTCACGACGAACGCGGCCTCATCGGCGAAGGCACCCACGAACGCTTCATCATCAACAAAGCCCGCTTCCAGGCAAAAGTTGACTCTAAATAAGTTCAAAAGCACAAAACACCCCCAGTTTTGTGCTTTTAACGTTGATTTCATAGGTCAAAAGAACAAAATACCCCTGTTTTTGTTCTTTTGACGTTGCTTTTAGGGGTTAAAAGAACAAAATACCCTTGTTTTTGTTCTTTTGGCGCTTTCTAAAATATTATCTAGTTTTGCAGAAGATATTGTGCGTACATTGTTGTGTACATTGATAGCTCTGCAGGTCATTCTGACCGGGGTGTCTGAAGCCCCTTTCAAGTCGCACACTTTCTGGATATTTAATGAAACTGTAAAATGATGAAGAACGATCTTGATGCAGTTTCATTCCGTGATCTGGAATGGAGCTGTGAGTTGAATTTTAAGAAGTATTCGAATTATTGGCATCTTTATACTGACGGCAGAGATGCTGACATTATGTTCAGGAGTGCAGAAGACATGAAGACCGGTATGAACATTATAGGTCTGTGTTGTCTTTATTTTCCTGACATAAAAGCCTTTACCTTCGAACTGATGAACAATCACCTGCACATGATTCTTGCCGGTGACAGGAAGCGGTGTGAAGCACTATTCGATATGATAAAAGGCAGACTGGCAAAATATTTTACCAGAAACGGCATCATCGTCAACATGCATAAGTTCAATTGTGAACTGATAGAAATAACATCCCTGCAGAGCCTTCGAAATGAGATAATCTATGTAAATAGAAACGGCTATGTAGCAAGACCGGATTGTACACCATTTTCCTACATGTGGGGTGCTGGAGCATGGTTCTTCAATCCTATTCTTTCTCATCTTCCGTATGTCAGGTTTGAAGATATGACTGTCAGAGAGAAAAGGCAGATATGCAGGAGTAATGATGTGACTGCTCCGACAGGAGACATAAAGGTATTTGACGGGATGATATTGCCTGCATGTTTCTGCGATATAGAAGCTGCTGAATCCTTTTTCAGGAATGCCCATCACTATTTCCAGCAGTTGACCAGGAAATTTGAAGCATATGGAGAAATCGCTTCCAGACTTCATGAAACAATCTTTATTGCGGACGAGGAAATGTACTCTGCCGTATGCATGCTCTGCATGAAACTTTACGATGTGAAGAATCCGGCACAACTCACTCCTAAAGACAGAATAGAGGTGGCAAGAAAGATGAAGCAGGACTACAATGCCTCCAACCGCCAGATCAAAAGCATCCTCAAACTTGACAAGGCTACGGTAGACCAGCTCTTCCCGCCAGATGCATAGTTGTTGTCCTTTGGGCTGCTCATGGCTCCTTCCAAAGCCACATTGCTCCTTCAAAAGCACAAAACACCCCCAGTTTTGTGCTTTTAACGTTTATTTCATAGGTCAAAAGAACAAAATACCCCTGTTTTTGTTCTTTTGAATAGAAAAAAGACGAGAATCAAGAGGACCACGTCTTAAGTGTTTTGCAACGGAAATTAAATTAAATATAAACGTTGTTATCAGTCATTCAAGGAGTATTACTGCAGATGCAGTCTAATGTTCTGTATAGTTCTATTTCGGTCAGGAGTTGTATGGGGTAACCGTCTGTCTGGAGCGAGGTTATCTTTTCCAGCTTCTTTGGACCGGCACCGTTTCCTGCGATGACTATGTCGGTTTTCTTTGAGATGCTGCCATTGATGTCTGCTCCGTATTCTTTCAGAAGTTGGGCAAGGGCTTCTCTGACAGGAAACCTTTCAAAAGTTCCTGTTATGACCACGATCTTGTCATAGAATATGGTGCCTGTATTGCATACGTTGGATAGATCTTTTTTCTTGACATCGGAACTCAGTTTCTTGTGTTCCATGAAGCTGTCGCTTGAACTTTTCTCTATCAACGGATACTTTTCGCCGCTCTGCAGATATGCGAGATATACTCTTGCACAGGCTTCTGCATCACATAATGCGTCATGGTGATTACAGATATCTATTCCATAATGTCTGCAACAATCTGTCAATCTGGCATTCAGAATCTTATATGTGCATATGTTTTCCGGTTCAAATGGATCCAACCCATAGTGTTCCAGATCTTTGTTTATGGCATTGAGATCGAAGGAGATGTTATGGCCGATGACTGTCTTACCGCATAGTTTTTCATGGATATATGACCAGATCTCCTTTAAGGAAGGCGCATCTGCTGTTTTTTGGGGAGTTATGCCGTGGATGCCGATATTGATATCGCAATATAAATTTCCGGGAGGCTGTATGTAAAGACACTCCCTGCCAGTTATCATTCCGTCAGTGACTGTTACTATGCCTATCTGACATATGCCTCCTTTTCTAGTGGCGGTTTCAACGTCAATGGCTATGAAGTCTTTGGTAATCTTATACATGTTTATCCGAAAGTTAGATTTAAAAGCACAAAAACCCCCACTTTTTGTGCTTTTGACGATAGAATTAGAGGGTAAAAGAACAAAATACCCCTGTTTTTGTTCTTTTGACCTATCTCAAACCCGAACTGCCTCAGACTCTGTACTCTGAGCGTCTAGTTAGCGACCTCGCAGAGGAACTTGAGGCGGACTAGGCGGACTTCCGGCTCGTCGTAGTCGTCGCGGAGATCTTCCATGGCGGCTTCGAGGGAGTCTGACTCGGCTTCGTTGCGGAAGTAGTCGAATATTTCGTCTACAATGTCGTCGTCGATGGTCTGCTCGATGTAGTAGTTGAGGTTGAGCTTCATTCCGGATGCTACGATGGCTTCAATCTCGTCCAGGAGTTCTTCCATGTCCATGCCCTTTGAGTCTGCGATTTCGTCCAGCGGAATCTTGCGGTCTATGCTTTGGATTATGTAGACCTTGTTCACGGACTTGTTGACCATGGACTTCATTACAAAGTCATCAGGTCTTTCTATCTCGTTCTCATCTACGTACTTGGCTATCAGCTCGATGAATTCCTTTCCGAACTTGCGTGCCTTGCCTTCTCCCACTCCCTGGCAGTTCTTGAGCTCGTCGACAGTGACAGGATACATTATGGACATGTCTTCAAGGGAAGGATCTCCGAAGATGACCCAAGGCTGAAGCCTGAGTCTCTTTGCAACGTCCTTCCTGAGGTCTTTCAGCATGGCGAGAAGCTGAGGGTCTCCTCCTCCGCCGCCTCTTGCCGGTGCCGGATCGTCGTCGTCATCCTCTCCGTCAGCGAATTCACGCTCTTCGGTAAGCATCAGTTCATAAGGCTTCTCATAGAAGGCGGCACCTTCAGGAGTTGCGGAAATCAATCCGTATGATTCTATGTCTTTGTGGAGAAGGTGCAGTACCAGTCCCTGGTGGATCACTGCGCACCAGAATTTTACGGAATGCTCCTTGCCGGCTCCGTAGAGTTCCAGCTTGTCGTGCTTGTATGACTTGATGATGGAGTTCATCTCTCCGGCCAGGATATTGGCCAGATGTTCCAGCTTGAAACGCTCCGGCAGCGTCTGGATCAGCTCTATGACCATCGCCATCTCTTCGCGTCCGTCGAACTGCCTCTTAGGGTGCAGACAGTTGTCGCACGCTCCGCAGTTCTCTATTTCATATGATTCCCCGAAATAGTTCAGCAACAGCTTTCTGCGGCACGAGTTGGACTCTGCATATGCGACGGTTTCTGTAAGGAGCTGCTTTCCGATCTCCTGCTCGGCGATAGGCTTGCCCTGCATGAACTTCTCCAGCTTCTGGATGTCCTTGTAGCTGTAGAATGTGATGCACTGACCTTCCTTGCCGTCTCTGCCGGCGCGTCCGGTCTCCTGATAATATCCTTCGATGCTCTTAGGAATGTCGTAGTGGATCACGAATCTCACATCCGGCTTGTCTATGCCCATTCCAAAGGCGATCGTAGCCACGATCACATCCACGTCTTCCATCAGGAACCTGTCCTGATTCTCCGCTCTTGTCTTTGCGTCCAGTCCGGCATGGTACGGCGCAGCCTTGATGCCGTTGATGTTCAGGAGCTCGGCAAGTTCCTCCACCTTCTTTCTGCTGAGACAGTAGATGATGCCGGATTTGCCCGGGTTCTGTCTGATGAACTTTATGATGTCTCTCTTCGGGTCTGACTTGTCCCTTATTTCATAGTATAGGTTCGGACGGTTGAACGAAGACTTGAAGACGGTTGCGTCCGTCATTCCGAGATTCTTGATTATGTCGCTCTGCACCTTAGGGGTGGCAGTGGCGGTGAGTGCGATGATAGGGGATACTCCGATCTCTTCGATTATATTGCGTATACGTCTGTATTCAGGCCTGAAGTCGTGGCCCCATTCGGAGATGCAATGCGCTTCGTCGACAGCATAGAATGAGATCTTGATCTCCTTCAGCATCGCTACATTCTCCGCCTTTGTGAGGGATTCAGGTGCCACATAAAGCAGTTTGGTGGCTCCTGACAGGAGGTCTTTCTTCACTTCCGCTATCTGGGCCTTGCTCAGGGATGAGTTGAGGAAGTGTGCGATACCGTCGTTGCCGGCCACAAAACCTCTGATGGCATCGACCTGGTTCTTCATCAGGGCGATGAGCGGGGAAATGACGATTGCGGTGCCCTCCATTACGAGCGCAGGAAGCTGGTAGCAGAGAGACTTTCCTCCGCCTGTAGGCATGAGGACAAAGGCATTGTTTCCGTTGGCAAGATGTGTGATGATCCTTTCCTGATCAGCCTTGAAAGAATCAAAACCGAAGAATTCCTTCAACTTGCCGTGAAGCAGAGCGGAGTCTGTTATCATGACACATAAGTATTTGGATTACTAAATTAAATGATTTTTTTGACTCCTCAAAATTTTCCACCGGTCAATATGGAAATTTTTGTATCACCTTGCAGCCCGGAATCCAACTTCATGTGGTTGAAACGTATAATAATGAGGTTGTATTGAAAAAATGTTTATATTTGCAGGTTGTATGAAAATTAAGTACAATTAAAAATATAAAACAAAATGAAAGCTATCAGAATTATCGCAGCAGCTCTCGTAGCTGCATTCGCACTCTCGTGCACAGGCTCAAAGAGCAATGTAAAGGTTGAGGCAGAGCTTCCTACAGCAGCTGAGATCGATACAGTGAGCTACCTTATCGGTATCAATGTCGGTTCATTCATCAAGAACTTCGCAGATGACCTCGACGGCATCAACATGGCTCAGTTCAAGAAGGGTATGAACGATTTCCTCAAGGCTGAGGGCAACCCACGTGACGTTGAGTTCATCGAGCAGTTCGACGTTAACCCTAACATGATGAACCAGTACTTCAACGACTTCGTGATGAAGAAGCAGAACTACAAGGCTGCTGTAAACGAGGCTGAGTCAAAGGCATTCCTTGCAAAGAACGCAAAGAGAGCTGACGTCGACACAACTGCTTCAGGTCTCCAGTATACAATCATCGCAGCAGGTGCTGACGAGAAGATCTCTCCAAACGACACTGTATGGGTAAACTACAAGGGTACTCTCATCGACGGTACAGTATTCGATCAGAACGACTCTACAAAGTTCGTGGCTAACCGCGTGATCAGAGGATGGACTGAGGGTCTCGGTCTCCTCGGCGAGGGTGGAAAGGCAACTCTCTACATCCCTTCAGACCTTGCATACGGTCCAAGAGGCAACCAGTCAATCGAGCCTAACTCTGCTCTCATCTTCGATGTAGAGGTTCTCAAGGTAGGTAAGTACGCTCCAAAGGCTGAGTAACGATGGCAATGGAACTCGAGGGCAGGATTGTCCGCAAGCTTAATGTTCAGTCAGGTACCTCGGCAAGAGGTGCCTGGGCTAAACAGGAATTCATCTTCGAATATCAGGAGGGAAACTATCCTTCTCAGGTGTGCATGAATGTCTGGGGTGAGGATAAGGTAAAGGATCTCGACAAGTATCAGGTCGGTGACAAGGTGAAGGTTTCGTTCAACCTCAGCAGCCGTGAGTTCAACGGACGCTGGTACACTGACGTGAGAGCATGGAGAATCGAGCCTGCGGCTCAGCAGGCTGCGCCTGGTCCTGACTATGCGGCTTCAGCAGGTGCATATGCCGCTCCTACCGGTGCCCAGGGCGTACCTCCGGTTTCGATGGATGATCCATACGCGGCAAGCGCAGGCGCATATAGCGCGCCGCTTGATGAGGAAGATCTTCCTTTCTAACGGATAAATGAAATATCGATCATAACGGAAGCTGGATAAGCTTCCGTTTTTCGTAGTGGGCGGTCCATCGGAAGCCCATGGACTTGAAGAGCTCCGCGAAATATGTGAAGTTATGTCCTACGCGTGAAGGGTCGTGGGAGTCGGAGCCGAGACTGATGATCTCTCCTCCCATCCCGCGGTAACGTTCGAGGACTTCTGTGTCCAATGAAACAAGACGTCCTTTGTAGTCCTGATAACTCTTTGTGTTGATTTCCAATGCCTTGCCTTCGTGGATAAGGTAGCGCAGCATCTCGTCAAGAATGTCGCTGAAGTCACGGTACCTCAGACATGTCTCCGAATAAGGGGCATATCTGACGACGTAGTCGAAATGTCCCATGATGTCGAAGTCGCCGAACCATGTCATCTCCTTGTAGATTGTCTCAAGATAGTGTCCGTAAGCGGTCTTCCAATCCTTGTCTTCATAGTAACCGCCATAGAAGGGGTCGATCCCGTCAAGGTAATGTACAGATGCGATGACCTGGTCGAAGCTGTTGTCCGACATCATAGTACGGATGTCCTCATGGTGGTCTTCATGCATCCCGACCTCGATGCCTTTAAGAATCTTCAACCTTCCTTCCCCGACAAGTTCCTGTACTCTGTCGATTTCTGCCTGCTGTGGTGCAACATCGAACACCTCCGGCACGAGGTTCTCATATTGAGCCTTCATCGCGGGGACAAAGAAGTCGCAGTGGTCTGTGAACGCAATGCCTGAAAGTCCTTTGGAGATGGCTTCGCGGGCACATCCTTCGATGGAAGATCTCTTGCCGTCGAAGGAAAACTGGCTGTGATTGTGGTTATCGAACAGAAGCATGGTCAATTAACATGAAAAACTCCCGCGAAGTTAGTGATTTTTTAGTATTTTTGCAGATTAAGCCATAAGGCTTCAAAACACAAAGGATATGATTACATTCGGTTATAAAAACAAGTTCAACGGACCTCTCAGAGCATTGACTGCCATAGCTGTCGGTGTCGTGATGGTGTTGAGCAAGACTAATGCTCTCGAACTGGTGGTCCAGATAATCGCCGCCTTTATTTTTGCATCGGGAGTAGTGTCTCTGATTGTCGGTTACAGACAGAGGAAGAACGGTACCATGGGCCTTATGGGCTTCAATGGCATTGTAGATATCCTCATCGGTCTTGCACTTTTCTTCTTCCCCGGTTTTGTGGCAGGCCTTCTGATATATCTTATTGCCTTTGTACTCATCTGTCTGGGATTCTTCCAGCTTATCGGCCTTGGCAGTGCCAGCCGTGTCATGAAGATGGGCATATGGTCATACGTGCTTCCGTTCCTTGTCCTGGCAGCCGGTATCTTCCTTATGACGAATCCGGCATTCATCGGTGAGGCCATAGGCGTGGTTGCAGGTGCGTTCCTGATCATCTACGGAGTGTCGGAACTGCTGTCTTCATGGAAGATGCGCAAGGCGATCGATGAATATGAAATTCATCGGACCGCCGGTCCATCGGCTCCGGCCCAGCCGGGCGAGCCGATGTCCGATGTAAAGGATGTTGATTACGAAAAGGTAGAGGAACAGTAGGATGATTCCGCAGGAGACGGTAAACAGGATTCTGGATGCGGCGCAGATAACTGATGTCGTGGGTGACTTCGTGACTTTGAAGAAGCGCGGAGCCAACCATATGGCATGCTGTCCGTTCCATAACGAGAAGACTCCGTCTTTTGTAGTTTCCCCTTCAAAAGGAATATACAAGTGCTTCGGTTGCGGCAAGTCGGGTACGGCTGTCGGATTCATAATGGAGCATGAGAACCTCTCATACGTAGAGGCTCTGAAATATCTGGCTAAAAAGTATCATATAGAGGTCGTCGAGAAGGAGGAAAGTGCTGAGGAAATAGCTAACAGACAGCGTAACGAGAGCCTTCTTCTGGTGTCCGAATTTGCAGGAAAGTTCTTCCAGGACAGCCTCAAGACCCCTGAAGGTCAGGCTATCGGTTATCAGTATTTCAAAAGCCGTGGTCTCGAAGACGAGACGATTGCGAAATACGGTCTCGGATGGGCTCCTGTGAGCCGTAAGTCCCTTTCGGATGCTGCCAGGGCTGCCGGTTACAAGGAAGAATTCCTTGTCGAAACCGGCCTCAGCATAAAGTACGATGACGGTCGTCTTGTAGACCGTTTCTTCGACAGGGTGATCTTCCCGATCCATTCGGTCAGCGGCCGTGTCATCGCCTTCGGAGGACGTACCCTGAAGACTGACAAGTCTGTAGCTAAATATGTGAATTCTCCGGAAACGGAAATCTATGTCAAGAGCCGTTCGCTCTACGGAATATGGTTCGCCAAGAACGAGATGTCCCGTCAGGACAAATGTATCCTCGTAGAAGGATACCTCGATGTCCTGTCCATGCATCAGCTTGGAATAAAGAACGTAGTCGCTTCCAGCGGCACATCCCTTACCGTCGAGCAGATACGCCTCATCCGCAAGTTCACAAATAATGTCACCATCATCTACGATGGTGATGGTGCCGGCATCAAGGCTGCCCTCAGGGGCATAGGCCTTGTGCTGAAGGAGGGGCTGAACGTAAAGGTCGTCCTGTTGCCTGAAGGCCAGGACCCTGATGATTTCGCCCGCAGGCATACCTTGGAGGAAGTCCAGGACCATATAGCCCGCAATGAACAGGACTTCATCGGGTTCAAGACCGACCTTCTCCTCGGAGAAGCAGGCAACGACCCGCTCAAGCGTGCAACGCTGATAAACGATGTTGCCGATACCATCGCGCTCATACCTGATGCGGTGGTACGTGCGGTCTATGTGAAGACATGTGCGGATAAGTTCGAGATCGACGAACAGATCCTGACCGACCGCGTGAGCCGGTCGAGGACTGAGATGCTCCTTGCGGAGCAGAAGGAGAAGGAAAGGGCCCGCCAGAGGGAGGAGAGCCGTGCTTCTGTCCGTCCGGTCCAGACATATGGACCGTCGGACTCCGGTGCTCCGGTGCCTCCGGAGTATGGTCCGGATGTCCCGCCTCCTGCATATGACGACTATATGCCTTCGGACTATGATGCTCCGGCTGCGGATATGCCGGCGGAGCCGGTCGTTGAAGGAGGGATCGTCATCACTGAACCCCATCTGGCTCCGTGCGAGAAGGAACTTCTTGGCTTCATCCTGGAGGAAGGTTGTACCGAACTTGAGTTTGACAGGGATTCCAAGTATTATGTGGAAGGGGAGACTGTGAATGTTGCGGAATTCATAGACGGGATCCTTGCTGATGATGAGGCTGATTTCGTCAATCCGTCTTACAGGAAGGTTTATCAGGAATATTTCAGGATGTATGATGAGGGACTCCCTCAGCTTACCATACGTAAGCGTCTGCTGGACAACATGGATCCTGAAATCTCGGCAGTCGCCCGTGACCTTCTGATAGAGAAGCATCAGTTGACTGTGAAGAACTATGAACAGTCTCTTACATCTGTTTCTACAAGATTGGTGATCTATGTCCCGAAGACTCTGTTGACCTATCAGGTGAAGAAGGTGGAACTCTTCCTCAAGGAACTGACCTCTGAACTTGCACGTACGGACGATCCTCAGAGACAGATAGAGATCATGACCCGTATCGGCGAATACAACAAGGCCCGTACGCGTCTGAACAAAGAGTTGGGAAGGGTGTGACGGGATTACCGGTCGAACTGGTAACGACGACGGTCAGACCGGTAGCGACGGTCGAGCCGTCATCCACAGGAGCGTAGCGACGTGGGGATCTCATGAAATGAAAAATATTAAAATTTGACTATATAATGGAAAAGAAATTCAACAGAACGCTTGTGACCTGTGCGCTTCCATATGCGAACGGTCCTGTCCACATCGGCCACCTTGCCGGTGTTTATGTACCTGCCGATATCTATGTCAGGTACTTGAGAATGAGGGGAGAGGACGTCCTCTATGTCTGCGGATCGGATGAACATGGAGTTCCGATCACCATCAAGGCGCAGAAGGAAGGATGCACTCCGCAGGATATCGTGGACAGGTATCACAAGATCATCAAGAACTCGTTCACAGGTCTTGGCATCAACTTCGACATCTATTCACGCACATCTTCGAAGACCCATCACAAGAATGCTGCAGACTTCTTCCGCAGACTTTATGACGACGGCAAGTTCATCGAGAAGGTAAGCGAGCAGTACTATGACGAGGAAGCGAAGACTTTCCTTGCAGACCGTTACATCACAGGTACATGTCCTCGTTGCGGTGCAGAAGGTGCTTACGGTGACCAGTGTGAGAAGTGCGGTGCAACGCTCAGCCCGGACGAGCTCATCAACCCTAAGTCAGCCCTCAGCGGAGGTGAGCTCGTGAAGAAGGAGACCAAGCATTGGTATCTTCCTCTCGATCAGTATGAGAAGTGGCTCTCTGAGTGGATTCTTGAAGGACATAAGGAATGGAGAAGCAACGTTTACGGCCAGTGCAAGAGCTGGATCGACGGCGGTCTTCAGCCACGTGCGGTGAGCCGTGACCTTAACTGGGGTGTTCCTGTGCCTGTTGAAGGATCTGAAGGAAAGGTGCTTTATGTATGGTTCGACGCTCCTATCGGATACATTTCAAATACTCAGGAACTTCTTCCTCAGAGTTGGGAGAAGTGGTGGAAGAGCGAGGATACAAAGCTTGTCCATTTCATCGGAAAGGACAACATCGTGTTCCACTGCATCGTCTTCCCTTCAATGCTCAAGGCTGACGGAAGCTACATCCTTCCTGAAAACGTTCCTGCAAACGAGTTCCTCAACCTCGAGGGTGACAAGATCTCGACTTCACGCGGTTGGGCTGTATGGCTCCACGAGTATCTTGAGCAGTTCCCTGGTAAGGAGGACGTTCTCCGTTATGTTCTTACAGCGAATGCTCCAGAGACAAAGGACAATGACTTCTCTTGGAAAGACTTCCAGGCACGCAACAACAGCGAGCTTGTCGCTATTCTCGGTAACTTCGTGAACCGTGCAGTTGTGCTTACACATAAGTATTTTGACGGTAAGGTTCCGGCAGATCTGAAGCCGGAGGCAGTTGATGCAGAGACACTTGCACAGATTCAGCCTTTGAAGGAGGCTATGGAGAAGTATCTCGACGGCTACAAGTTCCGTGAGGCTCTCAAGGAAGCCATGAACATCGCACGTCTCGGTAATAAGTACCTTACAGATACAGAGCCTTGGAAGGTTGCCAAGACAGATATGGACAGAACAGCTTCAATCCTCAATGTGTCTCTCCAGATCTGCGCTTCTCTCGCCATTGCGTTTGAACCGTTCCTTCCTTTCTCGGCTGAGAAGCTCCGCGGCATCCTTAACGTCGGCATCGCTGCAGGTGATGACCACCGTGCAGGTGAGGCTTATGATGTCATTCCGAGCGAAGTCGAGGAATCTCCTTACGCAAACCGATACACAGACGGCGAAGGCGCTGCGCTTCATACCTCTTCTGCACGTCATTGCGAGGAGCCAGGCGACGTGGCAATCTGCTTGAGCTGGGATGACCTCGGCAACGCATCACTCCTACCTGCAGGTCATCAGTTGAACCCTGCAACCCTCCTCTTCGCTAAGATCGAGGATGATGTGGTTGATGGACAGATCGCACGTCTTGAAACTATCCGCGCAGAGCGCGAGGCGGCAGCAAAAGCTGCCGAGGCTGCTGTGGTTACTCCTCAGAAGGAAGAGTGTACATTCGATGATTTCGGAAAGATGGATATCAGGACTGCTACAGTTCTTGAGGCAGAACGTGTTCCTAAGACTGACAAGCTTTTGAAGCTTACAATCGATACAGGTATTGACAAGAGAGTCATCGTGTCGGGTATCGCAGAGGAGTATGCTCCTGAGGATATGGTAGGCAAGCAGATCTGTATCCTTGCCAACCTTGCTCCGCGTAAGATCCGTGGCATCGAGTCTAAGGGTATGATTCTTATGGCGAGGCAGAATGATGGCAAAATGAGGTTCATTACGCCTGCAGAGACTCTTTGCAACGGTGCTGAGATCGGATAATATCGGTTACGTGTGTTCTCCGGACCCCCGCCTGCCTCTGGCAGGCACCCCCTAGCCGGGGGTGGCATGTCCTCCGAACACACATAACCGATATTATCCCGGCTATTCAGCGTTGCATGTGGAGTGGGCCTTCGGCTACATTTGTGGCTGGGGTATTCCTGAACATGAGCTCTATTACGGTTGATAACCTATCACTTTGGCAAAGTCCTTCTGCTGCATCAATGTGGTGCCGGGTTTTATTGAACGCTTAAAGTATTGATTTATAGAGTTTTATGTGGTAAAGGGTCGTGATTTTTGACCACCCTTTTATTTGTAAGTGATTGATATATAGCAATATAAGTGAATTTGGAATGATAAGGACAAGTTACTATCAGGATTTGACGAAGATGAACACCTTCGGAATGAAGGTGAAGGCAAGGTGTTTCATGGAATATGATTCCGTAGCGGACCTTGTGGACATTGAATTCGAGGAACTGGCCCGTCCGGTTCTTCATATCGGTGGCGGCAGCAACCTGCTATTCACCGATGACTTCAAAGGTACTGTCCTGCATTCCAATATCGACTTCATCGAAATACTTGAAGATGGTAATTGCGATACCTCCGAACGTCATTGCGAGCGTAGCGTGGCAATCTCTACTCCTGTTCTTGTGTCAGTAGGTGCCGGAGTCGTGTTTGATGATTTCTGTGCATGGGCTGCCAAGGAAGGACTCTGGGGAGTGGAGAACCTGTCATACATTCCTGGAGAAGTAGGTGCCTCGGCAGTGCAGAACATAGGCGCTTATGGAGTTGAGGTGAAGGATGTCATTCATAAAGTCTACTGCTACGATACTCTTGAGGAGGAATTCGTCAATTTTGATGTAGAGGAATGCTGCTACGGTTACCGTGATTCCATCTTCAAGAACTCTGAGTTCAAGGGCCGCTACATCGTTACCCATGTCGTCTTCACCCTCTCACGTGACCCTCGTCCGGTATTGGACTACGGCCACTTGAAAACCGAGATAGAACGTTGCTGTGAGGAACACTCATCACGTCATTCCGAGGAGCGTAGCGACGTGGGAATCTTGACCCCTGCCCTGATAAGAAAAGTCATCATCAAGATAAGGAAAGAGAAGCTGCCTGAGCCGTCTGTCGTGGGAAGCGCAGGAAGCTTCTTCAAGAACCCAGTGATCAGCCTTGAGCACTTCGCCCGCATAGAATCCGCAGCCAAAGCCGAACACGGCCCTGACTACAAGGTACCTCATTATATCATCGAAAATCAGACCCTCACACCTCATGGTGAGGATCAACTTCCTTCACGTCATTGCGAGGAGCGAAGCGACGTGGCAATCTCTACCACTACAGTCAAGGTTCCCGCTGCCTGGATGATAGAGCAGTGCGGCTGGAAAGGAAGGAGGAGCGGAGGCGCTGCTGTCTGGGAAAAGCAACCACTGGTAATCGTCAATTACACCGGTAACGCCTACCCAGAGGAAATAATCGGTCTGGAAAAGCGCATCATCGCCTCCGTCAAAGCCAAATTCGGCGTCGACCTCCACCCCGAAGTCGAACATGTCTGAAAAGTATGCGCTGTAAAGTATTGATACTTAATAAGATACCCAATAGTCCTGCCGTCCCGGGACAGCAGGCAAAACATACAAGTAGCTTACAGTTAATAAGTTACATCGCATGTCCAAATGTGCAACTTACCTTAAAACAATAACCTTCCCATGAAGTACGACGTATTCATAAGCTATTCGAGATTAGACATTGCTGTTGCGGACCGGATCTGTGCTGCATTTGATAAAGCAGGAATATCATACTTCATTGACCGTCAGGGAATCGGTGGAGGTTTGGAATTTCCTGCTGTCATAGCTTCTGCAATAAAGGAATCAGATGTCTTCCTTTTTCTGGCCAGTGCAAATTCATATAGGTCGAAGTTCACCAACAGTGAGATTACATATGCATTCAACAAGAAGGAAAAGAATCACCTGTTGCCATATGTCATCGACGGATCTTCTTTGCCTGATGCTCTTGAATTCGTATTCAGCTGCATCAATGTCAGAAATATCAAGGACCATCCCGTTGAAACAACACTTGTTAAAGATGTTATGAACCTTCTGGGTAGGCAGATAAAGGTTTCTGTTTCCCGACCTGTAACTAGACCTGTTTCAAAGCCGGTTTCTTCAAGTATGAGTGAAAGTGTCAAGCAGGGTGCAGCCATTTTGGCTGCTATAGACTCTATGTTTGCTATTGACAATGGCAGTAAGTGGAAAATCGGTGATTTTTATAATGTCGGTGTAAAGAAAGGAATAGTATTCTGGGTTGATTCTACAGGAAGACATGGCAAGATAGTCAGTCTGGATCAGGTTGCTACCAAATGGAATTCGGGACGCGGTACTGTCAATACTACATTCATTTTTGATCATTCTACAAAAGATGAGAAGGATGGAATGAAGAACCAGAAAGTCGTAATGAGCGAGAATGACTGGCAAAGAAAATATCCGGCATTCGCTTGGTGTGCTGATCATGGCGAAGGATGGTATCTGCCTGCAATTGATGAGCTGAAAGAACTTTTTTTGAATGATTCTGTCTTTTCTATAGTGAATGAAGTGCTGGAGAAGTGTGGTGAAAAAATGGCAGTCAGGGGAGAAGCCAGTATGCCTTATTGGTCATCAACCGGATATGGCTATATCAATGCTATGGTAGTAAATATGTATAATGCAACCATATATCATAGCAATTGTAATACTTTAAATTATGTCCGTGCTGTGTGTGCATTCTAAATCTTAAAAACGATATTCTGAATTTCAAGTTATATGGAGCAGATATTTATCAGCTACAAGAGGATAGATAAGGATAAAGTTTTTCCTATAGTTGCTAGAATAGAAAAGGAACTCGGCTGCAAATGTTGGATGGATCTTGATGGAATTAAGAGCAGTGCGCAGTTTGCTTCTGTGATTTGTCGCGCAATAGATGCTGCTGAAGTTGTACTTTTCATGCACTCTTCAGCACATCTCAACATAGATTTCGAGACAGATTGGACTGTCAAGGAATTGAACTATGCCCAGATAAAGAAAAAGCGTGTCATTTTGGTCAAATTGGATACGTCTCAGTTGGATAATATATTCCTGTTGGAATATGGTTCAAAGAACAATATAGACTCATTTGACCCAGATCAGTTTAAGAAGTTATTGACTGATTTACGTTCTTGGCTTACCCGAGATTATGTTTTTGAACCTCTCTGTCCATGCGGCAGCGGCAAGCTTTTCAAGGACTGTCATGGAAAATCTCTGTCATCTGTCTCGAAAGTGGCAGCTGATAACAAACCTCAAACACAAGATTCCGGTGACTTTGTGTTGAATGTCAAAGGGGTTGAATATCCGATGGTGTTTGTTGAGGGAGGTACTTTCAAGATGGGGTCTGATGATAGTGAGGCTTATTCTTGGGAGAAGCCCGTACATCAAGTTACTCTTAACAGTTACTGTATTGGAAAATATGAAGTGACTCAGGAACTTTGGGAAGCTGTTATGGGTAGTAACCCTAGCCATTTCAAAGGCGCTCGCAGACCTGTGGAGCAGGTTTCATGGGACGACTGCCAGGTATTTATCCGTAAACTTAACAGTTTGACCGGCAAGAACTTCAAGTTGCCGACCGAAGCTCAGTGGGAGTATGCAGCAAGAGGAGGGAAAAAGAGCAAGGGATATAAGTATTCCGGAAGCAATACGATAGGAGATGTTGCTTGGTATACTGATAACAGCGGAAAAAAAACTCATGATGTCGGTACCAAAATCCCGAATGAGTTAGGACTATACGATATGGCAGGAAATGTTTGGGAATGGTGCAGCGATTGGTATGGAGATTATAGTTCATCCTCTCAGACCAATCCGTCTGGCTCATCCAGCGGCTCCTATCGCGTCAGCCGTGGTGGTTGTTGGAACTGCGTCCCGGGGAGCTGCCGTTTATCTGACCGCAGCAGCTACTCGCCTGACGACAGTTTCGACATCCTTGGCTTCCGTCTTTGTCTTTAGTTCTTCCTCAGAAAGACATGACACTGCAGCTGCGGGCCTGAGCGGAAACGATGCGTGGCCCTCAGGCCGCATCGTCCGTCAGGCCCGCAGCCTATATGTAAATCCCCAAATATATCCCTGAGGGAAACTAAAAGCCAAGCCGTTGAGCGGGCTAGATTGCCCAGGACTTGGTTCTAGGTAGTTCCCCGTCGCTCAACGGCAGGAAATTTCGACCGTTGAGCGGGCCAAACTGCATTGGAGTGTTTTGAGAGCATGTTTAACTCGCTCAACGTCTTGGATGAATTCTTCTGTGGCACCTAATGTCCTATGTAATTTTCATGGCGCTTAAACCTCTGTGTGCTAGCGTTTCAGATATAGATGCCTGCTGCAAAATATAGTAGGCATCTGGTGCTAATACGTTGATATTCAGTAAATAAGCTGCCATGATATCTGCCGTATATCACCGACATTCTTTCAAAATGACCTCATCTGGTCTTTCAGAGTGATATAACAGGAGGAATATAGGCCTCTTTAAGGTTTAAATTCGTATATTTGTCAATTGTAAATATCAAAAGCTATGAAAAGAAACATGTTTTTCAGTGGCATCGTTATGGTGCTTGCTGCAATGGCTCTTACAGGATGCAGCCTTTGCGGAGTGGATGGTGATGAGGAAGGAGTCTTCATCAAGAAGCCTTATGTCTTCGGTAAGGGCGGTGTGGACCCTAAGGCACTTGTCGAGGGTTCAGCCTGGAAGGTGTTCTCTACTGACTTTGTGACCTATAAGCATGTTCCTGTAAAGTATACAGAAACTTTTGACGATGTGTTCTGCGACGACAATACTCCGCTCGACCTCAGTGCGCACCTTACCCTCAGAATCCAGAGAGGAAAGTCTCCGATCCTTCATATGAACTACGGACAGGACTGGTACAGCAACAACATCAAGGAGAATTTCCGCGAGATCGTAAGAAATTTCATCTCTACATACGATATGTACACACTCGTAAGCAACCGTGAGGTATATGACTCTGTAAAGGTAGACATTACAGAGAAACTCCAGGAGTACATCGTACGTCTTGATGAAGACAAGGAATTCCCTGTCGATATCGTGAATGTGGTGGTGGACAAGGCAAAGCCTAACAGCGAGGTGATGGCGGAGCTCAACAAGACCGCTACCATGGCACAGCAGAAGCAGACCCAGCTCAAGCAGCAGGAGATGGAGGAACAGCGCCGCATCACAGAGAACAAGCGTGCCCTCGCCGATAAGGAATACCAGAAGCAGATGGGACTTTCTCCTGAGCAGTTCATCGCTCTCCGCGCCCTCGAACTCGAGAATCTGAAGGTGGAGATGGTACGAGACAAGCCGAACGTCAATGTAGATGTCCTCCTGGGTAATCATTCAAGCACTTTCTGGGATATCAAGAAGAAATAAATGACTATGAAAAAGACGATACTATCGTTTCTGACAATGTGCGTCGCTGTCATCATGGCGGCGCAGGAGAAGGACAATGTAGCCTATCAGGACGCGACAGTGCGTTTCACTGTAGTCACTGACGGAGTCATCAGGCTCGAGTGGCAGCCGGAGGGAAAGTTTACTGACCTCCCGTCTTTTGTGGCATCTGAAAGGGATTATCCTGCAGTAGATTACAAGGTTCGTAAAGCAGGTAAGAATGTTGAGGTCATAACATCCAAGATGACCCTGACATATAGGAAGGGGACCGGAAAGTTTACAAAGGATAACCTCACAATCAAGGCTGCAGACGGCTTCTTCACATGGAAGCCGGGCATGAAGCAGAAGGAGAACCTCAAGGGTACCTTCCGTACTCTCGACGGCCTTGATGGAGATCTCCAGACCCAGGACTGGGTAAAGGATTCCAAGAAGGGAGAAGTGCGTCCGTTCGAGGATGGAGTCATCGCCCGTGACGGCTGGACTCTGATTGACGAGTCGGATAACCTTCTGTTTGACGATTCCGAGTGGGCTTGGGTAAAGGAAAGAGAGACCAAGGAATGCCAGGACTGGTATTTCATGGCATATGGACATGACTACAAGGCTGCCCTCAAGGATTTCACCGTCTTTGCCGGCAAGATGCCTCTGCCTCCTCGCTTCACATTCGGTTACTGGTGGTCACGTTATTGGGCATATTCCGACAAGGAACTCCGTACGCTTGTGGACAAGATGGCTGCCTATGACATCCCTCTCGATGTACTCGTGGTAGATATGGACTGGCATTATACTGATCCGGGACGTGGCGGTTGGACAGGCTGGACCTGGAACAAGAGCATATTCCCGAATCCGGAGAAGTTCATGTCACAGATGAAGGACAAGGGACTCAAGATCACCATCAACCTCCACCCTGCAGAAGGCTTCGACCACTGGGAAGAGTGCTATCCGGCTCTTGCAGAGAGTCTTGGAAAAGATCCTGAAGGAAAGGACCGTATAGAATGGATCAACTCGGACAAGAAGTTCATGACCAACATGTTTGACAAGGTCATGCACCCTATGCAGAAGGAAGGAGTTGACTTCTGGTGGCTTGACTGGCAGCAGCATGTATATGATACTGAGATGCCGAAGCTTCACAATACATGGTGGATCAACTACTGCTACTTCAGCGATATGCAGCGCCATGGCGACAGGCGTCCTATGCTTTACCATCGTTGGGGCGGACTCGGTAACCACCGTTATCAGATCGGCTTTTCAGGCGATGCTACAATCACATGGAAGTCACTCGAGTTCCAGCCATACTTCACAGCGACATCTTCGAATGTACTCTATGGATATTGGAGCCACGATATCGGAGGTCACCTCGGCGATTCCATCGATCCTGAGATGTACACAAGATGGCTTCAGTACGGCGGCTTCAGCCCTGTGATGCGTACACACAGTTCGAAGAACGGTGGCTTGAACAAGGAACCGTGGATATTCACTGAAGAATATACCAATGTTATCCGTCAGACCGTGCGTCAGCGCTACGTGATGGCACCGTACATCTATGCTATGGCCCGTAAGGGTTATGATGAGGCTCTTGCCCTCTGCCGTCCGATGTATTATGACTATCCTGAGTGCCAGGAGGCATATGACTTCCGCAGCCAGTACATGTTCGGTGACGACATGCTCATCGCTCCTGTCGTAAAACCTGCGACAGACGGCTTTGCAGAAGTTGATGTATGGCTCCCTGAGGGCGAGTGGTTCGAGCTCCATACAGGTACGATGCTCAAGGGCGGCGCTGTAGTAAAACGTCATTTCGCTCTCGATGAGTACGGAGTTTATGTAAAGGCAGGTTCTGTTCTTCCATTCTATGGAAACGAGGTGAATAACCTTGACAGCAACGACGAAGATATCACCCTTACAGTCTTCCCTGGAGGCAACGGTTCATTCAGCATGTATGAGGATGCCGGAAATGACAAGAACTACGCAGATGAGTTTGCAACTACTGCAGTGTCGAATGTATGGAACGGAAATGTCCAGACCGTGACGATCGCACCACGTCAGGGCCAGTATGCAGGAATGCCTGCAGAACGTCAGTTCAAGGTAAAGGTGGTTGCAAGTGTAGCTCCTGAGACTGTGGCTGTCAACGGTGTTCCGACCGACTATTCATACGACGGTACGGATTTCTCGTTCACAGTCGAGGTCCCTGTTACTGACTGCGCACAGCAGAAGGAGATCGTGATCACATATCCTTCGGAGGACACTTCGCTTGCATGCGGCGTCACAGGATATTCAAGAAGGATGGGAAGGTCGATCGAAGCCCTGAAGTTCCGTACAGGTATTGATCCATATGATGCTCTCGGAAAGATGGGAACTGTCAATGAGGCAGCTATGTATGCTCCCGAGTCTGCTGCAGAGCTTGTGGCAGAGTTCATGAAGGACTATGAGCGTCTGGAGGAAGTCCTCAAGGCTCAGCCTCGAATGAAGGAAGAAGACGTTGAATGGTTCCTCGGCCATTGCGGCAGGAACCTTTAAATAAATATCACATGAGTTCATTTGTAGTAGAAGGCGGACATAAGCTGAGCGGTACAATCAGGCCGCAGGGCGCCAAGAACGAGGCTCTGCAGGTCATCAGTGCCGTATTGCTCACCAAGGAAGAGGTCCGTATAGAGAACATACCCGAGATTCTTGATGTAAAGAACCTTATCCTTCTTCTGGAAGGGATGGGTGTCAAGGTGACACGTCATGAAAAAGGAGTGTATACATTCAAGGCAGACGAGATAGATGTCGATTACATCATGAGTGCCGACTTCGTCGCGAAGTGTGCGAAACTTCGCGGGTCGGTGATGGTCGTCGGTCCGCTTCTCGCCCGTTTCGGCCGCGCATATTTCCCGAAGCCCGGCGGTGACCAGATCGGTCGTCGCAGAGTGGATACCCATATCCTCGGATTCATGAACCTCGGCGCAAGCCAGGAATATGACACCGATATGAAGGCCTTCCATCTCCATGTTCCCGAAGGCCGTACCCTCGAAGGAAGGTACATGCTCCTGGATGAGGCATCGGTGACCGGTACGGCGAACATCGTGATGGCCGCTGTCGTCGCCAAAGGCGTGACGACAATCTACAATGCAGCATGCGAACCATACCTCCAGCAGCTCTGCAAGATGCTCGTACGCATGGGCGCGAAGATCGAAGGCATCGGATCCAACCTGCTGACCATCACAGGTGTCGAGAGCCTCGGCGGTACGCAGCACAAGATCCTTCCGGACATGATCGAGATCGGCTCGTTCATCGCTCTGGCAGCCATGAACCGCAGCAGCATTACGATCAAGGATGTTGCCTATGGTGAACTCGGAATGATTCCGGAGGTTTTCCGCAAGCTGGGTGTGAATCTTGAGCGCAGGGGAGATGACATATATGTTCCTGAACAGGAGAGCTATGTGATAGACTCGTTCCTTGACGGTTCGATTCTCAATATCGCAGACGCTCCATGGCCGGGTCTTTCGCCCGACCTGTTGAGCGTGATCCTCGTGATGGCGACCCAGTGCAAGGGCAGCGTTCTGATCCATCAGAAGATGTTCGAGAGCCGTCTCTTCTTTGTCGACAAGCTCATCGACATGGGCGCACAGATCATCCTCTGTGACCCTCACAGGGCAGTTGTCGTAGGTCATGACCATCGTTATCAGCTCAGGGCCGGAAGAATGGCATCTCCTGATATCCGCGCCGGTATCGCCCTCCTTATCGCCGCAATGTCTGCAAAGGGCACCAGCGTGATCAGCAACATCGACCAGATAGACCGCGGATACGAGGACATCGACATCCGTCTTAATGCCCTTGGCGCAAAAATTACCAGAAATATCTAGAAGATCATTGATAGAAATTTCCCATGACTGCTCTCTTTAATAGACTTATAGAGATCAATCATGGGAAATATTTCTGTCAACATCACTGAACTCAAGCATCTGCTTGATGTAACCCCTTCCACTCATAACATCATGCTCGTCGGAAATCACGGAATAGGAAAGTCCGAGATCCTGACCGAGTATTTCACTGCCAAGGGCATGCCTGTGACCGCTCTTTTCCTCGGACAGATGAGCGATCCGGGAGACATCATCGGTCTTCCAGACAAGGATCCTGCAACGGGCAAGACAATCTTCAGACCTCCTTACTGGTTCCCTACAGACGGAAAACCCATCGTGCTCTTCCTTGATGAGCTGAACCGTGCCCGTCCGGAAATCCTCCAGACTGTGATGGACCTTGCTCTTAACCGCAAGCTGGCGGGTAAGAAACTTCCCGATGGCAGCCGCATCATCTCTGCAGTGAACATGGGTGACCAGTATCAGCTGACCGATCTCGATCCTGCTCTGGTGTCAAGGTTCAATATCGTGAACTTCAAGCCTACCGTAGCCGAGTGGCTTCTTTGGGCAAAGAAGGCGGGTGTGGATTCCCGGGTCATTGATTTCATAAGCAACAACCGTCTCTGGCTTGACAAGGACCCTGATATGAAGGATAATGCCGACATGGGCCTGGACAAGACCCCTGACCGAAGGGCCTGGAAGAGGGTTTCCGACATAATAAGCGGAAGATCCCATCTGACTGCCTCCGACGGAAAGGTGATCTCCAGCATCGTCGGAGGAAAGGCTGCCTCAGTATTCCTGTCAAGTATCTCGAATGCAAAGCTGGTTACAGGAAAGGAAGTGCTCATGATGTTCGGTGACCCCGACCTCCAGAGGACATTGGATTCATACAAGCTCCATCAGCTGTCGGCCGTGAATGAGGACGTCTACCGCCATCTCGAGGTGGACGAGATCCCGACTGCAAAGATTGCTCAGGCCAGCGCGAATCTGGAAGCATATTTCCGATATCTGGCCAAGAACAAGAAGGAGGCGGCAGCCCATTTCGCCAACACATACATCCAGCAGACATATCCCAAGGCTATCTTCTTCATAGCAAGGGAATGCCGTAAGCTGACAGGACTTCTGGTAGATTACATCAAGACGATCAAATAACCATGGTACGCAGGATAGAGAAGATACTTGAAAGGTGGTTCATCCTTGAGCCGCCTCTCTTTCAGGTGCTCTGTCTCCATGAACTTGTGGCGGAAGATTCGATCACCTGTCCTCTGAGAAGCGGCCGAAGGAGGGTTGAGTATAACCCCGGATTGCTTTCGAAGATGACTGACGAGGCTCTTGAAGAAGCGATGAAGCTAGAAGCTGTACGTATCCTCCTGAAGCATCCATATGAACGTTACCCTGACGGCTGCTGTCTTGTCGCAGCAGCTTTGGGCAGCAACGTTACAGTGGGAGACAATTACCGGTTCAACAGTTTCAGGGTACAGACTCCTGAGGATTTCAAGCTGGAGAGGGGACGTAATTACGAGTGGTATGCCATGAGGATCCAGGAACTTCTGCCTCCGGCAGAGGAGGCGGACGGATCTGGCGATCCGGACCGCCTGAGCTCTCCGGCATCATCGGAAGATGATGCGGAGAGTACCCGTCCCGCCGGAGGCGGGGACGCCGGCGGGAGCGGCAGCGACTCCGCCGGAGGCGGGGTGCATACTGACCGTATCGGTCAGGGCACCCGTCCGCTGCAGGATCTGGCGGAACTATGGGAAGAGGATGCCATGATGGCCTGCCAGATCAACAGTGTCATCGAGTCCACGAAGGACTGGGGTACGATGCCGGGTAATATGCAGCAGATGCTGAAGGCATCCCTCAAGGCTAAGATCGACTGGAGAAAGGTCCTGTCAGGATTCCGTGCCAGCATTCTTTCTTCGGAAAGGAAACTTACCAGGATGCGCCCGAACCGCAGGACAGGATTCTCCAGCATGGGAAGTGTAAGAAAATTCAATACCAGGCTTCTTGTAGCTGTAGATGTCTCAGGCTCAGTCAGTGACAAGTCTGTCTCTGATTTCTATGGAGTCATCAACAGTGCATTCCGCTACGGATTCGAGGGAGTCGATGTGCTTCAGTTCGACTGCGGAGTCCAGTCGGTCATTACCCTTACGAAGGCAGTGAAGAATTTCGCAGTGAGCGGCAGGGGAGGCACTTCTTTTCAGGAACCGGTGGATTATGCCCATGAGAACGGATATGAAGGCCTCGTCATACTGACGGACGGCTATGCTCCGGCACCCTCGGTGCCGGAGGGCATGAAGACGAAGATCCTGTGGGTCTGCGTCGACCGTGAATCATATGATGAAAACAAGGAATGGATGTCGCGGACCGGACGCGTCTGCATGATGCAGTTAAGATGATGAGTTATGTTGAAGGATATTGACTACATAAGGACCGGTGTGAACACCGCGGGAAGCTGGATGGTCGGATACCTCGAAAGGGGAGAGCAGATGTCGATGGAGGCACGTCTGGAATTTGCTCTGCGCGCGATAGACGACCGTTTCCACCAGGAGCATGGCTACAGGCCTTGTCAGAATATGACCAAACGTTCTGATGAGATGTATCAGGAACTTCTGGACCGGATCATGCCTGAGCTGAAAGAACGCCTGGAAGCCTTGCCGATAAAGGTAAAGAAGATGATGATGACCAGGGCCATAAACCAGCAGACGGCAGAAGCTCTCATAACGACTTATCTGAAGGACTCGGGGTTGGAATACAGGATGGAGACCCAGACGCATCGTGCCGTCATCTATGTCGAACTGCACAAGAAGAAGCATGCAAGGTTCTATATCTATTACAAGAAGGTATACGACGAGCTGGAGAAGCTGGTTCCGGCAGTCGAATCCCTGAATGAGATAATAGATTCGTTCAGTTATTTCTTCAAGGTCTATTAGGCCTTCTTACGGATGAGATTGAGACCGTCGCGAAGGGGGAGGATCACCGACTCCACGCGGCGGTCTTCCGTTACCATGTCGTTGAATCGGGCTATCCCTAGAGTCTGCTTGTCCTGAGGCATAGGGTTTTCGCAGACCTTTCCGTCCCAAAGGACGTTGTCTGCGAGAATCAGTCCGCCGGGACGTACCATGTCGAATACAAGTTCATAATACTCAGGGTATTCGCGTTTGTTTGCGTCCATGTACACAAGGTCATATTCACGTCCTTCCTCCCTGAACCTGCGGAGGGTTTCCTTGCAGTCGCCTATATGGAGGTCGATCACATCAGCAAGTCCGGCGCGCTCGAAGCCTTCAAGGATGAGGTCTTCGAGTTCGTCGTTGATCTCGAGGGTGTCGAGGTGGCCTCCATCCGGCATGGCCGATGCGAGGCAGATGGCTGAATAGCCAGTGAATGTACCCAGTTCCAGAATGCGTGATGCTCCGCTGGTCTGCACGAGCATGCGCATGATCTGGCCCTGGACTGCTCCGGAGAGCATGCGGGCATGATTGGTCCTTACATGTGTCTGCTTCTCGACCCACGCAAGAGCTTCGCTCGGCTCCGTTGCATGGTCCTTTATGTACTGATAGATCTTTTCCATTATATATAAATAAGTCGGGACAGTTTCTCCGGAGCGAAGAGGGTCTGGGCCATTTCGCGGACGTCTTCGGCAGTTATGCCGTCGACGAGGTCCTTCGTCTGTCTGTCCCCGGTTATCTTTCCGTATGATATGAGACCTTTGCCCATCGAGAGGCACTGGGTCTCGCCGTTGTCGCTGCTGACGGCCAGCTGGCCCAGCAGCTGTTTCTTCGCCGCTTTCAGCTTGCGGTCAGACAATGTAGTCTCCTGCAGCTTGCGTATCTCCTTTTCTATGGTCCGGATACACCTGTCAAGATTGTTCTTGTCGCATCCGAAGCTGATGGTTATCATTCCCGAGTCCGAATACTGGACATATCCGCATTCCACTCCGTATACCCATCCGTTCTTTTCCCTGAGCACTGAGTTCAGGATAGAGTTGCTCGCCGGACCTCCGAGTATGTTGCCCAGCAGGACTGTAGCGAGTCTTTCGCGCTCCTGATAAAGCGATGGCGCCAGACCTCCGATGATGCAGTTTGCCTGATGGTTGCGTTTGCTGAGGGTCTTGTCGAACCTGTTACATCCATTCCATGGCTCCGGCCTCCGGCCTGCCATGGCTTCTTCGTCTGTCGTTGCGGTTGCCTCTGCCATTCCGGAGCTGCCAAAGTATTTCTGAGCCAGCTTCAGTACGTCCTTTTCCATCTTTTTCTCGTCGATATCTGCAACGATGGTGAATGCCATCTTCTCGGGAGTGAACTTCTCCTTTACGAACCTGATGAGTTCGTCATGGGTGATCTTCTTGACAGAAGCCACGCTTCCCAGAATCGGCCCGCTTAGAGGGTGTCCTTCGAAAAGCATTTCCTCGAATCTGTCATAGATATCCTCCGAAGGAGTATCCTTGTATGAATGTATCTCGTCGATCACCACACCTTTTTCAGTGTTTATCTCATGCTCGGGAAATGTCGCACACGTTGCAAGTTCGAACAGAAGGGCTGCCGCCTTCTGAAGGTCCTCCTTGAGGACCGTCGCATGGAATACGATCTCTTCCTTGGTAGTGAAGGCATTCAGCTCACCTCCCAGGCGGTCGAGGTAACCGTTTATGACCGAGGCGCTTCTATGGCTGGTTCCCTTGAATATAGTGTGTTCCACGAAATGGGCGATCCCGCTGTGGAACCCTTCCTCATTCCTGGTGCCGCACTTTATGCTCAAGGCACAATAGCCTACAGCAGAGCCGCTTCTCTTGACTCCATACTGCAGTCCACATCCTGCTCTTCCGCTGATCATCGCTGTTCCTTTGTGATTGCTGAATAAATCTTCTTTATGTCAGACGGCATGAATCCGGCACCTTCCTTCCTGCTGACTCTGTCCTGTGCAAAATAATAAAGCTGATATGTACGGGCATGGATGAGCATCTTGTAATACACAGCTCCCGGCATCGGCTCAGACGGAGCGATCACGTATCCGACAAGTGTGTCTTCCATCCTGTCCATCATATATGAATCTGCCTTTTCTTCTTCAGTGACCAGCATCTCGTCGTCATAGAATTCTACCTTCTCCATCTCGTAGCAGCTTTCGCAGATGTCGTCTTCTGTAAAGACGACAAGGAATTCGTCTTCCTTTTCAATCTTCTGGGTTATGGCTCCGGGACCTCCATATGCGATCTTGTCGTTTTCCATCGCGAGGAGAGTGTAGTTCTGGATGATGTCGACGAGCGCCGGCAGGAATACTATTTCTCTTCCGGACGGATGTGGTGCCGATGCTACAGGCATGGTTACCACCTCCATCATCTTGTCTATTCCTTCCTCCGCTCCATTGCCTCCCTTGACGAGGGTCAGGTAACGGATCGTAGGGATGTTGTCCTTCTTGAACTTTCCTGTCACGCTGAGAAGGAAGTAGTATTCTTCGCTGGTCTTGTACTGTTCGAACTCTTCCATGGTGCAGAACTCGAACGGAGATATTCTCCAGCCAAGCGTGATCTCGTTCTGAAGCGCCATGTCGAAGAATTCATTGCCGGAGAGGACCACCTTTGTGATCTTCTGGGTAAAGTCTGCAATCTTGACTTTCTTCGTATTTATCTGGGCCTGTCCCCATGTCAGAACAGGCAGAAGTATGGCTATGATTATTGCTGTTGTCTTTTTCATTGTGTATATGTATGTCAGGATGCAAAGTTAAGCAAAAAAGATGTATATTTGTAAGTTGACGAAAGAACGTTTTATGAGTCAGTATATAGTATCAGCAAGAAAATACAGGCCTGATTCCTTCGGGACTCTCATCGGCCAGGACAATATAGCCCAGACCCTCAAGAACTCGATTCTCAGAGGCCAGCTGGCCCATGCATATCTCTTCTGCGGACCGCGCGGTGTCGGCAAGACGACCACCGCCCGTATCTTCGCGAAGATGATAAACTGCTCCGATCCGTCATCGGAGATGGAGCCATGCGGACAGTGCGAGTCGTGCCAGTCCTTCGCCGAAGGACGCTCGTACTGCATCCATGAGCTCGATGCTGCTTCGAACAACGGCGTCGAGGACATCAAGACCCTCATGGATCAGGTGCGCATACCGCCGCAGGTGGGAAGATACAGCGTGTACATCATCGACGAGGTGCATATGCTCTCGCAGGCTGCCTTCAACGCCTTCCTCAAGACCCTTGAGGAACCCCCTGCACATGCGATCTTCATTCTTGCTACAACTGAAAAGCATAAGATCCTTCCGACCATCCTGTCACGTTGCCAGACATATGACTTCAACAGGATCACCGTCGACAATATTGTCAGGAACCTTCGTATGGTGGCTTCAAGCGAAGGTATCACCATAGACGACGAGTCGCTTCATGTCATTGCCCATAAGGCAGACGGTGCGATGCGTGATGCCCTTACCATCTTTGACCAGACTGTTGCATTCTGCGGCACCGATGTCAAGTATCAGGATGTGCTCCGCAACCTTAATGTGCTCGATTATGAATACAGTTTTTCTCTTGTGGATGCCTTCCTCAAGGGTGACTATCCTGCCGCTTTGATGACCTTTGACGAGGTTCTGACCAAGGGTTTCAACGCCCTTCATTTCGTGGCGGCTCTGTCTTCGCATCTTCGTGACCTTGTGGTCAGCAAGAGCGGAGGTCTGGATGCGCTTCTCGAGTTGCCGGAATCCTTGAAGATAAGATATAAGGAGCAGGCTGAAAGATGTTCTCTCGGTTTCCTCTATGAGGGACTTTCTATAACCACCCAGTGCGAGTCCGGATACAGGGCCAGTGTCAATCCGCGCCTGCATATCGAGTTTGCATTGATGCGTCTGAGCTTCATCGCTTCGAAGCCGGCGGTTGCCACGCCGGCAGTTGCCGCAGCGCCCGCGCAGGGCGTGAAGACCCCGGTCGCTACGCAGAATACAGGGGAGATGCTCCGCTCGTCGGAGTCTCCACGCCCTGCACCCGCTCCGGCTGAAACTGCTCCGGTCGCTGCGCAGAATACAGGAGAGATGCTCCGCTCGCCGGAGCAGTCCCAGCCTGCGCCTGCGGAGGTGCAGGCAACACTCCAGCCGGCAGGTTCGGAAGAACAGCCGAGGGAGAGAAGGACGCGTGGCGCGCGCGTCGGCATGTCCCTGAAGTCGGTGATGGATGAACCTCAGGCTGAAGCGGTCGCTGCCAAGACTGAAGATACGGTGCCTTCGGATGAGGCTGTGAAGGCTAAATGGCCTGAACTTGCCAGGATGTACAGTGACAAGCCTCGTCTGGCAAGCATGTTGACTACTACGACCTTGGAGATGTCGGAGGCCGACGGTTTCAAGACTGTTGTATTCTTTGTGGTTAATGATGCCCAGAAGGATTGGGTAGAGTCGAAGCTTCTTCATGAACTTGAAGGAAACTTCCGTAAGGTTGTAGGGTCGGCAAAGGTTTATCTGCGCGTTGCAGTGTCTGTCGACGATACTCCGGAGGAAAAGAAGATATACATGCCTAGCGATCAGGCTGCAGAGCTGATGAGGCAGAACGAACAGGTCAAGAATCTTGTAAAGGACCTGGAACTTGATATAAAGTAGAAGGAATATGAAGTTACGTTGCGAAAATCTTGTTAAGAAATATGGCCCCAGAACTGTTGTGAAGGGGGTTTCGATGGAGGTGAACCAGGGAGAGATCGTAGGATTTCTCGGTCCTAACGGAGCGGGAAAGACGACCAGCTTCTATATGATCACCGGACTTATCGTTCCGAATGCAGGAAGAATCTTCCTTGACGATGAGGAGATCACTGATCTTCCGATGTTCAAGAGAGCTCAGAAGGGTGTCGGATACCTCGCTCAGGAGGCATCTGTATTCCGTCACATGAGCGTCGAGGACAACATCATGTCAGTCATGGAGATGTCCAAGCAGTTCACTAAGGAGGAGAGGAAGCAGCGTCTGGAAGACCTTCTTGATGAGTTCAACCTCCACAAGGTCCGCAAGAGCAAGGGTATCCAGCTTTCCGGTGGTGAGCGCCGCCGTTGCGAGATCGCCCGAGCCCTGGCCATCGACCCTAAGTTCATCCTTCTCGATGAGCCTTTCGCCGGTGTAGACCCTATCGCCGTTGAGGATATCCAGTACATCATCGCCAAACTCAAGTACAAGAATATCGGAGTCATCATCACCGACCATAACGTAGGTGAGACTCTGGCGATCATTGACCGCGCCTACCTTCTCTATGAAGGTTCAATCCTCCAGAGCGGCACTCCGGAAGCCCTCGCGGCAGACGACGAAGTCCGCACCAAGTACCTTGGCTCGAACTTCGTCCTCAAGCGCTCCGCTGCCTTCCTCCGTGCCGAAAAAGGCGGCCCTCAGCGCCTCAACACCCAAGCCGAACACGACGCTGCCACTACAACTACCCCAGATAATCAGTAAAACCAGCATTATAACATCCGAATTGTCGGCTGAGTGCATAAATCGCTGCACTCAGCCGACAACATATTTTATGTAAAATATTAAATAGTAAGAAGTTATGTGAATACTCTTGTCGGCAACGTCACACCGGGAATGCACTCAGCCGACACTAGGCCAGTGTCGGCAAAACAACTATCCGATAGCGCGGGAGCGAAGCATATCCCTATGCTTCTGCGAAGCGACCCGCTATCGGATAGTTGTTGTATCAGATAAAAGTATCAAATGGTGTTGTCTATACAAAAAATCGCCTGAGTCGGATGACGCAGGCGATCTTTATCTGTGTTGCTGAGCAGGAATTACTTCACACGCTCGCCGTATGAACGGTCAGTTGTGTTGACACGGATTCTCTCACCGATGTTGATGAAGAGAGGTGCCATGATGATGGCTCCAGTCTCGAGGGTAACCTCCTTCTGAGCGTTTGTTGAAGCTGTATCACCCTTTACTGCAGGCTCTGTGTAAGTAACCTCAAGCTCTACGTATGTAGGGAGCTCGCAAGTAAGGCAACGCTCCTCGTCAGCGAGGAACATCATCTCTACATGCTGTCCTTCCTTCATGAGGTCAGCGTTGTCAACGAGGTCAGTGTCGAGGTGGATCTGCTCGTATGTCTCCTCATGCATGAAGTTGTAACCGTCCTCATCCTTGTAAAGGAACTGGTATGGTCTTCTCTCCACGTTGATGGTGTCGATCTTAGCACCTGCTGTGAATGTGTTCTCGAGGATACGTCCGTTCTCGAGGTTTCTGAGTTTTGTCTTTACGAAAGCTGGACCCTTACCTGGCTTTACGTGCTGGAACCATACGATCTGGCATGGCTTTCCGTTGTAGTTGAGATAAAGTCCGTTCTTGAAATCAGCTGTTGTTGCCATAAAAATATCAAATGTTTAAAAATACTAGTCTTAAAGGTGTCCCGATTCCGCCAGAAAAGGCAAGCCGGTCAAAATCGGCTGCAAAAATATAAAAATGTATCTATCCAACCAAATTTTTGCTGATTATCAGCATCCTGTACCGTTTCCTACCTTGAATGTCTCCTCCCACTCCGGCACGAATCTGTTCAGCTCAAGGACATGTGAGGCTGTTTCCTCAAGCAGCCACTTCGGGGTCGACGTTGCTCCGCAGACTCCGACCTTGTCGTCTGCCCTGAACCATTCACGCTTGATTTCGCACGGAGAATCGATATGGTATGTACGTATGTTCAAGGATTTGCAGAGGTCGCAGAGAACCTTTCCGTTCGAACTTGCCTTGCCTGCAACAAAAATGATCATGTCGTGCTCCAGAGCGAACTTCGAGAGTCTTTCGTGTCTTGTAGCGACCTGCGAGCATATAGTGTCGTGTACGGAAAGCAGCCCGCGTCCCTTGAATCTCTCTACAGAGAGCTCGTTATGACGGGCCATCTGCTCTTCCAGCCTTGCGCAGAGAGACCTGTACTCTGCAGGACTCTTGGTCGTCTGGCTGAAAACTTCTGTCGGAACGTCCAGCATGATCCTGCCTTCCGCAATGGCATCTTCCATCATGGCGATGTCTTCGACGACTACGGCTGTGCCTTCTGTCTGTCCGATGAGCCCGAGGACCTCTGCATGACCGATCTTACCGAAGATCAGTATCTGTCCGAGTCCTGTTTCCTTCTGTTTCAGGTATGATTCCTTGATGCGCTGCTGGAGTTTAAGTACTACAGGACATGTGCAGTCTATGACCTGGAATCCTAGCGAGGCAGCGCGCTCGTATGTCTGCGGCGGTTCGCCATGTGCCCTGATGAGAAGCACTTCACCTTCGGCGCTTACCATCTCGTCAAAATCTTCCTTGTCTATTGTGACCAGGCCTTTGCCTGAAAGTCTTTCGAGTTCGGAGTCATTGTGGACGATGGCTCCCAATGAGTAGAGACGTCTTGAGTCTCCGCTGTCCAGGAATTCCTCTGCCTTGCCGATCGCTCTGATTACTCCGGCACAGAAACCTGAATTCTTATCTATGTCAACAGTAATCATATGATCAGAGTCCGAAACGTTCCTTGATGATACCCTTGAGCCATGTGAGCTGTTCCTCCATGGTCATATGTGAGTTGTCGAGCACTATCGCATCTTCCGCCCGGGTGAGCGGAGACACTTCCCTGTGCGAGTCGATGTAATCCCTTTCCTGAAGGTTCTTCAGCACTTCCTGGATGTCAGTCTCCATTCCCTTTGCCTTCATTTCGTCGGCTCTTCTCTGCGCTCTGACAAGAGGATCTGCTGTCATGAAGATCTTGAGTTCGGCATCAGGAAATACTGTGGTACCGATGTCACGGCCGTCCATCACGATGCGTCCGTTCTTTCCGAATTCCCTGAGCTTGCGGTCAACGAATGCGCGGACTTCTGCCACTGCGGCGATAGGGCTTACCTTGCCGGCCACTTCCATCGAGCGTATCTCCTGCTCGATGCACCTGTCAGCGATGTATGTCCCCTGCGGACCGAAGTGCAGGTCAAGATTGTCCAATGCCTTTTCGAGCTCAGGCACATTAATTGTATTGTCGTCCCCGATGTATCCGTTCTCGATGGCGAAAAGGGTGACACCCCTGTAAAGAGCGCCGGAGTCAAGATACAGGAAAGAGAACTCGTGGGCCACTATCTTGGCAAATGAACTTTTGCCGGTAGACGAGTATCCGTCGATGGCGATTATAATATCAGGTATTTGCATCAGTACACGTAAAAGTCTAAAACCAAGCAAAATTATAAAATATTGTGTAAACTCCCAAAAATGTCGATATTTGTAAAACTATAAACTGAACGGCCATGAAGATTTTGATTATTGACGACGAACGTTCCATCCGTAATTCCCTTAAGGAAATTCTTGCTGACGAAGGCTATGAAGTAGATGTTGCCGAGAACGGCGCGACCGGATGTGCGATGGTCGACAAAGAAAAATACAGTGTTATATTCTGTGACATCAAGATGCCGGAAATGGATGGCATGGAGGTACTCGGCCGTCTTACCGAGATGGGTATTGATTCGGCGGTCGTGATGATTTCAGGCCATGGAGACATAGACACGGCTGTCGAATGTATAAAGAAAGGAGCCTTCGACTTTATCCAGAAGCCTCTCGATCTTAACCGCATACTCATCACCATCAAGAATGCTACAGAAAGAGTGTCTTTGGTAAAGGAGACAAGACAGCTCAAGAAGAAGGTCTATGGCCAGGAGATGGTAGGAGAGTCTCCTGCTCTGGTACAGGTAAAGGATATGATAGGAAAGGTTGCCCCTACGGATGCCAGGGTGCTTATCATCGGTGCCAATGGAACAGGAAAGGAACTCGTTGCCCGTAATCTCCACCAGAAAAGTGCCCGTTCTGCAGCTCCATACATAGAGGTCAATTGCGCTGCAATACCTTCGGAACTGATTGAAAGTGAGCTTTTCGGCCACGAGAAAGGTGCCTTTACTTCAGCTATAAAGCAGCATAAGGGCAAGTTTGAGCAGGCTGACGGAGGAACACTTTTTCTCGATGAGATCGGTGATATGTCCCTTGCAGCCCAGGCAAAGGTCCTGAGGGTTCTCCAGGAGAAGAAACTTTCACGCGTGGGAAGTGACAAGGATATAGTTGTCGATGTCAGGGTAGTGGCTGCTACAAACAAGAATCTGAAGGAGGAAATCGCAAAGGGACGTTTCAGGGAAGACCTTTATCATCGTCTCAGCGTCATTGTGATCAACATGCCTACTCTTGATGAGAGAAAGTCAGATATTCCTCTTCTCGTAGATTACTTCATCGGTCAGATATGTTCGGAGACAGGAATGCAGCCTAGAGATATTGATGCTGATGCCATGCAGATGCTTGTGGACAAGACTTGGACAGGAAATATCCGCGAACTCAGAAATGTCGTCGAGCGACTGCTGATACTCTCAGGCAGCAGGATAACCGCTTCGGATGTAAGGGCGTATGTACTTTAGTTCATACGCTCTATCTTGAGATGCTGGATGCGGTAGTCGGTGTCGGTGTAATTGACGAAGATCGTTACGGTAAACATCTCACCTCCGGCATTGAGGGTTCCCAGAGCGTATTTCTTGTTTGAACGTCCTGCCTTATGTGTGATTTCAAAAGAGCGGGGAGTGTATGAGCGGAAGAACGACTTCATGATCTGGCGCGCCTGGTTGCGGCTTGAGTCGTTGGAGTTCGAGAATATGGTGACTTCCAGATTGTCGGAGAACCATGCAGAGAGCTTTTCTGCATCACCGCATGCAATATATTTTGAAATAGGATTGAAGACATCATAGCTGCTGTCCTGTGCAGACGCTTCTGTGCATGCAAGCATGGCTACAGCAGCAGCCACAAACCCGATTATTCTTTCCCTTATCATATTTTGAACTTGAAAATACCGTGCAAAGATACTGCAAAATCCGAGCCGTGCAAATAGATTAGTTTTTATTACCTTTGTATGATTAATGCAGACAAAAGATGAAGATTACTTTACTTACAGTAGGAAAGACGGATAAGGACTGGGTCAGACAGGGTATGGATATATATGTTTCAAGGCTGAAGCATTATATCCCGTTTGCCGTAGTCGAGATTCCGGAACTTAAGAATGTGTCTGCATTGACTAAAGATCAGATAAAGATGAGGGAAGGTGAGCTGATCCTCAAGAACATAAAGCCGACTGATGACCTCATACTCCTGGATGAAAGAGGAAAGGAGTATACTTCCGTAGAACTGGCAAAGGTTATCCAGGACAAGATTTCCTATGTCGGAAAGGATATGGTCTATGTGATCGGAGGTGCATACGGATTTTCTGATGCTGTGTACCAAAGGGCGAACTCCAAGATATCTCTGTCAAGGATGACCTTTTCGCACCAGATGGTGAGGGCGATCTTTGTCGAACAGATCTATAGAGCCTTCACTATCATGAAGGGAGAACCATACCACCACGAATGATGAGAAACAGTGTTTTCATAAAAAGGCGTCTTCCTCTGCTGATCCTGTTCATCGCATTCTCTCTGTTCATGCTCTCGATGGTCGGAAACAGCAGTGAGAATGAGACTGTGGAGATTGCCCGGAAGGCTTCGGCAAGACTCCACAAGAGGCTTGCCAAGCTGGAGACGTTTGCCATGGAGGCCACCTCAGGGGATGATGAAGGATGTCTTGAAGGGCTCCCGGACGATATGGTCATATACAAGTATGAAAATGATTCATTGAAGTCATGGAGCAATCAGTTCCCGATCATCAATGATGACATAAGTCCGAGGCTGACCGTGCAGAGGCTGACCAGCTACAGCAACAGAGTCTCTTCTCCTCTATCTGACGTGACAGAGACGGTGTCGTATATGAACCTGGGCCCTAAGTGGTATGTCGTCAAGTCATTCAATCCTCAGCCGAATGTCAGGATAATCGCAGGTGTAGAGGTCAAGAACAACCTCATCGAAGAACTGAATTCGTCGGAAAACGGTACCAATCCCCATCTTAAGATAAGCGGACGGTATGTCGTGGAACCTGTCAACTCCAGCAGCGGAGCTCCTGTGGTCATAGATGGAGTGCCGCTTTTCAATGTGCTCTACGATACGGGACAGATGTCCCATTTCTTTGACAATTCACTGTTGAGGTGGACTGCGCTTGGACTGCTGGCGCTCGCTACACTTCTTTTCCTTTTCGGACACAGGTCGGTGAAAGTATATCTCATGGTCGTGGGCTCCCTTACGGCTCTCTTCATTGTTGCGTTCGCATGGGGTGGCCAGATGATCAATTCCTACGAACTGTTTTCGCCTACAATCTATGCTGACGGTCAGTTCCTGTTCTCCCTGGGAGCGCTGATTCTGATAAACTCCTATATCACGATCCTCTACGTATGTACCTATATGATAAGGCAGAATATCGCAGATGTCATACGAGGGGGTAAGAAAAACAGCAGGCGAAGGCTTGTGGTATACGGAATCTTATGTGCACTTGCAGCTGCCGGTACGCTTGTCTACACACATATGACCCTGAAGAGTCTCATACTCAATTCCAACATAACAATGGAGCTGTATCGTGGCAACGACCTTGTCCATTACACAGTCCTTGTATATGTGTCATATACCGGAATACTTTTCTGTCTGGTGCTGCTCCTGCAGTCGATGCAGCCTATCGTAAGAGAGGCCCTCGGGATAAGGTATGATATGTTCAAGATCAGGAATCTTGCTGTCTTTGCCTTGCTTTGCGCGATATATTTCACAGCAATAGCTGCGGTTCTTGGATTCAGAAAGGAACAGGACAGGGTTACCGTGTGGGCCAACAGACTTGCTGTCGAAAGAGACCTGGGACTTGAGATCCAGCTCCGTAGTGTCGAGGAGCCGATTGCATCAGACCAGCTGATAGCCACTCTTATAAAGATAGACAATGCTCAGACGATGATCCTTAACAGGATTTCGGATTATTATCTCTCACGTACCAGACAAGGTTATAATATAAGCGTGTCGATCTTCAGAGATAACGACAGGAACGGTTTGGCATACTTCAATAATATTCTGCGCACAGGTACTCCGATCGCGTCCGGGTCAAACTTCCTGTTCATGACTGATGCCAACGGAAGGAGCAGGTATGTGGGAACTTTCGTGTATTATTCGAAGGAAGACGGGCTTATGAGGCTGCTTGTAGAACTTGAGCCCGAGTCTAACCGCGAAGACAGAGGATATTACAGCATCCTGGGTCAGTTCTCGAATCCGGGAGGTATAAACATACCTGCATTGTACTCATATGCAAAGTACACTTCCGGTAATCTGATCTCTTACAAAGGCAATTACCCGTATCCGACAATATCTTCAGAGGCTGAAGGAAGCGGGGATATCACCCGCTCGAACGGTCATGTGCATTTCCGCCATATGGTAGGAGATGAGGAAATGATAATCGTTTCCCGACCTCAGAGAGGAGCCATGGTATATTTCACTTCGCTTTCCTATCTGTTCCTCTTTCTGTGTGCACTTCTATATGTGTTCTCGAAGAAGGAGAAAAAGAACAAGGGTTTCAGAAGGAATTATTTCAGGACAAGGATCAATACCATCCTATTCATATCTTCCTTCATGATTCTTGCCAGCATGACGACCATCAGCGTGCTGTTTGTGTACAAGAGGAACGAAGCGAACATGAATGACCTGATGTCTACAAAGATCACTACCATCCAGGCGCTGGTCAGCAATCTGATGAGGCAGGATCTCCGGGGACAGGATTTTGCGTCTGTTCTTGAGAGTATAGCCGCCACTACAAAGTCTGACATAACCCTCTTCACTCCGGATGGCAAGGTGTCGGTTTCGACTACCCCTGAGGTCTTCGAGAAGATGATTCTCGGAAGCAGGATAGATCAGGATGCCTTCCATAACATATGTCATGAGAATCAGAGATATTTCATACAGAGAGAGAAGATTGATGACTACAGTTATTGGTCGATGTATGCTCCGGTGTTCAATGACGAGGGAGATATGATCGCAATCATCAGTTCGCCTTACACGGACAAGAACTATGACTTCCGTAGGGAGGCCTTCTTCCATGCTGCGCTGATAGTGAATCTGTTCATTCTTTTGCTCATAGCATCTCTTCTTTTCAGTACAAGGGAGGTGAATTCAATGTTCTCTCCACTTCTGGAGATGGGTAAGAAGATGAATGTCGCCGATGTCCACAATCTGGAATATATCATCTACAAAAGGGATGACGAGATATCTTCTCTTGTGGAGGCATACAACCGAATGGTACGAGATCTCTCTGACTCGACCAAGCAGCTTGCTCAGGCGGAAAGAGACAAGGCATGGAGCCAGATGGCCCGTCAGGTGGCCCATGAGATCAAGAATCCTCTTACCCCTATCAAGCTTCAGCTCCAGAGACTGATCAGACTTAAGATGAACAACAATCCGAAATGGGAGGAGAAGTTCGACGAGGTTTCAGCGGTAATACTTGAACATATTGACATCCTTACGGAAACCGCCAACGAGTTCTCTACCTTCGCTAAACTGTACAGTGAAGATCCAGTGCTTATCGATCTTGACAAGACTCTCAAGGACCAGCTCGTCATCTTCGACAACAAGGATAACATCAGCATCCGTTACATAGGTATGGAGGAGGCATATGTCATGGCTCCGAAGCCTCAGCTGATACGAGTATTCGTGAACCTTATCACCAATGCTGTCCAGGCTGTGGAAATCAGTCAGAAGGAGGCTGTTGAAAGAGGTGAGCAGCCAGGCGAAGGAAAGGTTTGTATCTATCTGAGAAACAGTATCAAGGACGGGTACTATGATATAGTTGTGGACGATAATGGTCCGGGAGTGAGCGAAGAGAATCAGGATAAGCTCTTTACCCCGAACTTCACCACCAAGAGTTCAGGAACAGGTCTTGGACTCGCCATCTGCCGCAACATCATAGAGAAGTGTGAGGGCGAAATCAGCTACCAGCGTTCATTCACCCTCGGCGGTGCCTCATTCACCGTGACACTGCCCAAATATCAGGCATAGATTCTATAGATAAAGGATATAAAGCACCATGGACCCCGGAAGCAGAAATACTTAGGAAAATGCTTCCGGGGTCCATGGTGCTTTATATCTGATCTACAGATGTCTGCTTTAAGGATTATCTACTCCAGTGTCAGCTCGACAGGACAGTGGTCGGAGCCGAAGATCTCGGTGTGGATCTTCGCGCCGGCAAGGCGGTCCTTGAGGTTTTCCGATGCGACGAAATAGTCAATACGCCAACCGATGTTCTTCTGACGTGCCTGGAAACGGTATGACCACCACGAGTAGATGTCTGTCTGGTCAGGGTAGAAGTGACGGAATGTGTCTATGAATCCTGCTTCCAGAAGATTCGTGAACTGGGAGCGTTCCTGGTCTGTGAAACCCGGATTCATGCGGTTGCTTTTCGGGTTCTTCAGGTCGATTTCATTATGTGCCACGTTGAGGTCTCCACATACGATGACACCCTTGCGCTGCGCGAGCGAGCACAGGTATGCCCTGAAGTCATCCTCCCACTTCATCCTGTAGTCAAGTCTCTTGAGACCGTCCTGCGCGTTAGGAACGTATACGCAGACCAGGTAGAAATCCTCCATCTCCATCGTTATCACACGACCCTCATGGTCGTGCTCGTCGATTCCGATGCCGTATGTCACTGACACAGGTTCATGCCTGGTATAGATTGCAGTTCCCGAATAGCCCTTCTTGTCGGCATAGTTCCAGTAAGACTTGTAACCAAGGAATTCAAGGTCTATCTGACCTGCCTGCAGCTTTGTCTCCTGCAGGCAGAAGAAATCAGCGTCCAGTTCCGCAAAGATGTCTGCGAATCCCTTTCCGCACACGGCCCTCAGGCCGTTCACATTCCATGAAATGAACTTATACATATCGGTCAGACTATTCCAATGTCCACTCTGTGCCTTCCTTGGTGTCCTTGATCTGGATGCCGAGAGCCTTGAGGTCGTCACGGATGCGGTCGCTGGTAGCCCAGTCCTTCGCAGCCTTTGCCGCCTTGCGCTGCTCGAGGACCATGTTCACGAGACCGTCGATGGTCTGGAGGACCTTTCCGCCCTCCGAAGCGTCCTCGTCACGAAGTCCGAGGACTCCGAATACGATGTTGTCGAAGAGGTCTACGAGTGCCCTGTAGTCGGCTGCGTCAAGAGTGATCTTCCTGTCCTTTGCCGTGTTGATGATACGTACGGCATCGAAGACATGCGAGAGTGCGATAGGAGTGTTGAGGTCGTCGCAGAGTGCCTCGTATACGCCTTCAATCAATGTGCGGACCTCGGCGTTTGAAGCAGATATCTGCTCTGGTGCAATTGCAGAAACAAACTCGCCGTATGCAAGGGCAGGGGCTGCCTTGATACCGGCAGCAGATGCCAGGGCGCGAAGATCCTTCGCCGCCTGCATGATTCTCTTCAGCCCCTTCTCGGCCGCCTGCAGGGCCTCGTTGCTGAAATCGAGGGTGCCGCGATAGTGAGCCTGAAGGATGAAGAAACGTACGGTCATAGGGGTATAGGCCTGAGCAAGCTTCTCATGACGTCCGGCGAAGAGTTCAGGAAGGGTGATGAAGTTTCCGAGCGATTTGCCCATCTTCTTGCCTTCTATGGTGATCATGTTGTTGTGCATCCAGTACTTGACACCGCTGCATCCGCGGGATGCGGTGTTCTGTGCGATCTCGCACTCATGGTGCGGGAAGAGCAGGTCCATTCCACCTCCATGGATGTCGAATTCCTTGCCGAGATACTTCTCGCTCATCGCCGAGCACTCGAGGTGCCAGCCCGGGAATCCGTCGCTCCAAGGCGACGGCCATCTCATGATATGTTCAGGAGATGCCTTCTTCCAGAGGGCGAAGTCGTATGAAGCGCGCTTGTCCTGCTGGCCGTCGAGGTCGCGGGTGCCTTCCTTCACTTCGTCCAGTGTACGGCCCGAAAGGATGCCGTACCTGTGGTCCTTGTCATATTTGAGTACGTCAAAATATATAGATCCGTTGCTTTCATATGCATATCCGGCGTCGATGATCTTCTTGACGAGGTCGATCTGCTCGATGATATGTCCCGAAGCACGTGGCTCGATCGAAGGCGGAGCCACATTGAGCATGCGCATGGCCTCATGGTATGCAAGTGTACATCTCTGTACGACTTCCATCGGCTCGAGCTGCTCGAGACGTGCCTTCTTTGCGATCTTGTCTTCTCCTTCGTCGGCATCGTGCTCGAGATGTCCGACATCCGTGATGTTGCGGACATAGCGCACCTTGTATCCAAGGTGTCTGAGAAGTTTTACAAACACGTCGTATGTCACACCTGGGCGTGCGTGGCCAAGGTGAGCGTCTCCGTATACGGTCGGGCCGCATACATAAAGACCTACATGACCCTCATTAAGAGGCTTGAACAATTCTTTCTTCCTCGAAAGGGAATTTGTTATAAATAAATCTCTCATATTACCATTGTTACATCCTGCAAATATAGTGAATAATTTAGTACCTTTGACCGTTTTTTATTTTTGCATCATTCAAATTATGAAAAGACTCCTTTCCATAACCCTCATATCCATACTTTCCTTGCAGGCTCTGACTCTTGATGCCCAGAAAAAGTCAAACTTTTCTTTTGAAGCGATATACCGGCCGGTCTTCGGTTATCTTATAGACACCCTTACAAACGAACCTTACCGTAATGCGTATGTCTATGCATTTGATTCCATCGATGATGCACGATTAGGTGAAGAGGCGTTGAAGAAGTCGCGTAATCCGCTGACTCTTAGATTGAAAGGCGATGTTGTGGAGACCAGGACGGATGACACCGGAAGGTATATGGTACCGGCCAGAAGCAATGGTGCCCTGATATTGTATCTCAAGGACAAGAAGGAGATATATCTGGAGGAGATAGCGGGAAGGTCGGAGATAAGCAAGGGCAGGCGTCCTTCCGGTAAGATGCCTGAAATCGACCTCGCCGAACTCCTTGGAGAGGACTATGGAAAGACTGAAGGCAGGATCCGTGACAAGGGCCCCAAAGGGGTTGTCCTTGATATGGACTTCAAGGCCTATATCCCTCATCCCGGGGATAAGGGCAAGGATGCCAGAGTGGTTGTCGAAAGAAGAATTGTCGATCTGGAGTCTGGAGAACTGCTTTCGAAGACGGTACCTGTAGCCAGGGATGGCAAGGCGCTCCATAAGCAGCGGAGAAAAATGATTGCCAAGGGTCAGCTGACCGATACTCTCTATGATGTTGCAGATGCTCACCCGGTGCTGAGCGACAGCACTACCAGCATCAGGGTAATCGACCATATCGATACGGACCCATGGAAAGACAGATGTTTCAGACTGGGATATTATGTCAGCATGGAGCATAAGGGTGTGGTGGAACACATCGACACTCTTTACATGATGACTAACCGTATAGACAAGCCTCTCAAGTATCTGGAGTATAGTTTTGCTCCCTATAGGTTCGATGTTGAAGAAACGACTGAGAAACGTCGCAATGTGACAAGAAGACTTGTGCTGGAAGGTGAATATGACGGAATGGTTCCTGAAGTTCTCAAGGATTCTTCATATGTTCTTCACGAACTGCATGTCAAGGCGACTGTGGCTCAGGACAGGCCATATGACGAGTGCATCACGCTGGCTGACACGATGATTGCCGGAGTTATGAGGGAACTCAGGACCTCCTTTGCCGGAAAACTGAACGAGAATGTCCGTATAACAAAGACTTCTCAGGTAAATCCCGATACAGCGTACAGGAACAATGTCACATACAGGTATGTCTTCAGGACCGGCAGGCAGTTCTCCAGAAACGATTATCTCCTGCAGATAAAGCGTGCGAAGGAAAGTACAAGGGTCGAACGCCTGTGCCGTCAGGCCATGGAGGAACGCAGGATTCTTGAAGGAACATCCTGGGACTATGCGGCCAACACCCTTGCAGCTATCTATATGGACCAGGGAAGGCCCGATGCTTCGCTGCTCGTGCCTTTCATCGACAGGTCGATGGAGGAATGTGACGTAAGGTCGGAGGATCCGGTTACATTCGAAGAGACAGTTATGAACAGACGTGAGATAGTTGCGAATCAGGTTGTCACTCTCATGTATTTCCGGAATTTTTCCGAGGCGGCAGTGCTCTCTCAGATGCTTCCGGATGAATTTTCATGGCTGAAGGAAGTCGCTCTCTGCAAGGCCGGAAAGGAGCCGTCGGACAAGACTTCAAAAGAACTGTTGCGTAAGTCTTCCCATAGAAATGACGTCCTGATGGACATGCTGTCGGACAAAGTCGGAAAGCATACTCTTGAGAAGCTGGATGAAATGTCTGAAGACGACGCGATGGCATGGTACCTTCGTGCAAGGACATATTGCATGATGTATGAAAACGAGTCCTGGGAGATGCAGGCTGCGACGATCGAGGGGTCGGGACAGACCGTTTATTCGTATGTGCTGGAATGTCTGAAAAAGGCTCTGGAAAGGAATCCGTCCCTGGTTCCGGCAGCCAAGTATGATTCGGAGATAAATGAATATGCCCTTAAGGAAGTTTTGGGGGTCTATGTACTTTGATGTCATTCTGAAAATATCTATCTTTGCATCTTAAATTTGTTTTTATGAAAGTAGCAGTCATCATGGGTTCGACCAGCGATCTTGAGATCATGTCGCAGGCGATAAATGTCCTCGAAGGATTCGGTGTCGAGGTCGTAAAGAGAGTAATCAGTGCACACAGGACTCCAGACCTTATGTGTGAGTTCGCAAAATCGGCTAAGGCTGAGGGAATCGGCGCCATCATCGCAGGAGCCGGCGGAGCAGCGCATGTTGCGGGAGTCGTTGCCGGCATGACTACAGTTCCGGTCATCGGAGTACCTATCCAGACCAAGGCCCTCGGCGGAATGGATTCGCTTCTTTCAATAGTGCAGATGCCTGCAGGAATCCCAGTAGCCACAATGGCTATAAACGGAGCCAAGAATGCAGGTCTGTTTGCAGCCCAGATCCTTGCCCTGACTGACGAGACTCTTGCAGCGAAACTCGACCAGTTCAGACAGGAGCAGACACAGAAAGTACTTGACGCAACGATATAATCAAGATTATGAACAACTATCGCATCTACGTAGAGAAATATCCTGAATTTCAGGTAGAGGCACGCAGCCTTCTGAGTGAGCTGAACGAGAATCTTCAGCTCGATCTCGGAACGCTGCGTTTCCTTAATGTCTATGACCTTTTCGGCTTCTCGGAGGAGCTTCTTGAGAAGAGCCGTTACAGTGTCTTTGGTGAAATCGTGACAGACAGCGTTACCGACGAGTGTGACCTCAGCGGAACAAAGTATATCGCTGTCGAATTCCTCCCTGGTCAGTTTGACCAGCGCGCAGCATCAGCTGTAGACTGTGTACGCCTTATCGATCCTTCTGCCAAGGTAAGCATCAAGAGCTCGAAGCTCATCATCCTTCCTGGCGACACTTCTGACGAAGTCGTGGAGAAGATAAAGAAATATTATATCAACGCAGTGGAGTCCCGCGAGAAGGATCTTGCGAAGCTTACTGCAATGGAGCAGCCTGAAGTTGTTCCTGTACATGTCCTTGAAGGCCTTACTGCCCTTGCAGAGGAGGAGCTTGCTCCTTACTGCAAGAAGATGGGGCTTGCCATGAATGCAGACGACCTCCGCGAGGTCGTGAACTATTTCAAGGCTGAAGGCCGTGACCCATATGAAACAGAACTTCGTATCCTCGATACATACTGGAGTGACCACTGCCGCCACACCACCTTCACAACCGAACTTGAGGAGATCGATGTCGAAGAGTCCTTCATGAAGGAAGAGATCGACGGTACCCTCAATCTTTACATGAAGATCCGCAAGGAGCTCGGACGTGAGCACAAGGGGCTCAACCTCATGGATATGGCCACAGTCGGTGCCCGTTACCTCAAGGCGAACGGATACCTCGACGATATGGAGGTCAGTGAGGAGAACAACGCATGCAGCATCTATGTCGATGTGGACATCGTTGACGACGAGGGTGAGATGACCACAGAGAAGTGGCTTCTCCAGTTCAAGAACGAGACCCATAACCACCCTACAGAGATCGAACCTTTCGGTGGCGCTGCCACATGTCTCGGAGGTGCGATCCGTGACCCGCTCTCAGGCCGTGCATATGTTTATCAGGCGATGCGTGTGACAGGAGCCGGCGATATCTGGCTTCCGGTTGCAGACACTATCCCTGGAAAGCTCCCTCAGAGCATCATCTCGCGCAAGGCAGCCCACGGTTACTCAAGCTATGGTAACCAGATCGGACTCGCTACAACCCATGTACGTGAGGTTTACCACGAGGGCTATGTCGCAAAGCGTCTTGAGGTAGGTGCGGTTGTAGGTGCAGTGAAGGCTGACAGCGTACGTCGCGAGAGCCCTGCTCCCGGCGACATCGTCCTCCTCCTCGGAGGCCGTACAGGCCGCGACGGAGTCGGTGGAGCTACAGGTTCGTCAAAGGAACATACGGAAGAGTCTCTCGAGACCTGCGGAAGTGAGGTTCAGAAGGGTAATGCACCTGAGGAAAGAAAGCTCCAGCGTCTGTTCCGTCGTCCTGAGGTGACAAAGCTTATCAAGAAATCAAACGACTTCGGTGCCGGCGGTGTCAGCGTGGCGATCGGCGAGCTTACCGATGGTCTTGACATATATCTCGACAGGGTTCCTGTAAAGTATAGCGGACTCAACTCTACAGAGCTTGCAATCAGCGAGTCTCAGGAGCGTATGTCCATCGTCATCGAGGCAAAGGACAAGGACGAGATGATCGCATACTGCCAGAGCGAGAATGTCGAGGTTACTCACGTTGCTGATGTTACAGACAGAGGCCGTATGCGTATGTTCAACGGTGACAGGCTCATCGTCGACCTTTCACGCGAATTCATCGACAGTGCCGGCGCTAAGCATTATGCAAAGGCAACTGTAGGTGCAGTGGAAGATAAGAATCCGTTCGAGCGCACAGTACCTGGAGATACTCTCGAGGACAAGATCTTCCATAACCTCCAGGATCCTAACGTGACTTCACAGAAGGGCCTCATCGAGATGTTCGACTCGACAATCGGACGTTCTACAGTCCTCATGCCTTTCGGAGGTATGCTCCAGACTACAGAGACTCAGGTTTCAGTCCAGAAGCTTCCTACTGACGGATATACTGACACTGCTTCTATCATGGCCTTCGGTTACAACCCGTTCATCGCAAGCTGGAGCCCATACCATGGTGCTGCTTACGCAGTGGTAGAGGCATGTGCAAAGGTTGTCGCTGCCGGTGCATCATACGAGAAGATGCGTTTCTCATATCAGGAGTATTTCGAGCGCATGACAGACCGCAGGTCATGGGGCAAGCCGCTTTCGGCTCTCATGGGTGCACTCAAGATGCAGGTCGAGTTCGGTCTTCCTTCGATCGGAGGCAAGGACTCGATGAGCGGAACATTCGAGAACATCAACGTTCCGCCTATGCTCATGGCTTTCGGTATCACAACCGTCGATGCCGGCCAGGTGATCTCTCCTGAACTCAAATATGAAGGCAACAAGCTTTATCTGATCAAGCATACTCCTCTTGCCAACCATATGCCTGACGTAGAGCAGCTCAAGGCTAACTGGAGCTATGTCCATGAGCAGATCAAGGCCGAGAATATCGTTTCCGGTTATGCTCTCGGATTCGGTGGACTTGCCGAGGCTGTCTGCAAGATGTCTTTCGGTAATGCCCTCGATGCAAAGATAAAGTATGATGAGGCAGAACTCTTCAACTATGGTTATGGTTCTATCCTCGTTGAGGCTGAAGAAGAACTCGATTATCCGAATGCAATCCTCATAGGTGAGGTTACTGACGGAGAGGAGAGCGAGCTCATTATCAACGGCAAGAAGTTCGACATCTTCGAGCTCATGTCAGTGAACGGTGCCAAGTTCGCTGAGGTTTATCCTGATACAGCCGAGGCATACCATAAGAAGATGGTTCCTGCAGGTCTTGAGGGTGTGAAGCCTTTCAAGGCAAAGAAGTCAGACCTCAAGTACAAGGGCGAGCCGGTTGAGAAGCCGATTGCATATCTCCCTGTATTCCCTGGTACAAACTGCGACTATGATTCTGCAAAGGCATGGCGCAACGCCGGTGCTGAGGTCCGCATGAGCGTATTCTGCAACCTTACTGAGGACGATATCTTCAGGTCTATCGCCGAGATGAAGAAGAACATCGACGAGTGTCATATCCTTATGCTCTGCGGTGGATTCTCTGCAGGTGACGAACCGGACGGAAGCGGTAAGTTCATCGCTAACGTTCTTAACAACAAGGAGATCGCTGACGCGATCCACGCTCTTATCGACCGTGGTGGACTTATCCTCGGTATCTGCAACGGATTCCAGGCTCTCGTGAAGTCAGGTCTTCTTCCATACGGCCGTCTCGGTCAGGTGACAAAGGACAGCCCGACCCTCTTCCGCAACGATATCAACCGCCATATCTCGCAGATGGTGACGACACGTGTCGGTACTACCAACTCTCCATGGCTCAAGGACTTCGCTATCGGCGACCTCCACACAATCGCTGTAAGTCACGGTGAAGGTAAGTTCGTCGTGAACGAGGAGTTTGCTCGCGAACTCTTTGCAAACGGCCAGGTTGCGTTCCAGTATGTGGATCCGCTCGAGGAGGAACCTACAATGGAGTCTCCATACAATCCTAACGGTTCATACTATGCAATCGAAGGTATCATCAGCAGGAACGGTCAGATTCTTGGTAAGATGGGACATACCGAGCGTTTCGAGGAGAATCTCTTCAAGAACATCGATGACGATACCCGCGAACAGCCGTTGTTCCACAATGCAGTAGCATACTTCAGAGGTGAATAAAATGTGTAAGTGTAATAATTCATATAGGGATGACAAGCTGCACCATGAGTGTGGTGTGCTTGGAATTTATGGTGTAGAGGATGCTGCAGGCCTGGCTTATTATGGCCTGCACGCCCTTCAGCACAGAGGTCAGCAGGGTTGCGGTATCGTGACTGTTGACAGCGAGGGTGTATTCCATAGAGTCAAGGGAGACGGTCTGGTGACAGAAGTCTTCAACGAACAGAAGATAGAAAAGCTCCATGGCAAGATGGCTATAGGTCATGTCCGTTACAGCAATGCAGGCTGCAAGGGAACCGAAAACATCCAGCCTTTCCTTTTCCATCATAGTTCCGGCGACTTCGCGATGGCAAACAATGGCCAGATAGTCAATTATCGCCAGCTCCGTATGGAGCTCGAAGATAAGGGCAGCCTCTTCCAGTCGTCGTCAGACGCTGAAATCCTGGCTCACCTTATCAAGAAACAGGGTATCGACAAGGACCAGCCTCGTATCCATTCATTGAAGAATGCATTGAATATGATCGACGGAGCCTTTGCCTTCGTGGTGATGACAGGACGTCGTATCTATGCATGTCGTGACAAGTATGGCTTCCATCCTCTTGCCCTTGGCAAGATCGGTGACGGTTATGTCGTAGCCAGCGAGACTTGTGCATTCGACGTGATGGGTGCCGAATATATCCGCGACATCGAGCCGGGCGAAATCGTGACTATCGACCACCACGGCATCCGCAGTCAGTTCTATGCAGAACCGGTGCGTCATGCCATGTGTGCGATGGAATATGTTTACTTCGCGCGTCCTGACAGCGATATAGAAGGATGTAACGTACATAACTACAGGAAGGAGTCAGGAAGGATTCTCTACAAGGAGTCTCCTGTCGAAGCTGATATAGTAGTGGGCGTTCCTGATTCCAGCCTTTCTGCTGCGCAGGGTTATGCCGAGGCCAGCGGACTTCCGTACGAGATGGGACTTATCAAGAACAAGTACATCGGCCGTACATTCATCCTTCCGACCCAGTCTCTCCGTGAGAAGGGTGTGAAGATGAAGCTCTCTCCTGTAAGGTCTATCGTGAAAGGAAAGAGGGTAGTGCTCGTGGATGACTCCATCGTCCGTGGTACGACTTCTCTCAAGATTGTGAAGATGCTTCGTGAGGCAGGTGCATCCGAGGTTCACGTACGAATCGCAAGTGCTCCTCTGAAGTACACATGTTATTATGGTGTAGATGTACATACGCCTCAGGAACTCATCAGCAACAGCAATGATGTGGATCAGGTGTGCAAGCTCATCGGCGCCGACACGCTCGCATTCCTCTCTCACGAGGGAATGCTCGCCGCCGGCCACCGCGACGATCTCTGTCTCGCCTGCTTCAACCACAAATACCCTACGAAACTGTACGAGGAGTAGGAAGTGGATATCATCAGGAAAATAAAGGAATGGATGCTGCCTATCGCGATGGTGACGGGAGCATCCATTTATCTTTTGTACCATATCATGCCGGAGCCGGTGCATGCTGCCGGTCCGGTGCTGAAGAGGATCGTCGATGTCGCACAGCCTCTTATGATCTTCACGATGCTCTTCCTGACTTTCTGCCGCATAGAACCCAAGGAATTGAAGCCACACAGGTGGCATTGGTGGTTGCTGCTGATCCAGGGAGGGCTGTTTACATTGCTCGGACTGCTGGCTGCCTGGATTATGCGCACTGTTCCCGAAGGGTCCGGGGGACGGATCATACTCATGGAGTGCGCGATGCTCTGTCTTATCACTCCGACAGCTACAGCAGCTGCGGTCGTGACACGCAAACTCGGGGGAGATGTGCCGGGACTAACGACTTATATAGTTCTTATAAATCTCCTGGTTGCGGCGCTTGTGCCGTTGATTGTTCCTTTGGTCCGGCCGACTACGGATCTGGATTTCTGGGAGTCGTTCAGCCTGATAATGTCAAAGGTGTTCCCGCTGCTTATCACTCCTTGCCTCTGTGCATGGCTGGTACGTTATCTGGCTCCTACTCTTCACGCCAGACTGCTTAAGCATCCGGACCTTCCGTTCTATATCTGGGCTGTCGCCCTTACCCTTGCCATTGCTGTAACCACAAGGTCCATAGTCCACACAAACCTGTCCGCAGGTCTTCTTCTGCTGATGTCGCTGGTCTCTCTGATATGCTGTGCCTTTCAGTTTGCTGCTGGCCGCTATATAGGCGGACACTACAAGCCACGTCAGCAACGTATCGACAGTAGGGAGGTCAGGAAGGTGACTGCCGGCCAGGCAATGGGCCAGAAGAACACCATCTTCCTGATATGGATGGCCTTGACCTTCATGACTCCCGAGACGGCGATTGTCGGCGGTCTTTACAGCGTCTGGCACAATCTCTACAACTCCTGGCAGCTGTATCGTGCAGCTCGTCAATGACCTATTTGAAGCCGATCTTTTTGGCAGGAGGAGGGGCTGTGGCCGGCTTTGTCGATAGGGCAGCGATTGCCATGTAGATGTTGTCGATTTCCTTCCTGACGTCCTCCGACAGGTCGTTTACAGCCTCAAGGTTCTCCTCATCATTTCTTTCCAGGAGTTCCAGCTTTGTTTTGACTGCATCCAGCTCTGCTTCGATATGCCTTGTGGACATGATATAGTTGCGCATAGCAACGAAGGCCCGGGTGATGAAAACGCTGACCTCAATTGCAAGATCGCTTCTCAAAAGGCTGGCTAGCATAATGACTCCATACTCAGTAAATGCGTAAGGCATTGCAGTTTTCGGCCTCTTGTTTGGTGATGTCGTCACAATTTGTGATGACATGCTTATCCATTCTTCTGCAGTAAGTTGAAACATGAAATCTTGCGGAAATCTCTTGATGTTTCGTTTTACTGACTGATTCAATACCCTTGTCTCTACCTGATAAAGTTCTGCCAGATCGAAATCCAGCATGACCCTTGTTCCACGTACTTCGTAAATCTTGTTCTGAATGATGTCCAGTTCCATAGCTGATGTTTTTTCTGCCGTATAAAAACAAAAAAACGCAATACGGGCTATACGACTATACCCATATCGCGTTGTGGGACTCTGATTCCGACCCACGGCGTTCAAACTTGTGTCTGCAATGTTAATGAGAAATGAACATATATGCAAGGTTTTTTGCTATCTTTGCAACTTCAATTCAAACTGAGTCATATGAGCAACCAAAGGTACATGCAGCGTGGTGTTTCGGCATCGAAGGAGGATGTCCACAACGCTATCAAGAACATCGACAAGGGTATCTTCCCAAAGGCATTCTGCAAGATCATTCCTGACATTCTCGGAGGAGATCCTGAATATTGCAACATCATGCACGCAGACGGCGCAGGCACAAAGTCTTCGCTTGCGTACCTCTACTGGAAGGAGACCGGCGACATCAGCGTATGGAAAGGCATCGCGCAGGATGCGCTCATCATGAACATAGATGACCTTCTTTGCGTCGGCGCAGTCGACAACATCCTCGTATCATCGACAATCGGCCGCAACAAGATGCTCGTTCCGGGCGAAGTGATCAGCGCGATCATCAACGGTACCGACGAGCTCCTCGCGGAACTCCGCGAGATGGGAGTCGGCGTGTATGCGACCGGAGGTGAGACAGCTGACGTCGGAGACCTGGTACGTACGATCATCGTGGATTCGACTGTCACATGCCGTATGAAGCGCAGCGATGTCATCGACAACGCCAACATCCGTCCGGGGGACGTCATCGTAGGTCTTGCATCTTTCGGACAGGCTACATATGAGAAGGAGTACAACGGAGGAATGGGCAGCAACGGACTCACCAGCGCACGCCACGATGTGTTCTCGAAGTATCTTGCAGAGAAATATCCCGAGAGCTACGACAAGGCTGTTCCGGATGACCTTGTATACAGCGGTGGTCTCAAGCTGACAGATGCTGTCGAAGGCTCGCCGATCGATGCAGGAAAGCTGGTCCTTTCTCCTACGCGTACTTACGCACCGGTCGTGAAGAAGCTTCTTGACGCCCTTCGTCCTCAGATCCATGGTATGGTACATTGCTCGGGCGGTGCGCAGACAAAGATCCTGCACTTCGTGGGTGATGATGTACGCATCATCAAGGACAACCTCTTCCCTGTACCTCCTCTCTTCAAGACAATCCACGAGCAGAGCGGCACCGACTGGGCAGAGATGTACAAGGTGTTCAACATGGGTCATCGTCTCGAGGTATACCTCTCTCCTGAGCATGCTGAGGAGGTCATCGCAATCTCAAAGAGCTTCGGTATAGATGCCCAGATCGTAGGAAGGGTAGAGGAGTGCGACCATAAGGAACTCATCATCCGTTCGGAATTCGGAGAATTTATTTACTAACGAGGAGGAGATTGCCACGACGCTGGCGCTCCTCGCAATGACGTATATACATGAGAGCATTATTTTCAGTATCTGACAAGACAGGCGTAGTAGAATTTGCCAGTCAGTTAGTGGAGCTCGGTTGGGAGATCATCGCAACCGGCGGAACTATGAAACTTCTGCAGGAGGCAGGACTTAAGGTAATAAACATCAGTGAGATCACAGGTTTCCCTGAAATCTGCGACGGTCGCGTAAAGACTCTACATCCTAAGGTACATGGCGGACTCCTCGGTCGTCGCGACCTTGACAGCCACATCGCACAGCTCAAGGAGAACGGCATCGAGTTCATCGACATGGTATGTGTAAACCTCTATCCGTTCAAGCAGACAATCGCAAAGCCTGACGTGACAATGGAGGATGCAATCGAGAATATCGACATCGGAGGTCCTTCAATGCTTCGTTCGGCTGCCAAGAACTGGAGCGCAGTTACAGTGGTCTGCAACCCTGACAACTACGCAAGGATCATCGCTGAGATCCGTGAGACCGGTAATACTACGAAGGAGACACGTCTTCAGCTTTCAGCAGAGGCTTATACCCATACCGCGGAGTACGATATGATGATCGCTACATACATGCGTAAGGCTGCAGGTCTGAATGAGAAGCTTTTCCTTGAGTACGACCTCAAGCAGAGCCTCCGCTACGGTGAGAACCCGCACCAGAACGCCAAGTTCTATGCAACCCTTGACAAGGTTCCTTTCTCACTCGCTACAGCAGAGCAGCTTAACGGTAAGGAACTTTCATACAACAATATCCAGGATGCTAATGCCGCTCTCAATATCGTACGTGAGTTCGAGGCTCCTTTCTGTGTAGGACTCAAGCATATGAACCCATGTGGTGCAGCTATCGGAACAGACGTTGTAGATGCATGGACAAAGGCTTACGAAGCTGACAAGGTCAGCATCTTCGGCGGTATCGTGGCTGTGAACAGAGAGGTGAACAAGGAAGTAGCTGAGCTCATGAAGCCGATTTTCCTTGAAATCATCATGGCTCCAAGCTTTACTGACGAAGCTCTCGAGGTTCTCTGCACAAAGAAGAACCTTCGTCTCCTCAAGGTGGATATGAGCAAGGAAGAGGGTGGACACAACATGTATGTCAGCATGAACGGCGGTATCCTCGTACAGGAGCAGGATATCGATACAAAGACTGTTGTAGCCGACATGTGCGTTACAGAGGCTAAGCCTACAGAGGCTCAGCTTACTGACCTCGACTTCGCTTGGAGAATAGTGAAACACGTAAAGTCAAACGCTATCGTAGTAGTCAAGGATGGCGCGACCCTCGGAGTAGGAGCAGGCCAGATGAACCGTGTAGGTTCTGCAAAGATCGCCCTCGAGCAGGCTTCCGCTGCTCTTGCTGAAGCTGGCAAGGACATCAAGGCAGAAGGCATCGTACTTGGTTCAGACGGTTTCTTCCCATTCGACGACACAGTGACCCTCGCTGCTGAGTATGGCGTGAAGGCAATCGTGCAGCCAGGCGGAAGCGTACGCGACGAAGACTCTGTAAAGAAGTCGAACGAGTGCGGCATCACAATGCTCTGCACAGGTATGCGCCACTTCAAGCATTAAAATGTAAACCATAAATCGCTGAAATACAGGCGATTATACAAAATGCGTGCTCCCTTTGGGGAGCACGCATTTTGTGTAAGCTATTGATTGTTATTGGTTTACATTTTACGGAGGAAGCACTCGATGGTGTTCTCCATGAGGCAGGTGATGGTCATCGGGCCGACGCCTCCCGGAACTGGGGTGATGACAGATGCCTTTGGCTCGATGGCGGCGTAGTCTACGTCGCCGCAGAGCTTTCCTGTCTCAGGGTCACGGTTTACTCCGACGTCGATTACGACTGCTCCTTCCGATACCATATCGGCTGTCACGAATTTCGGGCGTCCGATGGCAACGACCAGGATTTCTGCATTACGGGTTACTGTCGGTAGATCAACTGTTCGGCTGTGGGCGATGGTCACTGTCGCATTCTCGTCGAGAAGAAGCTTTGAAACAGGGAGACCTACGATATTGCTTCTGCCGATCACGACTGCCCTCTTGCCCTTTATCTCTACTCCAGCAACCTTAAGCATCTTTATGATACCCTTAGGAGTACATGGGAGGATGCAGTCCTGCTTCTGCCAGAGAGATGCGACGTTGAGTGGGTGGAATCCGTCTACGTCCTTCTCCTTTGCGATGGTTGCGATCACCTTGTCCTCGCTGATATGCTTAGGAAGGGGCAGCTGTACAAGGATGCCGTCGACGCTGTCGTCTGCGTTCAGCTCCTCGATCATTCCGAGAAGTTCTGCCTCGGTAATGGTGTCCGGTCTGCGTATGGTGGTATTCTTTATACCTACATATTCAGATGCCTTTGCCTTTCCTGTAACGTATGATACGCTGCCTGGATCCTCTCCCACGAGGATCACTACAAGATGCGGTACGCGGCCATATTTCTCCGGAAATGTGGCAACCTGTGCCTTCATTTCGTCCTTCAGCTTAGCTGAAAGCTCCTTTCCACTGATTATAGTTGCCATTACAAAACTCTCCATCCGATGTCGCGACGATAGAAGAGATTGTCGCACTCGATTGATTCTACAGCGGCAAGAGCCTTGTCGTGAGCCTCCTGGAGATCTGCTCCGAAACCTACTACCATAAGCACGCGGCCGCCCGTTGTATGATATTTTCCGTCCTTGAGTGATGTTCCCATGTGGAATACTCTGATTTCCTCAGGGAGCTTGTCAAGTCCGGAGATCTCGTATCCCTTCTCATAGTCGCCGGGATATCCCTTAGAAGCCATTACAAAGCCCATCGTAACCTCTTTCTTCCACTCGATCTGAGGCATTGGAGTGTGGTCTGCCACAGCAGAGAAGATGTCGTAGATATCTGTTGCGAGACGTGGAAGTACAACTTCTGTCTCAGGATCGCCGAAACGGCAGTTGAACTCGATCACCTTAGGTCCCTGAGGGGTCTTCATGAGGCCGCCGTAGAGGACTCCTGTGAATGGACATCCTTCTGCAACCATTGCAGCGGCAGTCGGCTTCATTACTTTTTCAAGAGAGAATTCAAGGTCTTCGTCAGTAATGATCGGAACCGGAGAATATGCTCCCATGCCACCTGTGTTAGGACCCTTGTCTCCTTCGTAGGCGCGCTTGTGGTCCTGTGAAAGAGTCATCGGATATACGTCCAGACCGTCCACGAAGCACATGAATGAGAATTCAGGGCCTGTAAGGAACTCTTCGACCACAACCTTTCCCTTGCCGAACTTGTCGTCAAGAAGCATGTCCTTGAGGGTGGCGTCCGCTTCCTCAAGAGTCTCAGGGATGACGACTCCCTTACCGGCTGCAAGTCCGTCGTATTTGAGGACTACAGGGAACGAACCTTTCTTCACATACTCAAGTGCTGCCTCATAGTCTTCGAATGTCTCGAATGCTGCAGTCGGAATCTCGTATTTCGCCATGAGCTGCTTTGCGAAATCCTTGCTCGCTTCGATTGTGGCTGCTGCCTTTGAAGGGCCGAAGATGCGAAGTCCTGCCTCCTTGAATGCATCGACTACTCCAGCTGCGAGAGCCACTTCCGGACCAACGACCGCAAGGTCGATTCCATTCTCAAGCGCGAACGCCTTGAGACCTTCAACATCTGTATCCTTGATGGATACACATTCTGCCTGCGCAGAGATTCCGGCATTGCCGGGTGCGCAGTAAATCTTTTCAACCTGAGGGCTGCGGCTGAGTGCGTCAACGATGGCATGCTCGCGTCCGCCGCCTCCGATTACCAATACTTTCTTCATTCTGACTTATGTTTTGTTTAATATTTCAAATATAGATGGGTCATATGATTCCTGTACTCGATAGGAGTCATATTCTTTCTTTGAGTGAATATCCTGATGAAATTCGACTTGTTGTTGAAGCCGCAGTCATAGCATATCTCCGAGGCACTTAACGACGTGTTTATCAATAGCTCACATGCCTTGGCAACGCGGAGATTGTTGACATATGTTATGAATGATATGCCTGTCTTCTTCTTGAAGAAATGGCTGAATGCCGAGTCAGACATGTTTACAAGTTCCGCAACTTCTGAAAGTGTTATCCTTCTGGAAATATTCTCCTCGATATATTTGCAGGCTTTGCTTACGCGTCGGGAGTTTGATGTGCTGAGAGATACTTCTGATTCGGAATAATTGCTTACAAGCTTTCTTCGCGAAGCTGTTGCCATGTAGTTAAGGATGTTCAGGAACTTTGTAGCTGTCTGAAAACCTTGTAGCATTGTAAGTTCAAGTATCTCTTCCTTGATTCTTTCTGCATCCGGCCCGTTGAAGCATAATCCCTGGGCGGAATCTATCAGAAGCTGTTTTATCGGCATGAAAAGCCTTTTGTTGATCAGGGGGTAATTGAGAAGGTCTCCTGAGAACTGGATGGTGACCACTCTATGTCCGTTTCCTTCAGCTTTCCACACATGAGGCAGGTATGGTCCTATCATCACGATGTCCATACCCTTGAAGGATTCCTCCGTGTCTCCGACTACTCTGGACCCATCTGTATTCATGACAACGTTGATCTCATACTCAGGATGACAGTGGATCGGATATTTGAATACTGCGTCATAATGATTCAAAATAATAAAAAGGTCATCATGACTTATGGGAACTATTTCCTGTTGAATTTCATACATAGTTTCAAGTAGTTAGATATGCAAATATAAAACAACATAATCAAATAGGCAAAATATTCTTTTCAAAAACAATGACCTGAAAAATTAATAAATGCAACTTGTTGTCATGTCGGTTTTGTTTTATATGGGATATCGGTCTCAAGTAGAATGGGCTCTGACTTTCTATAGTACGTTGATTTGCTGCGTGTTACATTTGTTGTACAATTTTGTTAGATTGTTGTATTATTTTTGTACCATCAAAATTGTATAATCAGTTGACTAAATACGTGCGTTAATAATAATAGCAAAAAATCATTTTTGTAAGCTATTTTATACTAAATTAGCAACATTTGGCATGTGTTGTCAACAATTCGGCACCTGATTGTCAACAATTTTTACAAAATTATAAACCAAATTTAAAAACTAAAGAACCAAGTTATGAAGAAGATTTTCAGAAATCTGTTTCTGGCAGCGGTTGCGGTGACTGCTTTCGCATCATGCGGACAGAAGGAGCGTAACACTGAAGAGCTGATCGACCCTTGGCTTCGCGAACGCACTCCTGTAAATGTCAGGTTGGAGTCCCAGATCGGACCCGCCATCATTTCGCAGGACTGGAGAAACGATGAGGTCGGTTCTGTTTCTGTAAGCCTTATTACAACCGGACTTGATATGTCGGCTGTAAAGGTTGTTGCACTTGACTTCAAGTATCCTGAAAGCGAATTCTGCCCTACAGCAAGCATCGGACCTGGCGATACAATCGACCTGAGCGACGGATCTGCTGAGTTTACAGTAACCTCAAAGAATGGTGAAACCCGTACATATACGGTGACATATTCTGTCTTCACCGATACTCTTGAGGGAACCTACAGCTTTACAAAAGTGGGTGGTCTCCTTGATACATCAGGAGCAGTTCCTCTCGCAAGCCTTGTCATGATCGGCGGATTCGAGGGATGGATCACATACTGTCAGGTCATGGATAAGTACTGGATCTGGACAGGTGATTACAATCCTAGGGATGAGGATGACAATACTTTGAGTTTCAGACTCGAAAAGGCTGATGACCAGACAGGTGAGACTTTCGGAACAGTCGTGAATACTCCTGGTCCTGATGGAAAATACGCAAATTACATCTTCAAGGGCATCGACATCAATGAAGAGTATCGTCTGATTCCGGCAGGCAAGAGCCGCTGGGCAAAGCATGGCGACGGTTTCATCACCATCTATGCTTACGACGATGCTGAGTACAAGACTCCATTGCATAAGCTTGAGCTTCTTGGAGCAGGCGAGCACAAGTTCTGGTCTGAAGCGGTTCAGGCAGAAGGTGGAAGCGCAGAAAAGACTGTGAACGTTCCATCTCTGGCTCTTCACCGTTCATTCGGAGAAGGCCCGTTCAATAACGAGACCAGCAACTGGGGTGACGAGCGTTGGTATGCCAACAATATCCGTAACGTGTTCTGGCTCATCAAGAAGGAGACCGATGAGGCTCTGAGCAATCATGATGAGTATCTTTCAGCTGAGTAACAAGCAGAATCAAACGTTATGAGCAGGATTATGGGCACATCTATTCTAGCGGCAGCCGTTTCTATGATGGCTGTCTTGTCGTGTTCTGACGTCAAGGAAGAATCTGGTGCAGGCATAGACGAAAGATCCATTACGGTTCAGGACAGAGTGGATATTGACCATGTAGCCGGACAGTTTTCAATCAATGTCGAGGCCAATTTCGAATTCAAGGTCGAGTCTCAGACTGAATGGATCGAGTTTGACAAGATAGAGGGAAAGAAGGTCTGGTTTACAGCTCAGGCCAATGACCATACCGCTGAGAGAATGGGAAAGGTGAAGCTCACTGACCCTAAGGACAAATACTTCTATAAGGAGGTAAGGATCTTCCAGAAGAGTAATCCGAACCCTGTTGCCTCACTCAGTCTTGTCGATAAGAAGGCAACGGCTGAAACCAAGGCGCTCTATGCAAACCTTTGGGATATAGCGGCAAGGGGCTTCATGTTCGGCCACCATGATGATCTTTGGTATGGACGCTATTGGTACAATGAACCGGGCAATTCCGATACCAAGGCTGTGTGCGGAGATTATCCGGCTGTCTTCAGTGTGGACATGGGTGCCATCATGGATAACAGGTACAACGACAAGGAGAACGCCATCCGTCGAAGGGTGATAATCGAAGCTTATGACAGAGGCGAGGTCATCACAATGTGCTGTCACCTCAACAACCCTCATACAGGCGGAGATTCCTGGGATAACAAGAGCAAGGAAGTCGTGAAGAGCATCCTTAAGGAGGGTCATGCAACAAGGACCAAGTATCTTCAGTGGCTTGACAGATGTGCAGATTTCGCAAATAATCTGAAAGGTTCAGACGGAAAACTTATTCCGATTATCTTCAGACCATATCACGAACACACTAACGGATGGTCGTGGTGGGGTTCTGATTGTACGACTGAAGATGAATTCATCAGATTCTGGCGTTTTACCGTCGAATATCTGAGAGATGTGAAAGGAGTCCATAACTTCATCTATGCGATATCTCCGCAGCTGGACAAGGACTATGGAAACGGTACGAAAGAACGTATAACTTTCAGGTGGCCTGGTGACGAATATGTCGATTTTATCGGAATGGACTGTTATGACTATGGTTGGACCAGTGCCTTCAGGAAGAATATCGAAACGATGTCTGCCATCGCCTTGGAGAAGAACAAGCCTTGCGGCGTTACAGAGAGCGGATGTGAGGGATTCAGGGACAAAGCCAAGTATAAATCTTACTGGACAGACCATATACTCAATTCTGCATTGAATCAGAGAATCAGCATGATTGTCATGTGGAGGAACAAGTATGTGGGAACCAATGAATCTGATGACCATTACTTTTCTATATATCCGGGCCATTGGCTGGAAGATAATTTCCGCAAGATGTACGAAAGTCCGAAGACATTCTTCAGCAAGGACCTTCCGGATATGTACACCATGCCTAAAGGATACGATGTGAAATAATCCTATATATAATAGTATATAAACAACAAAACATAACCAAAATGACCAAATCACTCAAATTATTTCTGCTAAGCGGCATCATGCTGCTGTGCGGAGTCATTGCCAGCCCTCTCTATGGACAGAGCAGGACTGTCAGTGGTGTAGTGTCGGACGATTTCGGTGAACCATTGTTCGGTGCATTTGTAGTTGAGAAGGGTACGACTAACGGTACGTCTACCGATTTTGACGGTAGGTTCGAACTGACTGTCGCTTCAAGCAACTCTGTGCTCGAGTTCCAGTTCATCGGTTTCAAGACACAGGAGATACCGGTTGGAAACCAGACGACCTTCGCGGTTCAGATGATGACTGACGCGAATCTGATGGAAGAAGTCGTGGTAACGGCTTTCGCCACTCAGAAGAAGATCAATGTCACTGGTGCCATCTCAGCGGTAAACGGTAATGAACTCGTTGCTGCACCGGTTGCCAACATCTCTAACGCCCTCCTCGGTAACACCCCTGGTGTCAGCGGTCTTCAGACTTCAGGAGAGCCTGGACGTAACGAGGCAAATATCTATGTCCGTGGTATCTCGACCTATGGAGAATCTACACCTCTGATCATCATCGACGGTGTCGAGCAGGCTTCCGAGCAGGCTTTCGCAGCGTTCAACTCAATGGATGCAAACGAAATCGCCAGCATCTCGGTCCTCAAGGATGCATCTTCAACAGCCGTATATGGTGTGCGCGGTGCGAACGGTGTAATCATCGTGACCACAAAACGTGGTAACGTAGGTAAGCCTACCATCAGCGCCTCTGCAAACTTCGGTCTTACTGCAGCGTCACAGCTTCAGGAAGGAACGACAGCTTACGAGTATGCCCTCTTCAGAAACGAGGCTATCCGCAACGAGCAGAAGAGCTACGCCGGATATGACGGACTCTCAAACAATATCTTTGACGAGTATGACCTCTGGAAGTTCAAGAACAACCGTGACTTCACACCTCAGGAAGTTGATGCGATGGATATCCCTGAAGATCAGAAGGAACTCCTCAAGAATACCCCTGCCCTCTACTATGCATCACGTAATCTCTACAAGGAACAGTTCAACAGAGTGGCTCCTCAGTATCAGGCGAACGTGAACATCAGCGGTGGTACAGACAGAGTGAAGTACTTCGTATCATTCGGTTACTTCCGTCAGGAAGGTATCACCAACGCTGTCGAGTACTATGGTTCGGAGACCGGTTCGACATTCAACCGTTACAACTTCCGAAGCAACTTCGACATCAACATCACCGACAACCTCAAGATCACCATAAACTCTGCAGGTCAGTTCGGTGAGACAACAGGTCCTGGTAACAGCGCAGACCCATACAACATTTCTGAGCGTTACAAGATCATCATGCAGTACATCTATGATTCCAACCCGTTCATCTCACCTGGTATCATAGACGGAAAGCTCATCAGCGGTTTTGCCGGTGCAACCAGCCTTATCCAGAACCCTCTCGCAACCAAGATCGACAGTAAGATCGGTATGCAGAACGCTCTGTACAACCTCCTCCAGTCAGGTTCAGGTACAATCTTCAACAGCCTCCTTGATAACTCGATCAAGCTCGACCATAAGATGGATTACATCCACCCTAACCTCAGAGCTTATGCGACAGTTTCTTATCAGGACAACTACAACCGCTATGTGAAGTTCACACCTTCGATTCCTTCATATACCGTACAGCGCAGCATGGCAAACCCTAATGTCCTCGAGTTCTTCGGTGGTTCGATGGGTGCCGGTTCATTCAGCTCATATGGCTACAGTAACTGGAACAAGCTTTACATGGATGCAGGTATCGACTGGTTCGAGTCTTATGGAAAGCACAATGTTTCAGCTCTCCTCCTCGGAAAGGCATCACGTTATACAATGCCTGGCGACTCATACCACGTACCTTCAGGTATCATGGGTTTTGTAGGTCGTGTCACATACAACTATGATGACCGTTACATGTTTGAGGTGAATGCAGGTTACAACGGAACCGAGCAGTTTGCTGAGGGCAAGCGTTTCGGCTTCTTCCCTGCAGTGTCAGGTGGTTGGGTCCCTACATTGGAAGAGTGGTTCCCTAAGAATGATATCCTCACATTTATGAAGTTCCGTGCTTCATATGGTGAGGTCGGTAACGACCGTCTCGGAGGTACAAGAAGATATTACTATCTTCCTAACACATATAACCTCAACCAGTCAGGATACTACCTCGGTACCAGCAACGGTTCCAACAAGAACCCATATTTCTATGGTGCTACAGAAGGTGTCCTCGGTAACCCGGACATCACATGGGAAAGGTCACGCAAGTACGACGTCGGACTCGAGACCAAGTTCTTCAACAACAGACTCTCAGCTGACTTCGATTACTTCTATGAGAAACGAGACAACATCCTTACAACCCTCGGTATCATCCCTGGTATCTATGGTGTGCCAGGCAGTGCAGTACCTCCTGCAAACGTGGGTATTACAGAAAACCAGGGTTATGAGCTCGTGCTCAACTGGTCAGACAAGATCGGTGACCTTACATATACCATCGGCGGTGACCTCAGCTGGACACGCAACAAGATCATCTACAAGGCGGAGGCAAACAATCCATACCCATGGATGAATGCAACAGGCCATGCGATCGGACAGCGTTTCGGACTTGTCAGCGACGGACTTTTCAATACTCCTGAGGAGCTTGCGAACCGTCCTTACAATACATTCACATCCAATCTTGCCACCCTCGGAGACATTCGTTACAAGGACCTCGACGGTGACGGTCTGATCAATCAGAACGACAAGGCACCTATCGGCTTCCCTAACTATGCACAGTACCACTTCAACATGAAGCTCCACCTTGCGTACAAGGGATTCGACCTCAGATTGCTCTTTACAGGTTCTGCAAACGGATCTTACTACCTCAACAGCGGTTACACTATGCCGTTCTTCAAGAATGCAGGTAACGCTTGGCTCTGGCAGTATGAGGGACGCTGGACCCCTGAGAAGTATGCAGCTGGCGAGAAGATAACATATCCTCGTGCTACATACAGCCCTACTACAGCTCACAACAATTATCTCCAGAGTGACTACTGGATGGTATCTACCAACCATTTCAAGCTTAAGAACATCGAGCTCGGATATACATTCAACGTAAAGAAGGGTATCCTCAGCCAGCTTCAGGTTCAGTCACTCAGAGCATTCATGACAGCAAACAACGTCTATACATTCAAAAACGCTCTGACTCCTTACGGAATCGACCCAGAGACAACAGACGGAAGCGCATATGTATATCCACTTACCAGAGTTGTGACATTCGGTCTTAACCTGCGTTTCTAAAATAAAAGAATGAACAAGATGAAAAACATAACTAAAATATTGGCAGTTCTCGGTCTCCTTGCCCTGACATCCTGCGACTTCTTCCTTCAGAAGCCGGATACAACAGGTACCGTAGACCGCGACGCGGTTTTCAGCACAAAGAAGAATGCTGAAGCGGCATTGATGTCCTGCTATTCAAACGCCCTGATTCATGGTCTTCCAGGAGGTCTGGGTTACACCCATGGTACACTTGGTGCCATTTCGGGAGAGATCAACAGGGGAGCAAGCTGGCATGGAACATACTTCATCGCACAGCAGGGACTCAGTGTGAATGGTGCAGGTTCAGATGCAACTGATTCATCAAACGGTTCAAGTGCAGGTTCAGAGAACTGGGCAAAGAACTGGAGCGTGATCCGTCAGTGTTATATCGTGAAGGAGAACATAGACCTCGTAGAGGATATGACACAGGATGAGAAGGACATGATCAAGGCAGAGGTGACAGCACTTATCGCCTACAGATACATGGGTATGTTCTACCGCTATGGTGGTGTTCCTATCGTTACAAGGTCTTTTGAGGCTTCTGACGACCTTTCTGCAGGTCGTGCCACTCTCGAAGAGACACTTCAGCACATCATCGACCTTTGCGATGAGGCTTATGCCGGCCTTCCTGCAAAGCAGAAGGCCGAATACACTGGCCGAATGACCCAGGGTGTCGTTCTTGCAATCAAGGCAAGAGCCCTCATGTTCGCGGCACGTCCTCTCTTCAACAGTGCGACTCCATATCTGAACAACGGTGAGCTCAACAATCTCATCTGCTTCGGCAATTCGGACAAGGAACGTTGGAACGACGCCATCGAGGCGAATGAGGCTGTACTTACATGGGCTGCAGCAAACGGTGTGTCTCTCATCAGCACAGGTGATGCTTTCAAGGACTACGCTACCGCAACTTCAACTCCAGGCAACAAGGAGATAATCCTTGCTTTCAAGAACAACAGTACAGCTCAGGATTACAGCACATATATCTTCCTTTACAATAACTGTTCGGCATACTGGACATGGAACCGTTTCGACAACGGTGAGTCAGGTCTTCTTTCAAATCACGTCAAGCTTTATTACAAGAATGACGGTACAGAGATGAGCTGGCCTGCAATCGGAGATGCTGCTCCAAGAAAGGGTTCTGACTGGCTTGAAAACGTAGCTTCAATCGAGCCGAGAGCGCTTGCAGACATCAAGTTTGCAGGACACGACGCGATGAACAACCCTGGTGACACGAAGTGGACCAGCCTTGGATGGGGACGTAACGGTTACGACGGTAAGATCGGCATGGGGGATGCCTTCCCTAACAGCGTCGGAGGTTCTGACAAGGGACAGCTTCTTGGCGACAGGACAAAGTTCTATTACAAGGCAGGATCCAGAACATGGTTCGAATTCCCACTCTTCCGTCTTGCTGAGACATATCTCAACCTTGCAGAGGCTTACAACGAATATGGTAACTCGACCAAGGCACTTGAGAACCTCAACAAGGTACACAACCGTGCAGGTCTTCCAAGCATCACTGAGACCGATCAGGCTAAACTCAGAAAGATCATCCAGAGAGAGAAGGCTATCGAGTTCTTCAGCGAGAACCACAGATATTTCGACGTGAAGCACTGGAAGCATGAAGATATCGCCAACGGAATTTGCGGAGGTTCAATGCGCTCGTTCACATTCAACATCAAGGCTGGAGCGACCTGGCCATATGACAAGAGCACTATCGATACCTATTGGGAAGCAGAATACTATCAGGCTTTCTGGTCTCCTGCGATGTTCCTTGAGCCATTCCCTCAGAGTGAGATAAACAAGGGAACAATCACCCAGAATCCAGGTTATTAAAATTCAGAAGACAATGAGAAAACAGAATATATTCAGATGTCTCACACTGCTGAGCGCATCGATACTGATTTCCACAGGCCTGACAGCGCAGGAGAAATCCGACTCTCTGTCTGTTGCTGCCGTGTCGGCTGTATCCGGAGACGAACTGTACCATATCCAGACTCCTAACCTCTCAAACACATGGGTAGGTATGCTTCCTGGACTTACAGTTCTCCAGGGCAACGGTGCTGTGGGATATGACAACGCACAGTGGATCATCCGTGGCGTGGGCAGCTATGGCTCAGGTACATGGAATTCTGCGAAGATTTTTGTGGACGGCTTTGAAGTGAATTCAGAGTATCTCGTATCACTTTCTCCATCGGAGATCGAGAGCGTGGAGATCCTTAAGGATGGTGCCGCACTGGCAATCTACGGTGACCGTGGTGCAAACGGTGTGATCAAGATCGAGACCAAGAGAGGTAAGATTGGTCCTGCCACCGTATCTGCAAAGGTACGTTACGGTGCCACTACCCCTAACGTGATCAACAAGCCGCTCGGTTCATATGACTTTGCAAACCTTTACAACCAGGCTGTTTCGAATGACAACGGTATGGTATGGACCCCTGCATACAATGACGAGCAGCTCAAGGCTTATCAGACAGGTGCCGGTGTAGATGTAGACTGGTACGACGAAGTACTTCGTGATGCCGGTTCATACATGGACGGTGACATCATCTTCAATGGAGGAAACGAGAATGCACGTTACAACGTGAACCTCGGTTACCTGAATACACAGGGTCTGTTCGATACAAAGAACACCGATACCACAAAGAATCTCGGTTATGAGAAGTACAACATCCGCGCAAACCTCGACTTCAACATCATGCAGATCTTTGAGTTCAAGGTGGACTTCAGCGGAAGGATCGAGATGAGAAGAAGACCTAACTACGGAGTGACTGACCTCTTCAGCGACCTCGCGAAGACTCCTTCAAACGCATACAACATCTATGATGACAAGGAGCTTGGTCACCTTTCAGGTACTTCAATCTATCCTAACAACCCTTATGGTTCGGCTAACGAACTCGGATGGTACTCACAGAAGGCAAGAGCGCTTCAGGGTAACTTCCAGCTTAGGGAGAAACTTGATATCGTGACCCCGGGTCTTTATCTCGAAGAGGCTTTCTCTTTCTACAGCTACACTTTGAGTACTTACAGCAAGACCAAGGATTATGCACGTTACTTCAACGGTCAGACTACCACTACAAACCAGACAACTTCAATTACAGCAAGTGGTTATGGCTCTGCAGGAATGCAGGACTGGAAGCAGGGACGTCTGACAGTCGGATATGACCGTAACTTCGACAAGCACGCGGTTTCAGCTGCAGTGAACTACAATATCTCTGCATACAAGGGTAACGACTTCTATACTTATAAGGTAAATTACCTCAACCTTAATGGTATCTTCGATTACAGCTATGACAGCCGTTATGTAGCACAGCTTGCGTTCTCATACTTCGGTAACGACGCTTTTGCTGCAGGTCACAGATGGCACCTTTATCCATCTGCATCGTTCGGCTGGGTTGCTTCTAACGAGGATTTCCTCAAGGACAGCTCATGGGTTGACTTCCTCAAGGTAAGAGCATCATTCGGTATGGCAGGTTCTTCAGAATCAAACGCTACTTCAGTTCTTACAAACTTCTCTACAAACGGACGTTACCTCTTCAAGGATTACTATACAAGCAGTTACATCGGAGCCTTCTATATCGGAACAAACGGTGGTGCTGACAACGGATCCCTCGTTCCTATGTTCATCAGCAATCCGAATGTGGTTCCTGAGCTGAGCATGAAATACAACGTAGGTATTGATGCTACACTCTTCAAGAGTCTCAACCTCTCGGTAGACGCTTATATGGACAAGAGGAGCAACATCCTTACTCTCGACAACAGCCGTATGGGATACTACGGAAAGCAGTATGTGTTCTCTAACGTAGGCGAGATGACAAACAGGGGATTCGAGGCAAACGCTTCATATACAGGAAAGAGCGGTGACTTCTCTTACAGACTCAACGGTATGGTTTCTTATACAAAGAATACCATCGACTATATGAATGAGGTGGCTCCTGCAAATGCATTCAGCGCGAAGACAGGTCGTCCATATGGTACATTCATCGGTCTTGAGGCTGAGAGATTCTATGATATCAGCGACTTTGATAACGCCGGTAACCTCAAGGTAGGTATCCCTACTCCTGCTTTCGGTGCGGTACAGCCTGGAGATGTAAAGTACAAGGACCTCGACAAGAATGGTGTAGTTGACCAGAATGACGTGACTGCCATTGGCAAGTCACCATATCCGGAGTGGTACTTCAGCTTCGGCGGCAAGATCGCCTACAAGGGTTTTGATCTCGAAGTACTCTTCCAGGGCGTAGCCGGAATGTCTGTGAATATCCTCGACAACAAGAACCAGGTGATGGCATTCGTAAACAACGGTAACGCTTACGAGATTGCAAAGGGTGCATGGGCATACTATCCTGCACAGGGTATCGATACCCGCGCAACAGCAAGATATCCGCGTCTTACTACCCAGAGCAACGAGAATAACTACCAGACAAGCTCAATGTGGGTGAAGAATGCAGATTACCTCAAGCTTCGCAACCTCGAGCTCGGCTACAACTTCGATGCACTCAAGCTCCAGCAGGCAGGTGTTGACAACCTCAGAGTATATCTGAGCGCTCAGAACCTCCTCACATTCAGCGGTCTCCTCAAGAACTACAAAATGGATCCAGAGAAGATCAGCGGTTATCCTACAGTCAAATCCTACAACGTAGGCGTATCGATTACCTTCTAAAGAATGCAGATTATGAAAATAAGAACAATATTATCAGCTATTGCGATTGCATTGGTATCATCTGCCTGCAGCGGTTTCCTCGATACAAGCATTGACCGAAACTCGACCGGCGAGACGATTGCCACAAACTACAGCGCCATCTGGGGCTTCGGAAGGGCAGTCTATACTCCTATCGGATACGGCTTCGGAATGATCGACAGCAACATCTTCGCTACCGCATCAGATGAGGCTCAGCAGACATCTGCCCAGTCCACTGTAATCTATTTCAACAAAGGTATGCTGAACGAGAATGTAAATCCTCTCTTCACATACTACAGGAACTATTATGAAGGTATCCGTGCTGCTAACTTCTTCCTCGACTACGTCGGTGACGGAAAGGGTGAGGAAATGCTCGCACAGAACCGTAACCTCGTTACCGACAAGGTGAACTACGAGCGTGACCTCCAGTCCCTCGCATGGTTCAAGGCTGAGGCACATGTTGCCAGAGCATACTACTATTCTGAGCTTGCAAAGATGTACGGAGGTGTTCCTATCATCGAGTCACATGTTGACGATGGTACGATGGTGGTACGTTCTTCATATGAGGATGTTGTGGCTTACGTAGTGAACGAGATTGACACATATAAGTCAGAACTCGCTTTGAACTGGAATGATTTCAAGGACCGTGAGGGTCGTTTCACTCTCGGCGTAGCCCTTGCGATCAAGGCTCGTACCCTCCTTTATGCAGCATCTCCTCTCCACAATCCTACAAACGACGTGAAGAAGTGGGAAGCAGCAGCGGCAGCAGCAAACGAGCTTATCAGCAATACAGAATTGGGTTACTCTCTTGATCCTAGCTATGGATCTTACTTTATCGGAGGCAACCCTCTTACAAGTCCGGAGACCATCTACTGCGTACGCAGGGCACAGTCAAACAACATGGAGAAGAGCAACTATCCTATCGCTACACAGGGCGGTAAGAGCGGTGCAACTCCTACCCATAACCTTGTTGCTGCGTACGAGTATATCGGAACTCCAGACCCTACAAACCCATACGCAAACCGTGACCCACGTCTTGCTGCTTCAGTCGTAACCAACGGAAGCACATGGAACGGACGTACTATCGACCAGTCTGCCGGTGCAACCGATGATATGGCTAATACAAATGCCAGCAAGACAGGATACTACCTGAAGAAGTTCCTTACTGACAACCTTGATCTCGTACAGGGTCAGGTGGCACAGCATAACTGGATCGCTTACAGATGGGCAGAAGTACTTCTCAACTATGCGGAGGCAATGAACGAGGCCTATGGTCCTGATGCAGCTCCGACTGGTTATAATCTGACGGCACGTCAGGCTCTCCAGCAGGTGAGAGACCGTGCAAGTTCCAAGCTTCCAAAGGTATTTGCCAACGACAAGGAATCTTTCCGCGAAGCTGTAAAGCATGAGAGACGTGTCGAGCTTGCCTTTGAGGATCACCGTTACTGGGACCTTCTCCGTTGGAAGGATGCCATGGACGTACTTAACAAGCCTGTTCTTGGTGTAGCTGTCACAAAGACAGAAACAGGATGGAGCTATGAGGTGAAGGAAGTCGCTACACGTACGTTCCACGAGAGAAACTACTATCTCCCGTTCCTCCGCTCAGAGATCGAGAACTCAAACAACACATTGGAGCAGAATCCGAATTATTAATAGATTGATATGAGAAAGATTTTATATACAATAATGTCTGTCATCTGCCTCTTCGCGCTTGCTTCATGCGCGGAGGGCGATGGTGACAAGCTGTACGGAGTAGAGAAGGTCTATATTCCGCAGTCAATGGCTGACGGTGGTATCACCAATATCTACAATGTTCCATCAGGAGATGGTGAGTACACATACAACTTCTCCATCGAAGACGAGACTGTGGAGGTATTCCTCGGTGTTCTCCGTTCGGGAAAGCAGGCTGGTGAAGCCTTCACTGTAGATGTAGTGGTAAATAACGAGACGACTGCTGCCCAGGCAACTGCGCTTGCTGCAGAAGTGATGTCGTCAGACCTCTATACACTTCCTTCAAACGTGAAGGTAGAGGCCGGTACAAACCAGACCCGTTTCAACCTCAGCCTCAACAAGGCCGCCCTCAAGGCAAAGGCAGGAAAGAAACTCGTTCTCTGCATCGCTCTTGCCAACCCTTCAAAGTATGAACTCTCGGAGGCGGCTGCAGAGGTAACAGTACTTGTAGACGTAGACGCATTAAAACTTTAATCAATGAAGAAAATTATTTCAGCAGCATTTGCGCTTCTTATCGCAGCAGGTATGAATGCACAGATCACTTCTGTGACTCCGTCTGCATCAAAGGTGAAGCAGTATGATGCAATATTCTTCGAGGTTGCCCTCGCTGGAGAATGGGAGAACCCATATCTCCAGGAGGAGGCTGCCCTCGACATGGTGCTTACAGCACCTTCAGGCAAAGAACTTGTTCTCCCATGCTTCTATAAGTCAGGAGACTGCGCAGCCAGTGTGTGGGAAGCAAGATTCACTCCACAGGAAAAAGGAAAATATACTTATTTCTTCCGTTACAGCGAGGACGGTAAGGTAGCATCAGAGTCAGCACCTGCAACATTCAAGTCACGCAGGAGCAGACTTCAGGGTATTCTCCATGTGCGCGACAACTGGACTCTCGTTTACGATAACGGAAAGCCTTTCAGAGGAGTAGGTATCAATCTCTGCTGGGAATCACGTACAGAGGATGACTCCAAGTTCTTCAGCGACCTTCACGAGCAGCACGACAGATTCAACTTCGATGCTATGCTTCCTGATTTCGCAAAGAACGGCGGTAACTTCACACGTATGTGGATCTGCGACTGGAATTTCCCTATCGACAGACAGGACGGTTTCAACAATCACCGCTATACTGAGACTACAGAGTACATGAACGAGAGCGCATGCGCTCGTCTCGACCATGTCCTTGGCCTCTGCGAGGATCTTGACATCAAGATCATGCTCTGCATGGGTCAGGGTAATGTAAAGCCTCATCGTGAGTTTTTCAACTGCCCTTGCGCGAAGACACGTTACCGCAATTACCTCCGTTACATCGTGGCAAGATGGGGTTACAGCCCTGCTGTCGGTATGTGGGAATTCTTCAACGAGATCGACAATGTACAGCACAACGATCCTGCAGGTGTGATTCCGGCAGAGGAAATCGTGGCTTGGCATGATGAGATGAGTACATATCTCGCAGGACTCGATCCGTTCCAGCACATCAGGACAACTTCGATCTCACACCGTGACCTCAACGGTCTCAACGATCTTGCAAACCTCGATATCAATCAGAAGCATATCTACAATGCCACTCACGTGGTTCCTGAGACTATCGATGCTTACTCTGCAAAGCATAACAAGCCTTACATCGTAGGTGAGGTAGGTTATGAGTGGGACTGGTCAAAGAACTTCGACGACTTCGCTGACGGTATGGAGATGGACTTCCGCAGAGCATTCTGGTACGGTCTCTTCAGCCAGACATCACTTACCCCTATGACATGGTGGTGGGAGTGGTTCGACGAGCACAAGACCATCCCTTACATGAAGAACGCACGCCTTGTAAGCGACCTTATGCTCAAGGCCGGAAAGGGTCAGTTCGAGAAGTTCCAGACAACAAAGAACGACAAGGCCGAGGCTTATGCAGTACGTTGCGGTAAGCAGACATTCGTATATGTATACAACGGCAACGAGGAAGTACTTGACGAAATCAGCGTAGAGATCGGAAAGAACGGAAAGGTAAAGGTTTCAGTTCTGGATCCGGAGGCTGTAAAGATCGTCAAGGCTGGTACAATGAAGGCTGAGGGAACTCTCAAGTTTGAGGAACTCGGTCTGAACAAGTGGGAAGAAAAAGTATTTGTAATAAAGTAAATCATGACATTCAGAAATCACTTTGTCTCTCTTATGATTGCTGTTCTGTGCTCTGCTTCAGTCAGTGCACAGGCTCCGCATCAGCAGATGCTGTCCACTAATTTCGGACTTCCTTCTCCACAGCCGAAGGAGACTCTGCCGGTATCATCGGTACCGGTACAGTTCCCTGAGCGCGTGGCCAAGACTCCGGTGCAGACAGTTCTGCGTCCTGTCAGCGGCAACGCTTGGGAGATAACTTCCGGCTGGGAACTCTGCGAGGGAGACAAGGTAATGACTGATGACTGGTACAACGCGACAGTACCTGGAACAGTACTCAGGACTCTTGTGGACCAGGGTGTGTATCCGGACCCTTATTACGGTCTGAACAACCTGGCCATCCCTGAGGACCTCTGCAGAAAGGACTGGTGGTATAGATGCTCATTTGAACTGTCTGAAGACATGCTCTCGAAAGAGACGCTTGAACTTCTTTTCAACGGTATCAATTACAAGGCTGACATCTGGTTCAACGGACAGAAGATAGGAAACATCGCAGGTGCATTCATCCGCGGAAGGTTCGATATTACCGACCTTGCAAAGGCTGAGAACACTCTTGCTGTCCATATCTTCCCTCCTGCAAACCCGGGAATTCCTCACGAGCAGTCTACTCGCTCAGGGGGCGGAAAGAACGGAGGAGCCCTCTGTCTTGACGGTCCTACATTCTTCTGCTCTGAAGGATGGGACTGGATGCCTGGAGTAAGGGACAGGAACATAGGCATATGGCAGGATGTGCAGCTGATAGCTACCGGCGGCATCTCATTGGGAGACACACAGGTCATCACAGATCTTCCACTTCCTGATGTATCATACGCCGATCTGACAGTCCTTACATCGCTCAAGAACAGTTCTTCATCGGAAAGAGATGTGATTCTCGAAGGAAAGATCGGAGACATCGCTTTCACGAAGGAAGTGAACATACCGTCAGATTCTGAAATCGCTGTCAGAATTTCAGCAGCAGACATGCCTCAGCTCAGGATGAAGAATCCTAAGCTCTGGATGCCGAACGGATACGGTGATCCTAATCTGTATGAACTGGAACTCAGATGTCTTGAAGAGTCTGAAGTTTCAGACGTTCAGAAGACACGTTTCGGTGTAAGGGAACTCTCATATGAGCTTACTGTAGATGCACCTTCGGCAAAGGGACTCAGAATAGAGCATAACCCTCTTGCAGATAATCATCTTGGTGAGATTCTCGACCACAGGATGCTCCGTGATACTCTTGGCGGTCTCCACATTCCTTCTCTTGCAGAAGGAATCAAGGTCGAAGACCTGAACAGGATTCCTAACGACGGAATGAGTCCGTATCTTGTAATAAAGGTAAATGGAGTAAGAATCTTCTGCCGCGGCGGAAACTGGGGAATGGACGACATGATGAAGAACGTTTCAAGAGAACATCTTGAGCCGTACCTCATCCTCCACAAGGAGGCTGGTTTCAATATGATCCGTAACTGGACAGGAGCCAGCACATCAGAGACTCTCTATGAGCTTTGCGACGAGTATGGAATGATGGTATGGAATGACTTCTGGCTTTCTACGGAAGGATTCAACCTCAACCCGCTGGACGAGGACCTGTTCATGCGTAACGCTATCGATGTGGTACGCAGGTTCCGCCACCATCCGTCCATCGCGATATGGTGCCCGAGAAACGAGGGATATGCGACAGAGACTCTTGAGAGAAGACTCTCTGCGATGATCCAGGAAGAGGATATCACACGTCGTTATCATCCTAACTCACGCCGATGCAACCTCCGTTGGAGCGGTCCTTGGCATTATTACAAGGATGCAGGAGTGTACTACAGCTACGATGCACACGGATTCAACACCGAGCTTGGCTCGCCATCTGTACCTACAGCCGCATCGATGAGGAAGATGATGCCTGAGGCAGACCAGTGGCCGATTTCAGATACATGGCACTACCATGACCTTCTCAATGGTCTTGATGAATATGTAAATGCTGTTGACAGACTTTACGGAAAGGCTGAAAGCCTCGATGATTTCTGCAGAAAGGTACAGCTTATAAACTACGACAGCTACAGAGCGATGTTCGAGTCATGGAACAGCCGCCTCTGGGGTGACGCTTCCGGAGTTCTTCTCTGGATGAGCCATCCGGCTTGGCCGAGCGTCGAGTGGCAGACATATTCATGGGACTATGAGACCTTCGGTTCATATTTCGGCTCGCGCAAAGCATGCGAGCCTGTGCATGTGCAGATGAATCTCGATGACCATGATGTCGTCGTGCTCAATACCACGACGTCAGCTCTTGACGGCATGAAGGTCAGCCTTACATGCTACGACCTTGCAGGAAAGAAGATTTCTGCGAAGACTGTCAAGGAAATCGATGTACCTGCCAACTCGAGGAAGGATCTTTTCAAGGCTGAACTCGAGGGCATCAACGGAAACTTCATTGTGCGCCTTGTTCTTTCCGACAGGAAAGGTAAGGTCGTTACAATCAATGACTATATGATGCGCGGAGAGGGTACTGAAGACTTCAAGGCATTGAATAGTGTCGGCAAAGCTCAGATAAAGGCGCGTAAGGTTTCGTCCCAGGACGGAGTGTTGCGTTACGAGATTACAAATACAACAGGAAATATAGCATTCAACCTCAAGTTCAATCTTTGTGATGAGAAGACTGGCGAAATCATCCTTCCTGCTTTCTTCAGCGACGGATATTTCCACCTTCTTCCAGGCGAGAAGAGAACTCTCGAGGTACACTCACCTTCGACCGGAGCGATCATGGTGGAAGGATATAATGTAGATAATACAACATTAAAATTATAAACAATATGAGAAGAATCACAATTCTTTGCATGGCGCTGGCAATGTCAGCGTTCGCATTTACCAACTGTGCTTATCCTGACTGGGAGCCGGAGCCATCGAAAGGAGATACCGATGGCGGGGACAGGCCTACAGTGGTGATTCCTGCAGTTACAGACTTCTCTGTCTATGCGTCAATTGCACAGACAAAGTCGGAAGTTTCTGAGGAAGGTACACTTGTATGGTCTGCGGGAGACCTGATCAATGTCTTCCACGGAATATCAGGAGAAGCAGGACTGGTTTCTGACGGCGTGGTTTTCTACAACCCTAAGTCAGAGGGACAGAATGAATTCCTCGGTAAGCTTGGAAAGGACCTCAAGACCGGTTATACCTATGACTGGTATCTCTTCTACCCTTACAATGAGGAACTCACTATTGTCAACAACAAGGCAGCTGTGACTATCGGTTCGAAAGCGACCAAGTCTCAGATACAGAACGGTTATGGCGACAAGGGTCACATCTCTGGAGATGCCATGCCTCTTTACGGTACTGCAATGGGTATAGAGGAAGGCAGGACTCCAAGAGCAGAGCTTGCACATCTTTCTTCTATCATCGAGCTCAACATCGCCAGCTGCATGCCTGAGGCTGTAGAGATCTCTGAGGTAAAGGTGACTGCAGGCGAGGCTATCGTAGGAGCATTCACCATCGATTTCATCAATGGTACCATTACTCCTGTGGAAGGCGCTTCAAGCAATACTGCAGCCCTCACGGTGAAGAACCCTACCTCTATCGAAAACGGTCAGAGCGAGAAGTTCTACCTCGTTGTGAAGCCTTTCACCGCTTCTGCCAAGGACGGACTCAAGATTACTGTCAACGGTGCTGAAAAGCAGGTTACCCTCAAGGAAGACCTCGTTTTCGCTCCAGGCAAGACCACATCGATCGACTATACTTACTATGATGTCACACTTATCGAGGACAGCCTCCTTGGCTTCTTCAAGATAAAGACAATGTGGGTATATGGCGGTACAGGTGCAGAGTACGGCGGAGCAGGCTGGGTTGACATCTACAACAAGCCATGGTGGTTCGATCAGGCAAGCGGTCATGATATCACTGCTGAACTTGACAACTATCTTGAATTCACTCTTACAGACCTCCTCGACGGTGGAAACAAGCTTACAGGTAAGTGCATCAACTGGGCCGGTGTGAACGGAAAGAACTGGAGCTGCTACTTCCACAACTCAAGCATCAACGGTGGAGATCCTACTGACGGTAACCCGCTTTACCGCCACATCCCTATCGGAGAGAGCACATGGGTCCGTGACCTTACAGTTACTCCTAATACAGTTACATTCACTGATGCTTATGGTAAAGTCACTGTAGTTGAGGTATACGAGCCTAAGTATACTTTCACTCCGGGATATAATGACAGCAATGCTGCTGCCAATACCCGTGAGTTCCCTAGAAATGAGGGTGACGACCTTACATTCCACGCAAAGATCACTGCAGGTAAGGACAACTGGAACACAATCTACAATGAAATCGATAAGGTATACGACAGACCTCGTGACTTCTTCATCGATGTAGACAGAGTTGACGAGATTCCGGCTGAGGCAAAGACTTATGAGAAGCCTTATGAGCCTGCCAGCCCATATCCGGAGTCTATCGCAGGTACATACAAGTACAACTCGGACGTGACTTACGGCGGTAAGGACGGTGCAATCACAGGTAAGGGCCTTACTGTTCAGTATGCTACATGGCAGCCTGCAGCAGAGCACATCAACAAGATGAAGAATGACGTGTATACATTCACTGCAACCGGTACAGACGAGAAGCAGAATGAAGTAGGTACAGTGACATTCGACGATGGTGGCGACGGTACATGGGAATACCAGCTGTATGACAACATGAACGGAAACAAGGAGTACAACGGAATCGAACTCTATGGAATCATTGCTCATGACAATACAACCACATACGTTTGGGATAGAGCGGCGAGAACCATCACATTCACTACACGTGGTAAAGAGTATGTCGTGGATTATCTGATTCCTGGCTCACACAAATACCATGGCCTGAGCACAGCGGAGGCAACTGCAAAGGTTCCTGAAGGCGGATTCGGTATGCATTACGACATGGGCTATACCGAGGCACGAGTAGAGGGATACAGCACTACTTCAAACGGATTTGCGCGCCACTATGTATGGGCACGTGACTGGGTCCTCTGCCTTGAGAAAAAGCAATAAACACAACTAATACATAACTAACACATCTAAAATGAAAAGATTTTTATCAATTTTAAGCCTTGTTATCTTAGGCTTGGCATCAGTAGCCTGCTACGACGATGCAGAATTGAGAGAGTCGATTGAGGATCTTGACTCAAGAGTCAAGACCCTCGAGACCCTCTGTTCAGAGATGAACACAAACATTACATCACTCGTTGCAGTGGTAAATGCGATGCAGAAGGGTGACTACGTTGTAAGCGTATCTCCTCTTAAGGAAGACGGCGTAGAAGTTGGTTACCGCATCGTGTTCAAGGAAAGCGGTGTTGTAGACCTCTATCATGGTAAGGATGGTGCTGACGGAGAAGACGGTAAAGATGGAGCAAACGGTGCTGACGGTACTGATGGTACAAACGGTACCAATGGTGCTGACGGTAAGGATGGACATTCTCCTGTACTTGGTACAAAGCAGGCTGAAGACGGTGCTTACTACTGGACTGTTGACGGCGAGTGGGTTCTTGACGGCGAAGGCAACAAGATTCCTCTCGTGACTGTTGGTGCAACCCCTGAGCTCAAGATCGAGAACAACACATGGTATGTGACTTACGATGGAGAGACTTGGGAAGAGGTAGGACCAGCTGTAGCTGTAGGTATCAAGAGCATTGAAACAGTAGACGGAAACCTGGTAATCACAATGGCTGACGGAAGCGAGATTCCAATTCCGCTCGGAAGCCCAATGAAGGTGGTTCTCGGCGAGTTTGATGTAAAGACTCTCCAGTATGGTTCTGACCTTGTCATCCCTTATACTATCGAGGGTGTTGAAGGTGACGTTGTAGTATTCCTTTTGAGCGAAGGAAGCGGCTTTGCAATCGAGCTTGTTGAAGAGGCTGCTCTTGCAGGAAAGGTTACAATCAGCCAGATTGAAGCAACTGAGAAGGAAGTTGCCGGTAAGATCGGTATCTTCGCTGTAGCAGAAGATGGTACAACTGTTTCACAGGCTGTAAGATTCGTTTCAGGCGTATTCGCGACAGTTGAAGGAAACGAGGAAGAGTATGCTGTAGACGGAAAGGGCGGTAAGGTTGAGTTCAAGGTTGCAACCAACGCTGCTTTCGAAGTTGAGACAGGTGCTGATTGGGTAACTTACGTTGAGACCAAGGCTGTAGAGGAGAAGACCCTCACTTTCGAAGTTGCAGCTAACGAAGGCGAACCAAGAACAGCTGACGTGAAGATCACTTCAGGTAAGATCGAACTCGGCTTCACTATCGCTCAGGCAGCTGCCTCTTCAGAACCTGAAAGAGTAGAGACCCTCGTTGGTGCATATAAGATGAGACAGATCTGGGTATATGGTGGTACAGGCCCAGAGTGGGGAAGTGCAGGCTGGGTTGATGTGTATACAAAGACATGGTGGTTTGACCAGACTTCTGGCCACGGTATCGCAGCTGAACTCGACAACTATTTTGAATTTACTCTTAAGGAGTTTAATGCAGATGGTACACAGAGTACAGGTACTTGCGTGAACTGGGCTGGTGCAAACGGTAAGAACTGGGATTGCTGGTTCCACGATAATAAGAAGGAGGATGGTTCATACCGTATCGCTGATGGAGCTAAGGATGTGAACAGTTTCTATCGTCAGATTCCTATCGGTACAAGCACTTGGGTTCGTGACTATACAGTAACTCCAAACACAGTGACATTCACAGATGCAGAAGGAAAGCAGACTGTTCTCAAGATTTATGAGAAGGCTGAAACAGCATCTGTATTTGTTCCTGGATATAAGGATTCAAAGGCAGAAACTAACACAAGATACTTCCCTGGCTGCTTCAAGGCAGGCGAGACTGCTAAGGACGGTATGGATCTGACATTCCATGCAACAGTTAAGGGTAAGGATAACTGGGATTCAGCAAGAAGCTATGAACTCGATAAGATCTACTACAACCCACGTGACATCTTCTTCGATGTTCAGAAGTTCGATAGCGTTCCTGAGGAGTCAAAGACTACCGAGGCTAAGTATACTCCTACAATCCCTGAGCGTCCAAGTGAGGAGGTTGAAATTCCAACTTCTCTCGCAGGTACATACAAGTTCAGAGATGGTAAGACTGTCGGTGGAAAGGATGGCAAGATTACTGCGAAGGGTCTTGTTGAGCAGTATGGCACATGGGATCCAGTAAAGGCTTCTATCAACTCTATGAAGGATGACAAGTTTACATTCACTGCTACAGGTACTGATGCTGATGGTAATGAGACTGGTACTGTTACATTCGATATGGGTGCCGACGGTG
>JAFYUS010000017.1 GCA_017549505.1 Bacteroidales bacterium | reverse complement strand
CATTGCTTTTATCTGGACAGTGGGCCGTCGATCTGTCACCTACAAACCTTATTGACTCTAAGGCGATATTCTTATTCAGGTCCTCAGATCAACGGACCGGGCGGGGCAAAAAAATATAATCGGGTCTTACCCATTTGCTGACATTGAGAACCGCCCGGTTCCATTGTCCTTTATTAAACTTTCTTTATCGGCATAAATTTACTACTTTTGTCATACAGACCTTGGTGCAGAAAACTACGCTGCAAATCTAAGGTTTGCTGAAAGTAAACAATATTGTCAATTTTATGAAAAAGACATTCTTTCTGACACTTTCCCTGCTCTTCATGTCTGCGCTTATGCATGCACAGACACCAGGCAAAGTTACTCTTCCGAAACTTATCAGCGACAAGATGGTCCTTCAGCGTGATGTCGAGCTTGACATTTGGGGCTGGGCAGATCCCGGCACTTGGATAACAGTCAGGTTCAATGGCGCATACTATGAGTCACAGACCGGCTCTGACGGCCGGTGGACCGTGACCCTGCCTCCGCAGCCGGCAGGCGGTCCATATCTTATGGAGGTGAATGAGATTTCTATCAGGGATGTCCTTGTAGGTGATGTATGGCTCTGTTCCGGACAGTCCAATCAGGAAACTCCGATTCAGCGTCTGACCGAGATGTTTCCTGAAATCAATGTAGCCGATAACAATAAGATCCGTCATTATAAAGTACCTACTCAGGATTCCAAGGAAGAACTTAAGGAGGAAATTGCAGGTAATGTCAGATGGATTTCTGGTACTGCATCCGAGATAATGAGCTGGACAGCCCTGGCATATTTCTATGCACAGGAAGCGTATGCTAAGACAGGTGTACCTCAGGGAATGCTTGTGTCAAGCCTTGGCGGATCGGAAATCGAAAGCTGGATCAGTCAGGAACATCTGAAGGAGTTCCCTCGTCTGATTCTTGACAAGGAAGCTCTCGCTGCATTCAATGAAGCTAACTCAGACAAGGGTGAAGGTGTCTGGAACAAGGCTGATTTCGATGATTCGGATTGGGCGACCATGCAGATGCCGGGAACATGGAGAGAAAACGGTCTTGATGTACGTGGAACCGTGTGGATGAGAAAGGATTTTGAAGTTCCTGCAGAGATGGCGGGCAGGCATGCACGTCTGAGCATGGGCACGCTGGTTCATAATGACCAGGTGTTTGTAAACGGAGTATTTGTAGGATCTACCGGATATGAATACCCTCCGCGCAGATATCATATTCCTGCAGGTGTCCTGAGAGAAGGAAAGAATACCATTGCAGTCAGGCTCAATGCCCCAGGTGGAAATGGAGAGTTCGTTAAAGATAAACCGTACAAGGTCATCGGTGATGCTGCAGTGATCGACCTTACCGGAACATGGAAATACAAGGTCGGAACTGATATGTCTGAAGCATTTCAGTATGCTGACCGACTGAAAAACCGTAAAAACGTAGGCTCAGGACTTTATAACGGTATGATCTGGCCGATCCGTAACTACAAGGTCTGCGGTACAATATGGTATCAGGGAGAAAGCAATGCAGGAAGATCACATGAATATGGAGCCTTGATGTCTGCTCTTATAGAGAACTGGCGTGAATTGTGGGAGATGCCTGATATGCCTTTCCTTCTTGTTCAGCTCCCTAACTTCATGCAGAAGTATCCGAATCCTACAGACAGCGGATGGGCAAGAATCCGAGAAGCACAGCTTAATGCATTCAAGACTATCCCTAATACTGCACTTGCTGTGAATTATGATGTAGGAGAATGGAATGACATACACCCTCTGAACAAGAAGACAGTAGCGCAGCGTCTTTTCCTGGGTGCCCGTAAGGTCGTATATGGTGAAAAGCTGACATGCTCAGGCCCTGTCTATAAAGATATGAAGATCGAAGGAAACAAGATCATCATCACCTTTACTGAGACAGGAAAAGGTCTGGCTATAAAGGATGGCAAGGTGCTGAAGCACTTCGCCATCGCCGGAGAAGACCGCAAGTTCGTATGGGCAGATGCAGTCATCAAAGGCAATACTGTCGTTGTCAGCAGCAAGGATGTACCAGCTCCTGTGGCAGTCCGATATGCATGGGCAGACAATCCTGATGATTCTAATCTGATCAACAAGGAAGGCCTCCTTGCTTCACCGTTCAGAACTGACGATTGGAAATAAAACAAACACTAGGATATATGAAAAGATTATTATGTACAGCGGCATGTATCTTTGCCGTATTACACGCTTTCGCAGAAGAGAGATCTTTCACCAGCCCAGACGGCAAGATAATGGTGACTGTCAATGACAATGACGGCAAGCCGACATACAGCGTAAGCTATGATGGCGAAGAGTTTATCCTTCCTTCACCTCTTGGACTCAACACAAGTTTGGGAGAATATGTCGCAGACATGACATTGTTACCTGAAAAAGATGCTCCGAAACTCATTGAAGAAGAATACAGCGTAAGAACCATCAAGCAGAGCAAGGTAAACTATAAGGCTACTGAAGCTGTGTTTACTTTCGCAAAGGAAGATAAGCCTGCCTTTGATGTGATCTTCCGCGTGTCTGACCGAGACGTTGCATTCAGATACAAGGTTTATCCGAAAAGAGATACACGTTCAGCAGTTGTATACAGTGAGGCTACAGGTTTCCAGCTTTCTAAGGGAAGCACCTCCTTCCTCTGCCCTCAAGTAAAGCCGGGCGGTGGATTCGCAGGTACATATCCTAGTTATGAAACGGGTTATACATTGGACGATCCGGTCGGAAAGAACGGATGGGGACAAGGCTATACATTCCCTTGTCTCTTCAGGAATGAAGACAAGGGTTGGATCCTTATCTCTGAGACAGGTGTCAGCAGCGCGTATTGCGCCAGCCGACTTATAGGCCATGAGGATGGACTTTATTCGATAGGATTCCCGCAGGAAGGGGAGAACAACGGCAATGGTTCCGCTTTTGCAGGAATTCCACTTCCGGGATATACTCCATGGCGTACAATCACTCTCGGTGCGACTCTCGCACCGATCATGGAGACTACAGTTCCGTTTGACGTAGTCGAACCTCTCTATGAAGCATCCAAAGAATATGTTTACGGTGCAGGTTCATGGAGCTGGATCATCGGAATGGATGGAAGTACAGTCTATGATGTGCAGAAACGCTATATCGACTTCACTGCAGAAATGGGCTACCAGACAGTCCTTGTCGATGCTCTTTGGGATACCCAGATCGGTCGTGATAAGATTGCTGACCTTGCATCTTATGCAGCTGAAAAAGGCGTAGCTCTTTTCTTGTGGTATAACTCGAACGGATATTGGAACAATGCTCCTCAGGGACCTAAAGGTATCATGGACAATACGATAGCCCGTCGTCGCGAGATGGCTTGGATGAAGAGCATCGGGGTCAGAGGCATCAAGGTGGACTTCTTCGGCGGAGACAAACAGGAGACCATGAAACTGTATGAAGATATCCTTGCCGATGCTAATGATTATGGTATCCTCTGCGTATTCCATGGATGTACACTTCCTCGCGGATGGGAAAGGATGTATCCGAACTTTGCTTCAAGCGAAGCTGTTCTTGCCAGCGAGAACCTTAACTTCTCACAGGGCGCCTGCGACAATGAAGCATTCAATGCATGTATCCATCCTTTTATCCGTAATACTGTCGGCAGTATGGACTTTGGCGGAAGCGCACTGAACAAGTATTACAATGCCAGAAATGCTCCTCGCGGAAGTCAGCGTCGCACATCAGATGTCTTCGCTCTGGCTGTTGCAGTCATGTTCCAGAGCCCGATCCAGCATTTTGCTCTTGCTCCTAATAATCTTACTGATGCTCCGGCATGGGCTATTGATTTCATGAAGAAAGTTCCTACCCTTTGGGATGAGGTGAAATTTATTGACGGCTACCCTGGCAAGTATGTCATAATGGCACGTCGCCATGGTGATGATTGGTATGTTGTCGGTATCAATGCACAGAAGGAGACTCTTAAGGTCGAGGTTGAACTTCCGATGTTTGCTTCAGGTGATGTCGTGAAATGTTATTCTGATGACGAGAACCTGACAGGTTCTCTCAAGGACCTCAAGATAAAGAAGAACGGAAAGGTAAAGATAGAGATTCCATGCAATGGTGGAATCGTCCTCCAGAACTAAAAGGAATGAAGGTGACTGAAGAAAAACAGTCACCTTCATTCTTTTTCTTTATTCAAGGCTCCAGCCGTTATCTCCGTGGTAGATCATCTGGCGGGTCATGCCGCCGTCGATGCATATGTTTTCGCCGGTGATGAATCCGGCCTTGTCCGAACATAGGAACATGACCATGTTCGCTATGTCCATAGGATTGCCGACCCTCCCGGTCGGCTGCTGGTATGCATCTGGACCTTCATAGACAGTATATGCAGTGTCGATCCAGCCAGGAGATATGGAGTTTACTCTTGCCTTGCCGGCGAGGCTTACTGCCAGCGCATGAGTCAGAGCAGCGATCCCGCCTTTTGCTGCAGTATAGCTTTCAGTCTGTGGCTGGCTCATCCGGTCTCGTGAGGATGACATGTTCACGATGGATGCACCATCTGCAAGGTGGTCTGAAAACAGCTTGACCAGATAGAACGGAGCAGTTACGCCTACTTTCAGCGCATACTCGAACTCTTCATATGAGCAATCAGCAATGCCCTTCATCACAGGAAGGGCATTGTTTATTATGAAGTCCACCTTCTCATGTCTTTCAAGAACATACGCAGCAAATGCTTCCAGAGTCTCCTTGCGGGAGATGTCTCCTACATAATGCGGACCTTCCTGTATGTCAATTACAAAGACATGTGCACCAGCTTTCCTGAATTCGTCTGCTATGCACATTCCTATACCTTGGGCACCGCCGGTCACTATAGCTACCTTGTCCTTGAACATTGTTATAGACACATTTCGTAAATCTTCTCTACATCAGCAGCCGAAAGGGTCTTGAAACCGTTGATGTTGCCGTCGCGGCATGCCTTTGCTGCCATCATCGCGAAGTCTTCCTTCTTGATGCCGACTTCTGTAAATGTACTCTGGAGACCGAGATCCTTGAAGAAGAAGTCAGAGAGTCTCTTGATGGCTTCCTTTGCTATCTCCATCGGTTCGAGCGAAGAGTCGATTCCGAATACATTGACTCCGAACTGAACGTAACGGCTGAGTCTTGTCTCGTCGAGACAGTATTCAAGCCACCTTGGAGTAAGGATTGCAAGACCGAGTCCGTGAGTTATGTCATAAGTTGCCGAAAGTTCGTGTTCCATAGGGTGGCAGCTCCAGTCGCACTGTCTTCCGCATGCGATGAAACCGTTGATAGCCCACGAAGATGCCCACATGAGATTTGCTCTGGCCTCGTAGTTGTCTGGTTCAGCAATAGCAACAGGAGCATATTTGATCACAGTTCTGAGCATGCCTTCCATGAAACCGTCGATCATGTCCATTCCCTTCTGTGTGTCGAAGTATACCTCCATCAGGTGTGAAAGGATATCTGCCGAACCGCATGCGGTCTGATATGCGTTCACGGAGTAGGTGAGGGTAGGGTCGAGGAAAGAAACTCTAGGACGGATAGGACCAGCCAGACGGCCGAGCTTGTCCTCAGTCTCAGGGTTGCTGATGACTCCTGCAGTATCCATCTCCGAACCGGTCGCTGAAAGTGTCAGGATTGTCACGAGAGGAAGAGCAACGTCGATAGGTTTTGCATCTGCACCGAAGAACTCCCAAGGATCGTGGTCCACACATGCTCCTGCACACATGAATTTCGCTGCGTCAAGGGTAGAGCCGCCGCCGACAGCGAGAACCACGTCGATCTTTTCTGTCTTGCAGATCTCGACGCCTTTGCGTACCGAGCCGATTCTAGGGTTTGGCTCGATGCCTGAGAGTTCGAAAAGTTCGAGTCCTGCCTTCTTTATCTCTTCAACCACCTTGTCATACAGACCCATGCGCTTGATGGATCCGCCTCCGTATGTAAGGAGAACACGGTCACCGAACTTCTTGAGTTCCGGTCCGAGGTTTGACAACTGGTCTTTTCCAAAATACACCTTTGTGGGGATGTCGTAAACGAAATTATTCATGATAGTATAAAGTTTAAATAATTATTTGTCCATCGGGTAAACGACGCCCCACTCCTTGCGTAGGTCGTCCATCTGTTTCATGATGCTGAGAGTCTCTTTGTGCGGCATCATCGGGGATTCAAGAAGGCCCTCTTCGATGCATCTGCGGCACTCATATACCTGATACTCATAGCCGTTAATCATATCAGAAGGCTTTTCATATCTTTCCACAAGTTCATAGTTCCTGTAGACTTCGATGAGTTCCGGGCAGTTGATGTTGTCGACTCGTATATATCCTTCGGTACCGCTGATTATTCCCTGACGGTCGTTAAGGCAGAGGGCTCCTGCCTGAAGGTTCGCCATCTTTCCGTCAGCGAAGCTGAGGGAAATGGATTCATGCATATCCATCCCTGTAGGGCCGATATGAACATTGCTGACAGTCTTGACGATATCTGTTCCGAAGTACATTCTGGCAAAATTGAGAGAATAGACACCCAGGTCAAGTAGGGCTCCGCCACATAGCTCTGGGCGTACAATCCTCTCCTTGAACTCCATCATGTAACATAATGTGGCTGTCAATATCCTCGGCTCTCCGATGATTCCGCTTTCCATGATTTCCCTGACCTTGTGGGACAGCGGCATGTATCGTGTCCATATGGCTTCTGTGATGAAGACTCCCTTTTCCTTTGCTGCCTTCAGCAGGATTTCCGCTTCGCGGGCATTGGCCGTGAACGCCTTTTCGACAAGAACATGCTTTCCATGCTCAAGGGCAAGCATTGTGTGGGGATAATGGTGGGAATGCGGGGTCGCGATGTATACGAGATCTATCTCCTCGTCCCTGACCATTTCCTCATAGCTTCCGTAAGCCTTCGGTATGTTCCACTTTCCGGCAAATTCTTCCGCTTTATCAAGCGATCTTGAAGCGATCGCGTAAACGCAGTAATCTTTCAGTGGGTCAAGGGCTTGGGCCATCTTTTCGGCTATCCACCCGGCGCCGATAATTCCGACTTTGAACATCTTTCTATAGTTTAATGGTTTTAAGTGCTTTTTTCAGGAGAACCTTTGACGGCTCTTCCGGAAGATCATTAGGAACAAGATACCATCTTACAGTCCAGCTGAGTTCTTCGCCAGGTGCGATGGTTGTATATGCGCCCTGTTCTTCGATTTCAACGAATGTCTTGCCGGGATTTGCATATATCTGGATCTCAGCCTCTGCCGGAGCTGCTTCTGCTGCCTTGATGTCTTCGAATTTCTTTATGAACATGAGTCCGTTGTCGCAGAATGCCAGCCATCCCTTGCCGTCTGCATTGATCTTGCGGTTTTCCTTCGCCTGATCCATCACATACCATGCGGCACCTTTCTCGAATGTGAAAGGCAGGCCCTTCATGTTGTTTGCAGGAACGGCCTCTTTTGCCTGGAAGAATACGATACCTCCGTTCGGTACTCTTGAAATCTCCCATGGAGCGACCTGTCTTTCCTTGTCAGACTCGTTGATGATGGTATATCTGATTATGATGGCATTGCTTTTTGGATCAGTGCTGAACTCCTTGCGGATACGTATTCCGAATCTTTCTGATTTCTGACTTGTCAGGATGAGGGATTCATCTTCTGCTTCAGCAGTATATGGCAATCTGTCATATTCAGGTACAGGCGGCCAGTTCCAGTCTGACTGAGGGCTGGTCCAGAAGGTGCTGCCGAATGAGTTAGGGAAACGGGTCTGGGAAAGAACTTCCTTGTCCTGGTATCTGAACGAAACGATTTTTCCGCCACGGGCTGCATCTATGGTCATGGTCACATCACCCGTCGAGACTGTGTATCTGCCTTCTTCCGGATTTGAGAATGTCTGTGCGGAAAGCATGATGCTTCCAAGAGAAATCGCTGCCAGCGACAAAAGGATTCTTTTCATGGTCATTCAGTTTTAATCATTACAAAAATAACCATTTTTTCTATCTTTGCACAAAATATATTCAGATGCCACAGCCAGACAATGCATATAAGTTGCGCAACCAGGAATTCCTCCAGGAATATGCGCAGAAACCGGGTGTAAAGGTAATGTTCAACGGTGTAATGTACCGTGAGATTGTCAAGGGAAAAGGACCTAAACCTTCCCCTAAAAGTTTCATTTCAGTATATTATTCAGGACGTCTTATAAACGGAAAGGTCTTTGACCAGACCCAGAAGGGCCGCCCTGCGACATTTCGTCTTAATGAACTGATCACAGGCTGGATAACGGCGTTGCGTGAAATGCCTGTGGGGTCGCGTTGGGAGATTGTCATTCCGTACAACCTTGGTTACGGTTCCCGTCCTTCCGGCCCGATCAAGGCCTTCTCAACCCTGATATTCGACATCACGCTTCTCGATGTAAGATAACGAAAGAAAGTGACCTTATCGGTCACTTTCTTTCGTTTCCCAGTGGAACGGTGCGAATTCCGCATCAGGGTCCCGCCATGATGGCTTTCGCATCGCATATATTATGTATGGAATCACTACCATCACGATACATCCGATGATCAGAACCGAATACCAGACCGTGCTGCTTCCTGTCTGTATCTGTCCCGGAGGGATGAAACTCAGCACGAATGCCAGGAGTGAACCGCAGAATCCTACTCCGCCTGTAATCCACATGAGAGCATTGCCCTTGCCCAGACGGAAAGGACGTGGTGTGTCCTTCATCTTGTATCTGAGTGAGATGGCTGCTGCAAACATCAGCATGTACATGATCAGATAGAGAAGTATAGTCAGCTGCGACAATATCTGGTAGAACGACTGGACTGAAGGCATGACTACGAACAGGAGAGAAAGCAGTGTCACGATACCTCCCTGTACGAGCAGGATGTTGCGCTGTACGCCATGTCCGTTGGTCTTCTGAAAGAAAGGTGGCAGGTAGCCGGCCTTACCTACGGTGAATATGCCTTTCGAAGGACCAGCAACCCATGTGAGCACGCTTGCAAGCACTCCGAACATCAGTGCGACGGCAATTATTGGTCCGGCCCATGATATCTTCAGATACTGGAAATAATTGTCGAAACCTATCAGAAGCGACTGAGTGAGGTTGATCTCCTTGGCTGGAATGATGAATCCCAGTGCAAATGTACCGAGGATGAATATGCAGACAGTGGCAAGGGAACCTATGATGATGGCCTTCGGGAAGTTCTTGGACGGATTGTTTACATCCATGACATGCACACCCATCATCTCCATACCTGCATAGAAGAGGAAGATACTGCTTGCGAGGACCAGGTTGTCGAACTTTGTCAGGTCAGGGAAGAATCCCTGGGACATGTCCATGTGGTTGTGTCCTCCGGTTGCGATGTATATGATTCCCAGGATGATCAGCAAGGCGGCGGGAATGATCGTTCCGATCGTTCCGCCCCATTTGCTGATCTTTCCGACCCAGTTCAGTCCTTTAAGAGCTATGAATGTAGCCACCCAGTAGATTGCAAGGACAGTCACAAGAGTGAATATCTTGTTTGATGCAAGTACTGCATCTGATGCGTCGTTCATTCCGATGAATGCTATGGATACTGCACCGAAGGTAAGAACCGTAGGGTACCAGATGGTCGACTCGATCCACTGGAGCCATATCGCAAGGAATCCTGTCCTTGCTCCGAAAGCTTCCCCGACCCATCTGAATACACCGCCCTGCTTGTCGGAAAACATTGCGGCCAGTTCGGCCGCTACCATTGAGGTAGGAATGAGGAAAACTATGGCCGCAAACAGATAATAGAATGCTGACGAAGGGCCGTATACGGCTTCGGCGGGCAGTCCTCGAAGACTGACGACTGCCGTAATGTTCATGATCGCGAGTGTCGCAACGCTGAGCTTGAACGACTTGCCCGCTGTTCCTTTATTCTTGTCCATGATTGCTTTAATGTGTATAAACCTTTCCTTTCTGCTTTTCTGCATTGATGGCAGCTACTCTGCTCGGAGTAGGGTATTCCAGTTTCTCCAGTTCGGCGACAGCCGACTTTATGTCCGCTATGAGCATGTCCGCCATGTCGCGCGACATTCCCTGGCGCACGACGATACGCATGACTACCATATCCTCGATGTCCTTCGGCATCGTGTATGCCGGTACCATCCATCCGCTTTCCATAAGCTTATCCTGCAGGTCGAAGAGCGTCCACTTTGCTGTCTTGTCGTATTCAGGATCAAGGTACCAGATGAAGAGAGGATTATCAAGCTTGTCTGCATAGTTTCTGAAGCATGGAATTCTGCCTATTGAGTGGTGGCAGTAATGCGCGATATCCATTGAGTTTGCATGGATGGCCCTGTAGCCGTCCATACCAAGGTGGATGAAGTTATAGTATTGTCCGAGGACCTGGGCGGCAGGACGTGAGAAGTTCAGACCGACCTGTGTGATGTTGGCTCCCAGGTAATTTACGCTGAATGCCATTTCTTTTGGAAGATACTTCTTGTCCTTCCATACGACCCAGCCAAGTCCAGGATATACGAGACCGTATTTGTGTCCTGAAGTAGATATCGAAAGTACCCATTTAAGACGAAAATCCCATTTCTTGTCAGGATTCAGGAACGGCATGATGAATCCGCCTGAAGCAGCATCGACATGAATGGGGATGTCATAGCCGGTCTTCCTGTTGAACTTGTCAAGCGCATTGTCAAGCGCCTGGACATCGTCATTCATACCTGTCCATGTCACGCCCATGATCGGCACGACGCAGATGGTGTTCTCATCACACATGCTTATGGCTTCGTTGATGTCCAGCGTAGGATTCTTATGTGTAATAGGAACGGTGCGCATCTCGATCTGCCAAAGCTGGCAGAACTTCTCCCATACGACCTGATATGCCGTACTCATCACGAGATTAGGCTTGTCATACGGCTTGCCTTCGGATTTTCTTCGCTCGCGCCATCGCAGCCATGCTGCCACACCGCCAAGCATGCATGCTTCCGAGGAACCTATTCCAAGAGCTCCGGTCTTCCAGTCTCCCTTTTCCGGTGTGTTCCACATGTTGGCCACCATGTTTATGCATCTGCCGCACATTACCGCCACTCGAGGATACTCTGTCTCGTCAATATAATTGACGCCTACAGCTTCATTCATTAACCTCGTGCCATAGTCATCCATGTATGTAGTGACGAATGTGGCAAGATTCAACCTAGGCTGAGTCTGTGGGAAGGTCTCATCCTTGACTATCTGATATGCTGTTTCTGCTGGTGTTCCGTGTTTCGGAATGAATTCGGCCGGTGCCGGCTCCCTCATTTGAGATGAACCGAAAATTATCGATCCGTCGTCTCTGTTTGTGTCCTTGTCTTTCATATTCTGGAATTATTAAAAATTAATAACTCCAGACGGCAGGTCATAAACTATGCCATATTACCGAATAAGGATAGATTGTCAACAGATGCCTTGTGTTCGCCTCTTTCGATTCCGTGTATGATTTCGACGACACGGTCATTGACCGGGGTAGGGAATCCGATCTTGCGTCCGTATGCAGATACTGCTCCGTTGATTGCATCAACTTCTGTCAGCTTACCTTTCTCTATGTCCTGAAGCATGCTGGCCTTGAGCTTGGCGTGCTTGCGGATTGCTATTGGGATGATGAAGAAGGATATGGCTTTCTTTATAGGATTGGAGTAGTCGAGGAGTTTGACTATGTCCTTTCCCTGAACAGGTTCGATCCTGATGCCACCTGCCTTGCATACGTCGATGCACTCCTTTATAAGAGCCTGTACGATACGTCTTGACTGTTTAGGGCCTGCAGCCTCTCCAAAAGTACATCCGAGGACTGCACTCATTCCTGAGAACGAAGCATTGATAAGGAGCTTGCTCCATCTTGTACCGATGAAATTTTCCTCAACGTCTACAGTACCCATCTTTTCAAGAAGTCTCTTTACCTCATCGAAATGGCCGCTGCGTTTTTCAGATATGGCACCCAATGAGAATGAAAGTGCATCCGGCTCGCTGGTGAGTTCGCATACTCCCGGCGACTGAAGAGTAGCGCCCCATGCAACTGTACATCCAAGAACCCTTTCCTCTCCGAGGATTTCCGCTATCTCCATTTCAGGGAGTCCGTTCTGGAAGGTCACTAGGACTCCGTCAGGAGCGAGGAATTCCTTGAGCGTGGTGACTACCTCCTTGTTATGCTGCTGCTTTGTCATCAGGAATATGATGTCGTACTGGCCGGACATCTGGTCAGGAGTATAGGCATTGACCTTCTGGGTGAACTGCATGGTTCCAGTAACCCTGGCACCTTCTGACTGCAACGCTGCCACATGTGCCTTGTTCCTGTTGATGAGTTCTATTGATTCACCAGCCTTGCTGATGAACGCTCCGAGTATCGTACCTAACGAACCGGCTCCGTATATTGCTGTTCTCATGGTCTTGTAGATTTATCAGATGACAAAGATAAGTTTTCTTTTATTACCTTTGCACCTGATATGAAGATTCTGCGTAAAATACTGATGCTGCTTCTAGGACTGGCAGCTCTTTTCTATTATTTCTATACCTATACACCTGATACGATAATCCGTTATCATGGATTTACAGTTTCATATAATCCCGACTACTGTATCCCGAATTGGGTGGAATATGAGCTTACAGCCAAGGAGACAGATGGTCCTTATACACGCGAAGGCATAGCTTTCAGGCCGGATGAGACATTGGATGTACGTCAGGCTAAGGATTCGGACTATCGTAACTCGGGATGGTCCCGCGGCCATATGGCGCCTGCCGCAGACTTCAAATGGAGCGGAGACGCAATGGAGGATACATTCCATTTCACTAACTGCTGCCCTCAGAATCAGGCTCTCAATGCCGGCCAATGGAGTACGCTTGAAGAAAAGGTCAGGACGTGGGCAGACAAGTTCGGCAGCGTGTCTGTAGTTACCGGACCGATAGTAGGGGATAATATCAACGGAACGATCGGAGAATCCCGTGTAGTGGTACCTGATGCATTCTTCAAGGCAATATGTTCGGGAGATCAGGCTATCGCATTCGTCATGTACAACCGCAAGAAGAACGAAAACATGCAGAAATGCGCGATGAGTGTGGATTCGCTTGAGGAACTCACCGGCTATGATTTCTTTTCGGATCTTGAAGATGCTCTTGAAGACCGTATCGAAGCTTCCTATACCCTGAAATACTGGGGACTTTAGTCTTAAAGCAGACCTGTAATCCTTTCCAGCCAATGGCTGTCTGTCTCGTCGAACGTGGCGAGTTCCTTGCTGTCTATGTCCAGAACTGCCTTTACCGTCGTTCCATCGAAGATCGGAACGACAATCTCGCTTCGCGAGAGGCTGCTGCAGGCGATATGACCGGGGAACAGGTGGACATCGGGAACCACAATGGTCTCCTGACGTTCCCATGCTGTGCCGCAGACTCCCTTTCCGAAAGGGATGCGTGTACATGCCACCGGGCCCTGGAAAGGGCCCAGGACAAGTACACCGTCCTTTACGATATAGAATCCTGTCCACCAGAAGCCGAAGGCTTCGTGGATCAGTGATGAGACATTCGCCATGTTGGCAATGGCATCATCTTCTCCTTCGATGACCGACTCTATCTGTCTGTAGAGGCTTTCGTATCTTTTCTGTTTGTCGGATCCGGTCATGATTATCTGATATAGTGGGTCTCGGTAATCTTCTCCTGAAGTTTTGGAGATCCGAACTGTTCAAGTCCGAGACGGATGGACTTTATCATGAATGCCATATTAAGACCTAGCTGACGCATTGTCTGCATGCCTTCGAGGTCCTGGATGACTTCGTCAGGAGATGTGCCGTGGGCTATGCTCCAGTAGTGTGACGGCACGACCGGCATGTTTGTCTTGAGGAAGTATTTGTTCAGGGCATCCATTGTGGTTGTGGTTCCGGCACGTCGTGCGATGCTTACTGAAGCTCCTACCTTCATGCTCCAGTCTACGTGTAGATTAGAGTAGAAAAGTCTGTCAAGCAGGGCCAGCAATGTGCCGTTAGGCGATGCGAAATACACAGGTGATCCGACAAGAAGACCGTCGGCGTCGCGCATCTTGACCGATATCTCGTTGACGATATCATCGAATGCGCACAGGCCGCTCTTCCAGCATCCGTTGCATGCAATGCATCCACGTATGTCCTTGTTTCCTACATGGATCCAGTCAGTTTCGATACCTTGCTGATTCAGCGTTTTTTCGACTTCACGAAGTGCTGTAGCTGTGTTGCCTCTTGCTTTAGGGCTTCCGTTAAGGATGATGACTTTCATAGTTGTGGTTATTTTCTTGATAAATGGTTTTATGCTGTCATGAATATTACCAGTCCGCTGATACCTATGTAAGCGTATACTACATAAGTGAATATTCTGTTCGGGATGCGGCTGAAGGCCCAGTTGCCGGCGATGACTCCAAGAGCCAGTCCTCCGAGAGAATAAAGATATGTCGTGCCGACAACCGGGGTGACGTACCCGTTGAATGCACGCACTGCCAGCATCACTATATTGGTTATGACTGCGTATGTCTGTATCATGCCCATGTAGTGGTCCTTGTCTGGCTCGGAAGCTATAAGGTAAAGTACTACAGGAGGACCATGCATCCCGAACAGGCCTCCCATGATGCCGCTGACCGAACCTGTTCCGAGCTGCCACCCGGTGGTCGGACGTATGATTTTCTGGAGTTTTTCCTTGAAGAAGCTGAAGTACAGGCTTATCACGATAAGCATGATGCCAAGGATCATTCTCATTGCACTGCCTTCTATTTTATCAAGCAGGTTGATAGCTAGCGTCGACATGATTACGAATGCTCCGAAGACAGGAAGAAGACGTCTCCAATTGACATACTTTATGTACTTGATCATCACTACTGTAGCGGATGTCAGCGAAAGTATTCCCGAAAGAGTGACAGCTTCTCCGTACGAAGGCATAAGGAAGGGGAGTGCTGTCATGATGAATATACCGAAGCCGAAGCCGACTGTCCTTTGGACAAAGCTGGCTCCGGCTGAAAGAAGAATTATGTAAAGTAAATTTTCAGTCATTCCCGATATTCTCATTCCTTGCTGATTGTGATTACATCGCAGGATTCATGTTTCCGAATGTAAATTTAGAATATTCGTATGAGATTATCAAGAAATGCTTCCGCTTGATATGGTTTCTACCTTCTGATACTTATGCTTGTTCTTTCGAGAGTCTGGGAGATATTTATTATGAAGTCACCCATCTTTTCCAGTTCGTTCACTATGTCAATGTAATAGACACTTGTCTGGTAGTTCTTGCGGGTTGATTCTATATCTTCTATTTCAGACTCCCTGAGGTAATTCCTCAAGTTGTTGATGCGGTCTTCCGCATTATATGCATTCGAAATCTCAGAAAGTTCCTCTTTGTGTGCAGCCTGAAGATTGGTTATCATTGCTTCGTATGCCTTATCCACGAGAGATACCATGCTGTCAAGATTCTTCAGTGCATCATGGTCAAATGTCTTCTTATGTATGTTCTTTCGCGAAAGGATACGGCTTATTGATTCACCTGAATCTCCAAGCGATTCCATTTCACCGATGATCTTGTACATAGCCTTGATCCTGATTGAAGTTTCCTCGCTTATGTCTCCTGCTGAAACAGAATTAAGGAATGATGCGATCTCATATTCTATACGGTCAGAAATCTCCTCGTACTTTACAAGTTTTGCTCGAAGCTCCTCAAACTTGTCAGCATCTGTCTCAAGAATGGCCTGCCTTACATACTTCAGTCCGTTGCGGGATATTTCTGCGAAATGCAGGATTTCATCAAAAGCCTGCTCTGTTGCTAGTTCCGGTGTTGCAAGAGGACCTGCAGAAATGTATTTCAGTCTGAAAGCTTCCTGTTCCTGATTCTTCGGAGTCTTGATGATCCACATTACTGTCTTTTCTATCAATTTTGTAAACCATACCAGTATCAATGTGTTGATCGTATTGAAAAGAGTGTGAAGCATTGACAGTCCATACAATGCAGCTGTAGCGTCAGGTGTATTCTGTCCGCTTACAGCAAAACCATCTGCCGCTGGATTCGGAAGTCCGAAGAGCACTTCGATTATCTTTCCTACCAGAGAGAGGAACGGCTTGAAGAATATAAGCGCCCATATTACACCGAATACATTGAATATCGTATGTGATATCGCTGCTCTCTTTGCCTGTGTGTTTCCGACAGACGCAGCTATGTTAGCTGTAATTGTAGTTCCGATGTTCTCTCCTAAAACCATTGCACACGCCATGTCGAATGGGATGAATCCCATACTTAACATAATCAGTGTTATGGCCATTGTTGCTGATGATGACTGAAGCACCAATGTCAGTACAGTACCGAACACAAGAAAGATCAGCACGGATCCGAAGCCGTAACCTGCCCATGACTTCACGAATTCAAGTACCTGAGGAGTCTCGTTGAGATCTGGAACTGATTCCTTCATGAAGGATAGTCCGAGGAAGAGGAGGCAGAAACCGACAATCAGTTCTCCGATGCTCTGGCGCTGGTTCTTCTTCGAATTAGAGAAAATGAATCCAAGAAGCATCAATGGGACAGCCAGAATGGATATATCTGCTTTAAATCCTAGCCAGGATACAAGCCAGGCGGTCACAGTAGTACCGATGTTGGCTCCCATGATGACTCCGATAGCCTGAGCCAGTGTCAGAAGTCCTGCGTTTACAAAGCTGACTACCATGACGGTTGTCGCAGATGAAGATTGAATGACACTTGTTATGCCCAGACCGGTCAATACTCCTTTGAGTGGGTTGGAAGTCATTGCTGAAAGCAGTCCCCGCAGTCTTTCTCCTGCTGCCTTCTGAAGTCCGGAACTCATCTGGTTCATTCCGTACAGGAACATTCCCAATGCTCCTAATAATGTGAAGATCTGTAGTATTCCCATTGGTGATTATGCTATTTGATTACTGATCAGGTACCATGTGTAACCGATAAAGCCTAAAAGCAGCAGTACTCCCTCGTATCTTTCTATCTTGCAGTTCTTTCCAAATGCATAGAGAACTATGACAGCTGCTGTCATTACAATATAATCGACAATTGTGATGCCGGTCGATGTAAGCGGTGTAACCTGCGAACAGAGACCAAGAATCAGTGCTATGTTGAATATATTGGATCCGACAACGTTTCCCAGGGCCATGCTTGTGTTCTTCTTCAGTGCTGCTGCAATGGATACTGATCCGGCAACGAGAAAATCTGCGCCGAATACAATGCCTGCCAGCGAAATCAATAGAATGACGTACTCCATATTACTTCAGCAGCTTCTGAACTTTTGCTATCTCATATTCATACATCCTTGAGCATGGCTCATATCTGTATGGAATATATTCAAATAACTGCATGTAGGCTTTGCCGGATACTTTGCTGTAGTAAATGTCCAGCTTGAGAGCGTTGCCCTTATCTGCCTCGCCCAGGTCAATGGAAGCTGGCTTGGATTCCAGTGCGCTGGAGATGGCGGCATTCATTGCCTGCTGGAAATAATATTCCTTCAAGATGAACCTTTCTCCAGTTTCTGCGTCTTTATATCCTGTTCTGAGAAGAAGTGCGAGAATGATTCCTGCAAAAATCATGAAGAAGCCGGCAATGTTGATTCCTGCACCTGTCGGTATGGCAACCAGCACACAGCCGAGGATGATGAGTGTCGAAAAAATAGTGATGTCTTTGATAGAGCGTACTCTAGTGAATGTCTTTTCCATATTATTATCATTTATCAGTAATGTGTTTGATTTATTATGCATACGATATACCATACGCAGCGAAGACGGCATTCCCCATATAAGGGAAATGTCGTGAACAGATGACACTTGCTGATTTCTAAATGATAAGTCTTCCCAGATAGAGCAGCTTATGGGACGGCTCTATAAGAGACGAGTGGATGATTATGGTATTTCTCTGGATATAATAGATGAGTCCGGCGTTTATGATCCTGCCTGACTTTGCAAACTCGATATTGACTCTGCTGCAGCCTGTCGTCCTTCTTACAGTCGTCTGTACGCGGGACGGACTTGTATAGGATATCTGACGGGGAAGACATAGCTCGGATTCAGAAGCTGAAATAACGTTGTCACATACTGCCTCGCATATCGCTTGGTGTGGAGAAAATGTTTCGGGAACTGCAGATATCGGATCATCCGTACAGTTCCAGAACATAGTTGCGACCATCAGGGGAAGCAGATATTTCAACCACTTTCTCATTTCTGGGAACAAATATAGATAAACTTATAAAATATACAAATCATCTCAAGCATTAGTCGAGCGAAGGGACCTCATGGCTTCTATCCAATGCCTTATCATAGGGCAGCCTTTTTACCTACATACATACGGCAGATTCCGAATGTCATCTGAGTGTGTTCCACGATTGCAAAGCCTGTGGACTTCATTATCTTGATGAACTTATCCGGAGCTGGAAAACGCAGGACGGATGCGGGCAGATACTCATATGCGCTACGGTTTCCTGATATGAAGCCTCCGATGGCAGGAAGAATCTTAAGGAAATATAGTTTGTAGCACCAGCGTATGAAGGCGTTGGAAGGAACTGATAATTCCAGAATAACGAGTTTTCCTCCAGGGACGAGTACCCTGAACATTTCACCGAGGCCGATTTCCAGATGTTCGAAATTACGCACTCCGAATCCTACGGATATGCGGTCAAATGTGTCATCCGGGTAGGGAAGTGCTTCACAATCTGCTACAGACAGTTCCGCAGTGAGACCTGCTTTCTTTATCTTTTCCCTGCCTATGGCCATCATTCCTTCAGATATATCCACTCCTGTCACTTTGCTTCCTGAGGCGACCTTCTGGGCGATTTCGATTGTAAAGTCCGCCGTTCCGCAAGCCACGTCAAGTACCTTCATCGGTCTGTCTGTGTCTGCAATCTCACGGACGGCCTTCTTCCTCCATCCCTTGTCGATATTGAGGGAAAGGATATGATTCAGCCTGTCGTATTCAGGAGCAATATTGTCAAACAGTTTTCTTATTCCTTCTTTCTTTGCCATATCTATGTCTGTTGTCTTTTGTTGACTTAGTAGCGATACAATCTGAAGTGCTGGATGTCGAACACTCCGGCAGGGATGCGAACATGGCGTCCTTGATGTGTCTGGTCGCCATTGAGATGACGCTTGATGTGTAGATTGTCTTCAGAAATGTATACCGACTCGCACTTGGCAAGCCCGATTCTTGCGTCACCCTTTTCCCATGTCTTACCACCTTTGGCATCGGTGTAGGTGATGACAACACCGCTTCCTATTACGAGATAGTCTTCTTCACCGAGACGGAGGATGATGCATGCTGCTTCCGGCCATTCGGCATCATTGGCTCCAGGTTCCCAACCTAGTGAGTAACTATGCTTGATGGTGAGGCGAATGCCGTCAGGAGTGATGATCTCTGCTTCTCTTTGTTCATTATCAAGCAGTACGGCGTCCATGTCCTTGGTTCCTTGTCGGTCAATAATCAATGGTTCAGCCTGACGTAAAAGCTGATAAGATGCTGCCAGTGGAGATAGGACGGAACCGCCGGCTGAAAAAATATTCAGTTGGTCATCTTGCGACAGATCCATACCACTCATGTCATTGTCCCTCAAATCTGTATAGATAGGGTAATCTTCGATGCTGAACGGACAGAATCCCATGGCATCATGATGACCGAAAGCATAGAGTGCATACATGGCATCCTTATCTTCCAGCCTTATCTCCGGAACAAATAGCGGATTGTTGTGCAGATGATATTTCGATAGCCATGACCTGATGTCCTTGTCGTAGATGTCGACAGCCAGTACATCGATTGAGGGAGCTCCGCAATGCCAGAGGTCAATGAGATGGGCCAGGGGACCCCCCGATGGATACTCTCCTGGTTTCCGACCCCTGCTGTCGAGTGCAACGTTGACGTACATAGGCAAGTCGTAAATTGCACGTCCCGCTTTGGCAATCTGCTCCACATATGTGGCATAAGTCCACGTCTGGAATATCTCTTCGGTATAGATGTCATCACTAAATAACTCAGACCAGCTGGCCCCATCTTTTGCCTTGGGCTGCAACTTTTCTTTCAAGTAAGGATGCAGTGACTTCTGATGTCTCTTCAGGTAGTCGGTCAGTAGCTGAGGTACTGAGCTCTGATACATTTGTGTGGCATCAGCCGAATAGTCGCGTGGTACTTCAATCATGCCTATCTCGTTCTCCACCTGCATCATGATGACCGTCTGTTCCGTGGCATCATGATCACGCAGATGTTCCATAACCTTGCAGAAAGCCCTCTTGTCAGCCTCCAACACATTCCTGCTTAACGAGGATGCTTCCTCTACGGGTTTACCTTCACGCGTATGTGCGCGCGGGAAACGCTTCGTGTCGCGCTTGAACCACTCTGGTGCATAGCAGCTCATAGAGTTCTTCCATGCACCGAACCACAACAATACGACCTTAAGATCGTTACGACGTGCTTCTGTAAGTATCACATCAAGTGAACTCATGTCAAACTGTCCTTCCTGAGGTTCTATCAGTTCCCAAGAGACAGGAGCCAGCACTGTGTTCAGTCCCATTTTATGAAGATGAGCGAATGCATGTTTTACATCCTGTGGCGTAGAGGCAGAAGAATTGCCCAACTCGCCTCCGATCATAAGCATCGGCTTCCCGTTGACAACAATCCTTGCCGTGCTGTTATCCAAGCGCTCCAGTTGCGTCTGAGCAGATGTCAGCAAGTAGAACAAGCTTGCTATAATTGTGATAATTAGTCTTTTCATAGGATATGATTATTTCTTTTCTCCCAGCACACACCATCTGATGAAAGGGATTCGTCTGATTACCTCATAGATCAGCGGCGATAGAGTGAATACTGCAATTGTAAGAATCAAATATATGAACACCGGGGACATCTGGGTCTTGAACTTCAGTAAATAACCTACTGTAGCTATCACCAGATAGTGGACAATGTATATGCCGTAGCTTGAACGTGTCATATATGACGCGAAAGTTCCTGTCCTGTCAAATGAAGTCTTGAACCAGCCCATCATTGCCAGGCACATGAGCCATCCGTAGATATTGTTCAGAGGAGAACTCAGGTACTTTGGCAATGTATTGTCCTGACCGAATCCTGTCAACGTCAGGATGACACCTGAAACCAGAGCACATACCATTAGCGGAATCCATGCGCGTCCTACTATCTCCTGAACCCTGTCATGAGAGAAAACGAAATAGCCCATAAGGAACGGAATCAGATAGAACACCGGCTTATAGAGGTTCCATAGTCCGTTTGCTCCTGCAGGATTGATCTCCATTATGAGTGTCTGGTGTCCTATCCAGAAGAAGACTCCCATAAATACAAGCGGAATTGTTCCTATCCTGCCACAGAGTTCCATCAACCTGCCATTTGAGTCCATCTTTCTGACGATGAGCAGGACAAGAGACAGCAGCCAAAGATCCTGAATGAACCATAACGGTCCGATGCCGCTGACGGACCATATAAGATATTTTATAGGACCGGGGAGTGCTGCAATGCTTTCTGCCGCTGGTCCTGTCAGGGTGTTTATCCATCCTATCACGGCACACAGGAAGAATATTCCTATTGTTGAAGGAACAAGAAGCTTTCTTGTACGAGTCCTGAACCAATCCTTTGCAGACTGTTTCGCTAACGCATATCGCGCACTGATTCCTGCAAGGATGAACAGCAGAGGCATGAACCACGGATAGAGGATGTACATGACTACATCCTGATACTGTGGCCCGTCACCGAAACCTCCGATTCCTCCGAAAACTCCCTTGTTGTTATAGAAATAGATCACGTGATAAAACAGAACAAGAAGGACTGTTACCCAGCGGAGATTGTCTATCCAATGTCTTCTCATTTTGTCAGCCCCTCCATGACCTGACCTACAAGACCCTCGAAAATCTGAGTCTTGACAAGTGCCATTCCACTGTTATCACCAAGAAGCAGCAGCGCATCTCCTGGCTTTATATCATACTGTTTGCGTGCATCGCGAGGAATCACGATCTGTCCCTTGTCGCCCACCTTCACTACACCGAAGATGTATTTACCGTCTTTTTCTTGCATAAATAGTTATATTAGTTGGAAATTTCCCACAAATATAACGAAATTTAATTATAACGAGCAACTTTTCTGCATGCTACCGTTATTTAATGACATTATCTATAAGATACTTCTTGTCTCCTATTTCGAAATAGACCCTTTCTCCATTGCCTGTCAGGTAGAATAAGTACTTATTCTTGGTCTTTGTGTTCTTGAAATGGCCGGATTTCTTCTTGCCGACACTGGTTCCGTTGGTTCTGATCAGATTGAGGTCTACATCATCGGGTACCGGCATAAACTTGGCGCCAGTGATATCTATGACCTTCTTACCGATTATAAAATGTACAGTAAGGGTATTTCCCTCAATCGTGTTCTTCGTAGGGATGGAACCTAATACCAGAAGGGTGACGCCTATAAGGATAATGGCAGTTGCCAAGGCAGATGTTGTCATGATCTTCATAATTTATCAAAGTGTTGTGATTTCCATGGTTTTCTCCTCAATATTTGAGCACTGCAAAGGTGAGAAAAAATGAAATAAATACCATTATTAATACTAGTATTTATATATAATAATATATATAGATATCTATTTTAACTTTAATTGATAAATAGCGAAAAACTTCCTGAAATACAATATGTTACGTTGTTTGATTTTTGAAATCTCATCTATACTTTTGCCTCATGTTGAAGGTGAGGGATCCATTCCCTCAGTGAAGTTGTTTATTAAATAATAAAGTTATGAGCAAAAGACATTTTATCGTGTCAATCAAGACAATTGATGACACCCCAGTTTTTCCAAAGAATTTCAATGGTGAGAATTTTCTGTTTGGAGCTACAGCAAAGGCGAGTTCAAATACTCGAGCGATCCTTAAAGGATATTCTTCGTTTCCTACAGGAGTGGAGTCGATAATCTATTGTAAAGATGGACAGGAAGCACGTAAGTATGCTGATGAGCTGGCCAACAGCATATATGGGTTGACCAATAATATGGGCTACAGAATTGAAAGGTTCGGGATACATATAGGTGAACTGACAAATGATGAGCGGACTCTGGAGGCAGTCATGATGGACATGATGGTTCGTGGTATGGCTGCGCGTGGAATTGATTTTGATTCAATTCCTACATTGTCATTTGGTACCGATGGCAAGCTTCTCAGCTGAATCGGCGAAATGATTTACTAAAAGATGAAGCCTGGCAATTCTGCCAGGCATCTGGAATCAGGACCAAAATTATGAGGGTTCCGCCAGCTGAATGATCCAGTTGGCGGATTTTTCTTATTGATTGGTCAGATATGCCAAAATCTTAAGCTATAACATGTTATCTGATTTTAAGTTTCGGCAAAACTGACCAATTTGTCGGTTTTTCTGAAAAATTATCTTCAATCTCTTGCCATACCTTTGCAGCTGTAAAATTAGTGTAGTAAAGAGATGAAAAGATTTTTAACCATTTTATGCGCCATCGCATTCTCAGGCGCAGCGCTTTCTGCGCAGAACAATGCAGACACCATCAGAGTAAGCAGAGACGAGTCAGACACCCTCGTTATCATTGTAAAGGAGAAACAGGCGGTTGACCGTCAGGCTAAGAAGGAGCAGAGACTCGCAGAAAAATCTCAGAAGCCGGCTTATATGGTTAATGAAGGATACAACAGAGGCTATCGTGCAGACATCGGACTGTCTTGGGCAAACAAGTCTGTGTGGGGTATAACTTCATCACATGGATTCAGCTTTGGTAACGGTCTCTACGTCGGAGGTGGTGCTGGATTCGGAGCAGAACTGACAAAGAATCCGGTTGCAACAGCGAGTGTTGCTGACGATGTAATCGATCCGGAATATTCATATACTCCAGAATCGAACTGGAATGCTTCATACTTTGTTCCAGTGTTCGCAGATATCAAGTATTCGTTCACAAAGACAGTAGTAACTCCATTTGTAAGTCTTAAGGGAGGTGCGATTGCTGATATAACGAACGAGGGTATCAGAACATTCGCCAATCCTGCAGTCGGCCTGGACATCGCAAGATTCTCATTGAAGGTCGGATACGAATATCAGCTTCGCTTCTGGGGACACCTTGACGGCAAGCATATGCACAATGTGAAACTCGGATTAGCATATACATTCTAAAACAAGTAATCATGGCAACACTTAAACCAAAGAAGACAAAGATAGAGGAGACCGTAGTCGGCGCATATCAGAAGATTGAAGACACGGTTGTGGGAACATATCAGAAAATAGAGGATGCTGTAGTCGGTACCTACCAGAAGATTGAGGATAAGTTCGTAGAGAAATTCCTTGATGTTGATGAAGAGATCATTGAAATCCCTGAAGAAGGAGACGAAGCAGATAAATAATTGCACATATTCTGAACAAAAGGGAGCAGACATAAGATTGCAGAAATATCAGCATAATAAATATAAGATTCTTGATCATGACAAACAAAGTATATCTCGTGACCGGAGCAGCCGGTTTCCTGGGTTCTAATGTCTGCGCACAGCTTCTGGAGCGCGGCGAAAAGGTGAGGGCCTTCGTCCTTGAAGGCGATAAGTCTGCAAAGTATATTCCATCTGAAGTGGAGATCTTTTATGGTGATCTCTGCAATAAGGCATCTCTTGAGCCATTCTTCACTGTAGAGGAAGGTATTGAGACAATATGTATCCATGTGGCAAGTATGGTAACTGTGAATCCATACTACCGTAAACTTGTCCTTGACGTAAATGTAGGAGGTACAGAGAATATCGTGGATATGTGTCTTGAGCATCCTGAATGCCAGAAACTGGTATATGTGAGCTCAACGGGAGCAATTCCGGAACTTCCTCATGGACAGAAAATCAAGGAAGTCGAAGAAGTAAATCTCGACGAACTTGAAGGTTGGTACAGTAAGAGCAAGGCGATGGCTACGAATAATGTATATACAGCCATAAAGAATTGGAATTTAACTGTTGCTCAGAGCATGAAGCTTGAAAGAGAAAAAGCCCTTACCGTCCAGATATGCAAGAGCATCGTGTAGGATTGCCGCCTTCCTGTCTTCGTCGAGGTCGGAATGAAATAGAATCTCAATAAATGTCTCTAGACCGTGGTCTGAAATCTTCTCAGTTTCCACAAGATACCAGACTGGATTCTCCTGTTCAAGTAAAGCATCCAGATTAATTGGGCACACCGCTTTATCGAATTTATCCTTGACATCTAACAGGGAATAATCCGGCATAACGTCCTCCTGCAGGCCAAGTTTCCGAGCGATAATCAGTAGCATCTCGCCCAGCCGGTCTATTTCTCTGAGTATAAAATCCTCCATACTGTTTGACAATAGGTAGTACAAATCCTGATTTGTAGGTTTAAGATTGAATGCGTGAAATCCAATTGATAATTGTTTCAAGCACTGCAGGTGATATCGTTTCTTCAATATCCCTATATTCTGTCACTGCTCCTGTCTTGCAGTGCTGGAAAAGGTGATTGACTCCATCAACGCTTTCAATCAGGTTCTTTGAGTTTGATGGGAGAGTATTGAGAAGAGCAGACAGATTGCTTTCATGCTCAACTTGGATATCTTTTGTTCCATTGAGAGCAAGAACAGGGCAGGTTACATTACCAAGCAAAGGACGCATATCCAATCTGAGTAAATGTATCATATATGGCATCTGAATCTGTGCTACTACAGCCCAATAATTCTGCATCAGCACTTCGGGAACATCATAGTCATCAGGATCAGGCATTCTGCCTCCGTGCGCCCTTACATCAAATGCCTTTTCAAGCATTTTACAGTATGAATCAATCTGCTCATTTGTCAATCCTGATTCTTGTAGTGCGACTTTGTTCTGCCATACGAGAGTTTCTGCACCTGACATAACCATTCCAGCAAGGGAGACTACGAAATCAACTTTCTGTTCAGCTGCAAGCATCAATGCTATTGTGCCGCCTTCGCTGTGTCCTATTACACCGACCTTATCAAAGCGTGTTCTGAGAAGTTCAACACCGGCAAGGGCATCATTCTTGAAATCTTCAGTCGTGCAGTCGTTGATATTTCCTTTATATCCGCTGAAACCTCTATCGTCATATCTCAAGGTTGCGATTCCAGCTCTTGCAAGAGCATCAGCAATCACAGCGAATGGCTTATGCTCAAAGATTTCT
>JAFYUS010000016.1 GCA_017549505.1 Bacteroidales bacterium | reverse complement strand
TTCTGAAATGCAGAAGCAGGCAGATTATACAGAAAAGGAGATCAAACCGGAAACAGCTGAAAAATCTGAGCCAGAAAAGAAGCATAAGACACATATCGTCAAATGGTATGAGGACTTGGATGTCATAGCTGAAAAATACGGTGTTACAGTAGAGGCCATAATGAAGGCAAACGACCTCAGCGGCAGGAAACTTACTAAGCGTCAGAAACTTATCATTCCTCAGCCGGGTGAGTTCGTGGGATCCGGCACGACAGATACACAGCAGGATATAGAGATATCGGATGAGGAGATTGAATCAGAAAAAGAGCCAGCTGACTCTACCGAGGTCACACTCCCTGAAACAGAAACCGATCAGGAGTGGTTCTTCAAGCCGAAAGACGAGGTCAAGGCAACACTCATACTTCCCATGAAGGCCTCAACCGGTAATGTAAGCCGTAACAACATGGACTTCTACAGCGGAGTCCTCCTTGCAGTCAAGGACCTTGCCGACAGCGGGGTAAGTACAGAACTGAATGTATATGATTCTTCAGACAGCAACCATCCTATAGTCAGCGAAGACCTCGACAACAGCGATCTCATCATAGGTCCGGTATCATCGGGAGATCTTGGAAGACTTCTTGGCGGAGAAAACAAACCGAAGCTGGTCATTTCGCCTCTTGACCCAAGAGCAGAAAGTCTTGCATATGCACATGAGAACTTCATTCAGATTCCTACCCCTCAGAAAACACAGTATCAGGATCTGATAAATTGGATCGGAGAAGATACAGCTCCAGGAGACACCCTCCTGATAATAAGCGAAAAGGGATCAAGAAACACAGATGCGGTAGCACAGATGATACAGGCGGCAGACTCATCAGACATGACCTTCATTCCTTTCTCGTATAATATCCTGGAGGGCAGGGACATAACTGAGCCGCTTACAAACATGATGACAGCAACAGGTACCAACAGGGTACTTATAGCCTCAGAAAGCGAAGCATTCGTCAATGACGTGGTCCGCAACCTGAACATTCTTGTATATAACAAACTGAATGTAGCCATATATGCTCCAGGCAAGATCAGAAGCTTCGAGACCATTGAAGTGGAAAATCTCCACAATACCAATGTTCATGTAAGTCTTGGATACCTTATTGACTACGACAGCCAGCAGGTGAAGAACTTCCTTCTCAAGTACAGGGCCCTGTACAATACAGAACCGAGCCAGTATGCCTTCCAAGGTTACGACATTGCATCATACTTCATAAGCATGTGCAGCAGATACGGTTCAAGATGGACGGAGAAACTTGATGACTCGGAAAAGCATATGCTTCAGAGTACATTCAGACTGGTTCCGGTCGAAAACGGAGGATTCGTGAACAACGGAGTAAGAAGAGTGGTATACGGTCCGGGCTGGTCCGTTACGACAATCAGATAACTTAAGACAGAAGAAGCTCTCTGGCGTTAGCTATTGCAGCTTCCGTGAGAACAGAACCGCTCAGCATTCTGGCGACTTCCATAACTCTCTCCTCGTGGGAGAGTTTCTTTATTGTGGTGACAGCTTTCGACGTCACCGGATCGATATCTTTTGAGACAACATAATGGGCATTGCCTTTAGCGGCCACCTGAGGAAGGTGAGTAATTGCAAAAACCTGCATACGGGCTCCCATCTCGCAGATCATGGAACCCATCTTGTCAGCGACACTGCCTGACACACCTGTATCGATCTCGTCAAATACCATGGTCGGCATATTGGCATAACGGGCCTTCATGGCCTTAAGCGCAAGCATTATTCTGGAAAGCTCACCTCCTGAAGCACATCTGGCCACCTCCACAGCATTGCGGCCGGTTGCCGAGAATCTGAACTGCACTGAATCCGACCCCAAGGGTCCGACAGGTACAGGCAGAAGCTCGGTTTCAAAAACCGCATATGGAAGTTCCAGATTCCTCACAGATTGCGTCATAGACTCTGCAAAAGGGACCGCAGCTGCGGATCTCATCTGGTGCAGACGTTCTGCTGCATCCTTCAGTCCTGTCTCCACCGAGGCTATTTCATCAGCAAGTTCAACACGTTTCTCCTCAAGATTAGTCGAATCATACAAGGAGTCAGAGAGTCTGTCACGAAGTTCTATCAACTCTGCCTCATCGGCACAGTCGTGCTTGCGCAACAGTCCGTAAATAAGAGACATCCTTTCCTCAACTTCCTCCAGACGTTCCTGGGAAAGTTCGGTACGTGAATTGATCTGTACAACATCAGCCAAGATGTCATCCAGTTCCCTGCGACACTCCTCCACTCGATCTGAAAGAGAGGAAACTGCGGGAACATAACGTCCTACCTTCGAAAGAAGTTTCTCCGCTTCCCTCAAGGATGGTATTGATGAGAACAGTTCCTCAACTCCGCAAAGACACATCTTTATCTCTTCAGCATTAGCCAGCTGCTTCTGTTCCTCCTCGAGTTCCGCCAGCTCGCCTTCACGAATAGAAGCTGCTTCAAGCTGGGCATACTGAGCCTCGTTATATTCCTTCTCACCGGCAAGACGCGCAATACGTGCATCTATTTCCTTCATATCGTTCTTCAGAGCTGCAAGACGAGACCAATAGGTCAGACAAGTCTCACGAAGCGATTGTGTACCGGCAAAATAGTCCAGTATATCAAGCTGGAATCTCTTGTCGGAAAGCATGAGCGTCTGATGCTGGGAATGTACATCAACAAGATGAGAGGAAATCTCCTGAAGAATCTGAACAGATACAGGGGAATCATTGACAAATGCTCGGGAACGACCAGAGCGGTTGACCGTCCTTCTTACTATAAGATGTAGGTCATCCCACTCGATATCGTTTTCATTCAAGGCGGATATGAGGGCTTCGTCGTCAGGCTCGAAATCGAACTCAGCCTCGACCACACAGTTTTCTGCGCCCTCAGAAAGCATGGAAGCATCAGCCTTTGATCCCATCAACAGGCCCAAAGCTCCCATGAGAATAGACTTTCCGGCTCCAGTCTGACCTGTAATAATGACCAGACCCTCCGGAAATTCAATTTCCAGAGAGTCGATCAAAACATAATTCTTTACATGAAGCCGGGTGAGCATAGACTACTCCTCGTCCTGCCTTGCCATTCTGTAGAAGATCTCGTCTTCCTTGAACTCTTCTATAGCGACGAGGCTTGGCTTCGGCTGTCTTTCGTAGTATTTTGAGATCTCGATCTGCTCACGATTCTCGAATACTTCTTCCATCGTGTCACGATCGTTCTTGAAATCTTCAAGCTTTCTTGTAAGTTCCTTCTTCTCTGCGATAGCGATCTGGTTTGCTCTCTTAGAAAGTATCACTACTGTCTCATAAATGTTTCCTGTAGGAGCTGCGAGATCGTTAAGGTCTCTTGTTACGGTGTTAACCGGAATTTTCTTGTTTGCCATGTCTATAAATAAAATGTATTGATGAATTCTCTCTTTAAAGGGCTTGATGAAGTCCCTCTATTTAATTATACCTGCCGTTTCAAAGAGAGTTTCAATTTTTTTTCGATTTTCTTTCTTCGCGAAGGAGTTTTCTTCTTTCCTTGGCGAAATCTCTCTCTGTCATTTCATGATCTGCGCTTTCCGAAACATTTCTACCGAGAGCTTTCTGAGCCTTGTTATATACGTTGTCAAGCTCTCTTCTGTAACGAGAATCGGGCATCTCACCTATGAAGTTATAGTAGTCATCAATGAAAGTGAGATATCTTTCCCTTCTCTTTGATGGAATACTGTTGGCTGCATAATTATATGAGGACATTGCTATATAATAAAGAATATCCTCTCTGTACATGTTATCTGAATCATCCTTCAGCACATTCCTCAGCGCGACTCTTGCAGCAAGATAATCCTCCATACGGTAATAAAGGCGTGCTGACTCATAGGCCTTGAGGTCCAGACGTCCGTTAAGATCCAGAAGCATGTCACGGCATTCCTGCATATGGGTATTGTCAGGATACTCAAGGACGTATTCCGAAATGGCGTTGATGGCCTTGTAAGTCGGAGTCTGATCCAGTTCGTATCTCAATGTAGATCTGTAGAGACAGTCTATTCGAAGGAATCTTGCATCAGATGTGAAAGGACTTCTCGGGTAACTTTCAATGAACTTATCAAAGTTTGTTTCAGCAGTATAATAATCCTTGAATCTGTAATTGCTCAAGCCCCAGTAATATCTGACAGTATCATCACGTTCCGTTCCGTCCGTGAGTACAGACAAAGACTCGAATACCGCTGCTGCCTTGCCATATTTCTCCTGATCAAAATACTCGAATGCAGTCTTGAACTTCAAGTCCGCATCGTTGCTGTTAAGCACAGTCTCATATTGAGACTTGCAGGAAGCCATCGCAAGGAGGGCAGTCAAGGCAAATAAAAAATACTTAAGTTTCATTATGGAAAATGTTATTTCATTTTAAGGAACTTTTCGGCATCAAGGGCGGCACGGCATCCGGAAGCTGCAGCAGTGACACACTGTCTGTACAAAGGGTCCTGCACATCACCGGCAGCAAAGACACCTTCCACATTAGTCTTAGATGTCTTTCCGTCAGTAATGATATATCCTTCCTTATCCACATTCACCCACTGGCTGAACAGCTCTGAGTTAGGATGATGGCCTATAGCCAGGAAAAATCCGTCGACAGCAATATCAAAAACCTCGCCATCCTTTCTTACAAGTCTTGCTCCTGTTACACCATACTCGTCACCAAGGACTTCCTGAGTATTGCAGTTCCAGAGAATCTCGATGTTTTCTGTTGACATTACCCTTTCCTGCATAGCCTGCGAAGCTCTGAGAACATCTCTTCTTACAATCATATATACCTTCTTGCACAAGCCTGCAAGATATGTAGCCTCCTCACATGCAGTATCACCGCCACCAACTACGGCAACTGTCTTTCTTCTGTAGAAGAAACCGTCACATGTAGCACATGCAGATACTCCGAGACCACGGTACTTCACCTCCGAAGGAAGTCCGAGATATTTGGCTGTCGCACCTGTCGCAATGATGAGGGACTCCGCCTCAATCTCATGAGAACCGTCAATCACAATCCTGAAAGGCCTTTTTGAAAGGTCCGCCTCAGTCACGGCACCGGTACGTACGTCAGCACCCAGTCTTACAGCCTGAGCCTTCATCACAGACATGAGTTCCGGACCTGCTATTCCATTTTCGAAGCCAGGGTAATTCTCTATATCAGTAGTTGTTGTAAGCTGACCTCCAGGCTGTACTCCTTCATATACGACAGGGGCAAGATCCGCTCTGGAAGCATAGATTGCGGCAGTGTATCCTGCAGGACCGCCACCGACTATCAGACACTTTATCGATTCCATATTCATTTCATTTTGAGTAACCTGCAAATATAGCAATTTCCCTTGACATAATGTCCTTTTTATCAGACTTTCATGAGATAAGGCTTTGCCTTTCTGTAAATCCAAGCTAAGAGACAGTCAGGAACAATTACAATCAAAGGAAGGAAAATCTTGTTAAGAAGACCTGGCATCACTCCCCTCCTTCTGCGGAAAGTCGCTTTCAAAGCACGGTCAACCGCCTTTTCAGGACGAATCATCACAGCAAGGATTCTTGCCAGCTTACGAAGGCTTTCCTTCAAAGGGACAAGAGGTGTGTCGACTGCACCGAAATATGCATTTGTCACACTCACTCCTGTCTTCCGACACTCGGTACGCAACTCACGTGAATAATGCCTGACGAATCTCTTGGTACATCCATACATGCCGATGCCCGGCCATATCATCCATGCCGCAAGCGAAGATATGTTAAGGATATAACCACATCCTCTCTCCTTCATGGCGCCGACATACTTTCTGCAAAGCATCAGAGGCGTATTCATATGGACCATCATGATGACATTCAGCATCTTCTCACTGGTCTCTGCCAGGCCTTGGCAGAACATGACCCCGGCGTTGTTGACAAGAACCTCAACTTCACATTTCTCCGCTTCTGTCCGCTCATATATACGGTCTGCCGCATCCATAAGGGAGAGATCCTGAACAATGCTCAGAACCTTCACCTCTTCACCTATCATGGACGCAGTCTCGTCAAGACCTGCGGCATTTATATCAACCAGCACCAGATTGTATCCCCTCTGAGCGAGTCTCCGGGCATATATGCGGCCCATACCGGAGGCCGCCCCTGTAACCAAAGCGTATCTCATGATTCACGTGCAATTCCTAAACCTGGGCAAAATTACCATTTTTACGGATAAAACACAATTGAAGCCACATAATTTAGAAAATATCAAATTTACTTGTAGATTAGGACTGAAATGCATACCTTTGCACAAAACTGATTTACAATTATGATGACACACAGATGCCCGAACATGGAGGAGTTCAAGACCCTCCTCAAGAAACATTCGCTGAAAGCGACACCTCAAAGACTTGCCGTGCATGAAGCAATGATGTCGCTGGGACATGCATGTGCAGATATGGTAACTGAAGCCATCAAGGAAAAGGGGACGACAAAAGTCACAGTCGCCTCAGTATACAACATACTGACACAGATGGCCATGCTCGGTGTATACCACTACAGACTAAGCTCGAACAACAAGATGTATTTCGACGTAAACACTTTCAAGCACATCCACTTCTATGACCATGAAAACCATGTCTACAAAGATGTGATAGACGACGAACTGGTATCCATGATCGAGTCCCACCTTGGAAGGAAAAGATTCAAAGGCTACAAGCTTGAAAGCATCGACATCCAGCTCATCGGACGCCCTACAAAGAAGAAGTATGTCGTCTAGCGTAGATGATACAGAACACAAGCAGAGGGAGAGCCACGACAGCACCGGCGATATAGCCGGCAACAGGGGCGAGGCCCAGTCCTAACGGAGCTATTACAAGGAAACTCACACATATGAATGTGAGGAAAGTTGCAGGAAGAGAGCACATCCAGTGCGCTCTTCCTTTATTTATGAGATAAGCTGCTCCGGTCCAAAGGACGATTGTTGCCAGTATCTGATTGGCGATTCCTAGATAACTCCATGCTGTAGAGAAATCCACCTTGCAGAAGAAGAATGCTACAACAAATATCGGAAGACAGACTACAAGACGCTTGATTATAGGTTTCTGATCATACCTGAACAGGTCCGCAAGGGAAAGGCGCAGGCTTCTGAAAGCGGTATCTCCAGATGTGATAGGGCATATCACGACTCCAAGTATAGCTATCACCGCGCCTGTCTTACCAAGCCAGCTCCTGCATATCATATCTACAATATCTGCAGCCTGTGCATTCTTTACCAGCACACCATTCACCATGGTACCGGTATCTGACATTGCGGCATTCAGTCCGTCCGGGCCACCGAAATAGGCTATAGCGGCAGTAGCCCATATCATCGCGACAATACCTTCTGCGATCATAGCTCCGTAGAATACAGGACGGGCATGCTTCTCATTCTTGAGACATCTCGCCATCATAGGCGACTGCGTCGCATGAAAGCCGGAGATGGCACCACATGATATGACGATGAACATCATAGGGAAAATAACATTGCTCGCAGGATCGGCATGCCAATTCTTCAATACCGAAGGCGTGAGCTCCATCATTTCATAGCTTCCGTTCAGATCACCGGCTATCAGCATGACTCCTACTCCCAAGGCCATGAACAGAAGTATCGCACCCATATAAGGATATATGCTTCCTATTATCTTGTCGACGGGGAGCAGCGTGGCAAGGACATAATATCCGAAGATCACATACAGCCATACCGACTTGTCGATACCTGTCAGATTCTGCATCAGACCGGATGGTCCGATGACGAATGAGACACCTACAGCCATCAGAAGAAACGCCACCACTACATTCACGACACCCTTCATCCTTTTACCAAGGTACCTCGCCGTAACGTCCGGCATATTGACACCTCCATCGTGGATAGACATCATTCCTGCAAAGAAATCATGTACAGCTCCCATGAATATGCAGCCGACAACAATCCATATATATGCAGCAGGGCCGAATGCTGCACCGGTCACAGCTCCGAATATAGGGCCAAGTCCAGCTATGTTGAGAAACTGGATTATGAAGACTTTCCAGGTCGGGAGCGGCTGGTAATCAACTCCGTCTCCCCTCTCATAAGCAGGGGTTCTTCTTGAAGGATCAACATCGAGATATTTTTCGACAATTCTGCCGTAGACGAAATATGCTGCCACCAGCAGCAGAATGGATACTAGGAATGTTATCATGTCAGTCTACTTTAACCAAACAAATTTACCAAGTTGAGATTTCAAATGCAACGATTTGAACAAATAATGCATCTTATACTCCGGTCAGCAGAGTCAGTTGACCGGTTATGACGACTATGAACATGATAAATATAAGAAAAACAATCATCTGTATTGCGGCCGCAGCAGTCGCAGCAGTTTCGTGTCAGAAGGATGACACGCTCCAGTACAACAACCTTACTATGGGCAATATCGTTGAAGGAAGATTTGTCAGCGACCAGGGCCACATCTTCAACATAGTGGACCAGATCTGTCCAGGAGAATTGGGAAAGGAGAAAAGGACAATGGTACTTTGCGACGTACTTAACCAGACAGACGGCGGCACCGAAGATGAATACGACGTACGCCTTACAAATTTCTCACGAGTACTTGACAAGGACGCGGTAGCTCTGGAGAACGCAATGGAAGGAGACATTGCCGTACAGAACCCTATCCACATCGAACAGCTTTGGTTCTCAGGCGGATACATCAACATGATGATAACATACAATGCCAAGATAGGCAGTGAGACAAAGCATCTTGTAAACCTTGTATATTCAAAGGATGAGCAGGGAAGATATGTATTGAACTTACGTCACAATGCGTTCGGCGAAGTCTGGACAGAAGAGAATGCCTCAAAAATGATGACCGGCAGCAGTTATGTAAGTTTCCCTATCACCAAATTCATAAAGGAAGATAACGCCAAGCTTGTATTCAAATGGAAATGGCACAAGGATGTCGGTTCAAGATTCGACTACCTCTTTGAAAAGGAATATTCATTTGAATTCGACTGGAAGCGCTCCGGATTCGAGCATAAATTCTAACCAACCCATATTAACAACTTCATTAACAGAAACGGCCGCTGAATAGCGGCCGTTTCTCTTCATCTATGATGGTTATTTCTATTGTTTGTCTACAAATGCTACAATTTCACCTTTGACAACCATATCCCCTTGCTTTGCACAGACAGCAACAACTCGTCCGTCCACTGCAGGTATTATCTCTTCCATGCCATAGTAGGCCTGTACATATCCCATTGCTTCCCCAGCCTTCACTTCTGTTCCGGTAACCGGAGCTGCTGATGCATCATCAACATCTACCTGCCAGAGCATCTGGCCCTTCACAGGAGCCTGAACCGGCACTGCTGAAGGATATTTTGCAGCTATTGCATCAACGTCATATTTAGGCATTTCGACTACCGGTCTTGTTATGACAATCGGAGCTCCTGCCTTTTCTCTTGCTGCCTCCAGGTCCTTGTTGAAACGCTCCTTGGCAACGCCGCTCTTGTAGTCACGGTACTGTCTTTCATGCATTGCAAGTTCGAAGAGTTCCTCGTCGTCCTGGCCGCAGTCCCATCCTTCTTCCTTCATCATCGCACGGAACTTGTCAAGTTCGTTCGGGAATGCATCCTGAGGGTTACCTGTGTAGAATTCAAGGCACTTGGACTTGGCGATTTCTACAATTTCAGGAGCAAGCTGTCCCGGCAGCGTACCCATCTTGCCAAGTATCATGTTCCAGGTATCCTTGTCGATGGTAGTCCATCGAGGCTGTCCCTTGAGGATATTCATGAGATTCATCAATGCGGTATTCTTCACGTACTGGCTGAACGGAGTCACGAGAGGAGGATATCCAAGACGAGGCCATACATACTCAACTTCCTGGAACAGCATTACCATCAGCTGATCAAGAGTAAGTTCAGTCTTTCCCTGAGCTCTTAATGACGCATTGATCGCTCCATGGAAGCCCTTGAGGTCCGCCATCATCGATCCCATCATACCGCCAGGAAGTCCGCAGCCTACAAGAAGCGAGCTCATATGCGAGTTGTTAGGGTCGATCCAATATCCGAGGAATTCATCTATGAATTTCTGTGTCAGTGCACGCACTTCCATATAGGCATTCATATTCAGGTCCTTTACCTGGAACCCGTCCGCCTTGAGCATTTCACGGATAGTGATCACGTCAGGATGGACCTTGCCCCATGACAGTGGCTCGACTGCAACATCAAGATAGTCGGCACCGGCGCGGGCCACTTCCAGCATGGATGCAGGAGAGAATCCCGGACCGCAATGTCCATGGTACTGTACCTTGATATGAGGATACTTCTTCTTTATCTGACTTGTAAGTTCTGCGAGGAAGGTAGGACGGCCGATACCGGCCATATCCTTGAGACAGATTTCATCGCAGCCATATTCCACAACGTGGTCCACCACTCCCATATAGTAGTCGACGGTATGTACAGGAGAATTCGTGATCGAGAGAGCAACCTGTGAAATCATGCCTGCCTTCTTTGCATATTCTACGCTGAGGCGGAGATTTCTATGGTCGTTCAATCCACAGAAGGAGCGGGAGATATCAGTACCCTGAGCCTTCTTTACCTTATACATGAGTTCGCGCACATCCGCAGGAACCGGATTCATACGGAGAGCATTGAGACCACGCTCCAGCATATGGGTCTGGATTCCTGCTGCATGGAACGGAGCTGTCCACTCACGCACTGCCTTATTAGGGTTTTCACCGAACAGGAGATTGACCTGCTCGAATGCTCCACCATTGGTCTCCACTCGGTCAAAACACCCCATGTCGATGATTGCCGGAGCCACCTCCTTCAACTGAGCGACAGTCGGTACATATTTTCCTGATGACTGCCACATATCCCTATACACAAGGGAGAATTTGATTTCTCGTCCCATAATTATCTATTCATTTGGAACAAATATAACAAAAATATTGCAGATATGAAATTTTTACGTATCTTTGCAGTCCAAAATAAAACACGGTGCCCATAGTTCAGTTGGTTAGAGCGTCAGATTGTGGTTCTGAATGTCGTGGGTTCGAATCCCACTGGGCACCCAAAAAGAGACCGAATAATCGGTCTCTTTTTTTGTTCCAGCGGGATTCGAACCAAGTCAGTGACCGCTATTTCTTGACGCCGAAGGCGAGATCGCCCGCATCACCAAGTCCCGGAACGATGTATGAATGGCTGGTGAGTTCCTCATCAATGGTAGCTACCCAGAGAGTAATATTGTCAAAAGGCAGGTTCTTCTGAAGATATTCCACTGCATACGCACTTGCTATAGGGCATACAAGGTGGGTATGTGCTGGAATGCCTTCCTCATAAAGCCTCTTGAGAGCGATCTCCAGGGAAGCTCCGGTAGCAAGCATGGTATCAGCAAGAATAAGAACCTTGTCAGTAAGGTCAGGAGTGCTGGCATATTCGATCTCGATATGGAAGCCCTCACCCTTGTCATACTTTCTATAGGCAGCGACAAAGGCATTCTGTGCATCATCAAAATAGTTCAGGATACCCTGATGCAGAGGAAGTCCGGCTCTGAGGATGGTTGCAACGACAAGCCTGTCATCATAAACAGGGACGCTGGCAATGCCTAATGGAGTAACCACATCCTTTGGAGAGGCATTCAATGTCTGGCTGATCTCATAAGCGAATATCTCGCCCAATCTTTCCAGATTCCTGCGGAAACGCATGCTGTCTTTCTGAATATCCTTATCGCGCATCTGCGCTACAAACTTGTTGAGAACCGAGTTCTTCTGACCGAGGTTGACTATTTTCATGGCTAAGGTATTTATATATCCTCGCAAATATATCCTTATTTTTCCCCAAGTCAAAATTTTTCCATGACAAGCTGCTCGTCAGCAAAGCTGTACCAGCTGTCTTCAGCAATCACGACATGATCGATCAGACCTATCTCACAAGTCTGGAGAGCTTTCTTGAGAATGGAGGTCTGCCTTATGTCGGCCTGTCCAGGCATGGCATTGCCTGAGGGATGGTTATGTACAAGAATGACTCCTGAAGCCTTTCTGTCCAGAGCCCTCCGCAGGATAGTCTTCACATCCATGACGGTGGAATCAAGTCCACCTACGCTCATCCTCTCCTTACCGATGACATAATTGGCCCTGTTAAGGAATATCACCCAGCACTCCTCATGGTCCAGTCCTTTAAGCAGCGGAAGCATCATACGGAAAACTGTCTTGGGAGATGAAACAGACACCTTCTCATTTATTGCGAGTTCCATGGCGCATCTACGACCAAGCTCGAAAGCCGCAGCTATGGTCACAGCCTTGCTCCTGCCGATACCGTTGACAGAACACAGTTTCTCCAACGGCATGTCCGCAACCTCATTAAGCCTGCCTCCACCCATCTGAAGCAATGTCCTTGCAACATCCACCACATTCATGTTACCGGTACCGGTACGTATCATTATCGCCAGCAGTTCGGCGTTACTGAGTGCAGAAGTCCCCTTCTCCAACATCTTCTCTCTCGGCCTGTCATCCAGGCATAATTCTTTCAGTCTCATGGAGGCAAAACTAAGCACAAAAAGAAAATCTGCCGTTGTTTTAGGGTAAAACAACGGCAGATTTTTCTTTTTTTTATAATTCTTTCCTCAGACGCGCCTTCGGTATGCCAAGCTGGTCACGATATTTGGCGATCGTTCGACGTGCTACCTTATAACCTTTCTCGGTCATCTTCTCCACAAGTTCATCGTCTGTGAGAGGTTTTCTCTTGTCCTCGTTATCCACACATTCCTGAAGCGCCTTCTTAAGTTCCCTTGTGGACACCTCTTCTCCTTCCTGGTTCTCCAGACCTTCGGAGAAGAAATATTTAAGCGAGAATATTCCGAAATGGGTCTCTATATATTTGCTGTTGACGACTCTCGAGATTGTCGAGATGTCAAATCCGGTCATCTCAGCAATATCCTTCAACACCATCGGTTTCAGATGGGTCTCGTCTCCATCTATGAAGTACTCCCTCTGGTAATCGACTATAGCCTGCATGGTCGTCGAAAGGGTATTATGTCTCTGCTTTATGGCTTCCACGAACCATTTTGCAGAATCGATCTTCTTCTTGACGAAGGCTGCTGCCTCCTTCTTTTCCCTCTCTGAAGAATTGGCAGCTTCGATAAGTATGTCTGCATATTTCCTGTTGATGCGAAGTTCCGGAATCGAGAAGCGCGGCATCGACAGGATAAGTTCTCCATCCTTGTATTCAAGAAGAAAATCAGGAACTATCTGCTGGGCCTGGTCAGTATAAGAATCATCTATCTGACCTCCGGGCGAAGGATTCAGCTTAAGAATTTTCGCAATTGCAGCCTTCAGTTCCTCTTCAGTAAGCCCCATACGGGTCATGATCTTCTGAAAATGCTTGCTGGTGAACTCATTGAAATGGTTCTTCAGAATCTTGGTCGCATTCTCCACCTCAGGAGTCTTCTTGCAATGCCTTATCTGCAGAAGAAGACATTCTCGGAGATCCCTTGCTCCCACGCCTGCCGGATCGAATTCCTGCACTATCTTCAACATGGCCAGCACCTCTTCCTCATCAGTCTCGACATTTGCACGGAACGAAAGGTCGTCGACTATGCTGTCTATGCTCCTGCGGAGATATCCGTCATCATCCAGGCTTCCGATTATGAACGAGGCTACGGCATACTGATGCTCGGTAAGGTTGCGGTATCCCAACTGCTCCTGCAGGCTTTGGGTAAAGCTTTCCTTTACTGAGAACGTACTGTATTGCGGGCGTTCATCCCTGGAATTGTAATTATCGGATCTCAGACGGTAGCTGGGAATCGAATCATCCTCCTTATATTCTGAAAGGGAAACTTCTCTAGGAGCCTCTCCATCTTCGGATTCCTTCGGAGTATCTTCATCAAGGACAGGATTCTCCTCCAGTTCCTTACGTATTCTCTGTTCCAGTTCCTGGATAGGAAGCTCGATCAGCTTGATTGTCTGGATCTGAAGCGGAGACAGTTTCTGCGTCTGCTTGAGTTCTAAACCTTGCTTCAACATAAAGCTACACTTTTACCACTAAAGACTAACTACCGGACGAAGGACTCTGACCGTATCGGTCACGTATGCATTATCCTTGTCCACTACAGGGAATTCTATATTCTCCTTGACTACGAATGCGCTTGGAAACGCACCTTTGATTCTTTCCAGAAGTTTCACAGCTTCAGACCTTGTCCTGAAATCACCTACAGTGACCTTGAAGTAAGGATTTGCGTATGTCCTGTATGCCACCACATCATGGTAAAGGCTTTCGAAGCGTTTCAGAGTCTCTTCTGACTCCACTCTGGCAGTCTGCTTGTTGTCAAAGAATATCCTGACTCTGTAGCCGCTCATCGCCCTGCCTTCGTTTTCCGCCACCTGCCTGCGCATTGCATCCCTTACGTCTGTAGTCTGATTGATCTTCACATCTGCCTTAGATCCCATCTCACGGCTTGGCATAAGCAGGAAGACGTCCTTGCCTACGAGGGTTGTATCTACAGTCGCAACAGGTCTGTAGATCACAGAATCCACAAGAACATATCCTTCCGGAACTGTTTCCTGGGCATACATTTCCTTACCGGTAACAAATGAAAGCAGGGCAATGAATAATAGAATGGTATAAGTTCTTTTCATCTCGGTCTTTACAATAATTTCTTCAACGGAATATCCTTGAGGTTTATAGGCGCGCCCAATCCTCCCTTAAGTCTCGGAGTGACTGAAACATCCACCATGCATTCCTGCAGTTTCGTCATATCTGTAAGCATCAGCAAGTCCTTTAATGTGGCATCTTCACCCAAGGTCACGAATGCCCGCAGATGGTAGATTTCCGCCGATCTTGCCTGCAATGTGAACGGGTCGACGGAGACCCTACCAAGAACCTTGCCAGAGTATTTCAATGCTCCATTAATATTTTCCAAAGTTATCTGCATGGCAGGATTGTCGACTCCTATGGCAAGAAATACATTTATGCCTTGAAGTCCCTGAGGAGCAATTGCCTCGACCTTGACCGAGCTTACGCTGATATTCTTTACATTCCTGACACTCTTACATCCGCTCAATGCAAGGAGCATTACGGACAGTAAGAGAATCAGCATCTTATGTGTTCTGTTTCTCACGATACATTGTTTTACATCTTCGCAAAGATAACGATATTCGTCGAAAAATCCTATCTTTGCACCATGAACAGCATTAGACCGATAACAGACCCTTCGAGACCGAAGGTGTATATAGAGACATACGGATGTCAGATGAATGTCAACGACAGCGAGGTTATACTTTCAATCCTCCAGGATGCAGGCTATGTCCTCACAGACAACATCGAAGAGGCATCAGTAATATTGGCAAACACATGTTCGATCCGCGACAACGCAGAACAGAGGATCTGGGGAAGGATCGACCAGTTCAAGCTTCAGAAAAGAAAGAGAGACGGAGTCGTGATCGGCATCGTCGGATGTATGGCGGAAAGGCTCAAGGAGCAGCTGCTCAAGGCAGTCGACATCGTGGCGGGACCGGATGCATACAGAAGCCTTCCGGAACTTCTGAGCGCTGTCAGACCTGACAGTCCTCAGATCAATGTACTCCTGTCACATGAGGAGACATACGCAGACATCAGCCCTGTCAGGATGGACCGCAACGGCATTTCAGGCTTCATATCCATCATGCGTGGATGCAACAACGTATGTTCATACTGCATCGTGCCTTACACCAGAGGAGCCGAGCGAAGCAGGGACCCATACACCATCGTAGAGGAAGCAAAGGTACTTTTCGAAAACGGATACAAGGAAGTCACCCTTCTCGGACAGAATGTGGACTCATATTTCTGGAAAGACCCGCAGAAGGCCGACAGGAATGTGAACTTCGCACAGCTTCTCGAGATGGTAGCCAAGATCAGCCCTGAGCTCAGGGTAAGATTCTCGACATCGCATCCGAAGGATATCAGCGACGAGGTGATCTACACGATGGCCATGTATGAAAACATCTGCAAGCACATCCATCTTCCCGTTCAGTCAGGAAGCAGCATCATGCTGGAGAAGATGCGTAGAAAATATGACAGGGAGTGGTACCTTGAAAGAGTAAGCAAGATACGTAGCGTAATCCCGGACTGCGGCATCACCACAGACGTCATCGCAGGATTCAGCGGAGAGACAGAGCAGGACCACCAGGACACCATGACCCTGATGGAGCAGGTTATCTTCGACTCTGCATTCATGTTCGCATATTCAGAACGTCCGGGTACCCTTGCGTCCCGCAAGTACCCGGACGACATACCATATGAGACGAAGACTCAGAGACTCAACGAGATTATCGCGCTCCAGGGCAGAATGAGCCTCAAGAGCAATGAAAAGGAGATCGGAAAGACTCTGAAGGTTCTCGTGGAAGGTCCGTCAAAGAAAAATCCTGACGAACTCTGCGGAAGGGCGAGCAGCAACAAGATGTGCGTCTTCCCGAGCAGAGGTGAAAAGGCAGGAGACTACTGCGAAGTGGAAGTCGTTTCAGTCACTTCCGCCACTCTTATCTGTAAAAGGATTGACTGATGAAGGAATATATTCTTGCTCTGGATCAAGGCACAAGCAGTTCCAGAGCAATTCTTTTTGACAAGACAGGACAACCCAAGGCCGTATCTCAGAAGGAATTCACCCAGATATTCCCGAAACCGGGCTGGGTGGAGCACAATCCGAAGGAGATATGGTCATCCCAGGCATCCGTCATAGCAGAAACCATATCAGCCGAAGGCATAAACGGCAGCAATATAGCTGCCATAGGCATCACCAACCAGAGGGAAACCACAATAGTATGGGACGCCGAATCCGGCGAACCCATATACAATGCAATAGTCTGGCAGGACAGACGTACGTCAGCTTACTGCGACACTCTCAAGAAGGACGGGCGTGCCGACCTTATCCGCAGCAAGACAGGACTTATCATAGACGCATATTTCAGCGCCACTAAAATAAGATGGATACTTGAAAATGTGCCGGGCGCCCGCCGCAAGGCGGAAGAAGGCCGTCTGAGATTCGGCACAGTCGACACCTGGCTGATCTGGAAGCTTACCAGAGGCGAGGTGCATGTAACCGACGTAAGCAACGCTTCCAGGACCATGCTTTTCAACATCCACACCCTGGATTGGGACGATGAACTTCTGAGGCTTTTCGGAGTTCCGAAATCAATGTTGCCGCAGATAAAGTCATCCAGCGAGATATATGGCAAGACAAAAGGGACCCTCTTCGCTTATGAAGTCCCCATCGCCGGCATTGCCGGAGACCAGCAGGCCGCACTTTTCGGTCAGATGTGCACAGAGCCAGGATCCGTAAAGAATACATATGGCACCGGATGCTTCATGCTGATGAACAGTGGCGAAAGACCGATAATGTCGGCAAACAAGCTTCTGACTACTGTAGCATGGAAGATCGGTGACAAGGTAACCTACGCCCTGGAAGGCAGCATATTCGTAGCAGGTTCTGTCATCCAATGGCTCAGGGACGGACTGGGAATCATACGGTCGTCATCGGAAGCCGAGCCCCTGGCAGCAAGCGTTCCGGACAACGGAGGAGTCTATTTTGTACCTGCTCTGACAGGACTGGGCGCTCCATATTGGGATCAGTATGCAACCGGAACCCTTTTCGGAATAACAAGAGGAACCAAGGCCGGCCATATCGTACGTGCCGCACTCGAAGGCATAGCTTTCCAGACCATGGATATCGTCAATGCCATGCAGAAGGACGCAGGAATCACCCTCAAGGAACTGAAGGTCGACGGAGGTGCATCAAGGAACAATCTTCTCATGCAGTTCCAGGCAGATATCTTGGGAACATCCGTCATCAGACCTCAGGTCACTGAAACTACAGCTCTCGGAGCTGCTTACCTTGCAGGTCTGGCGACAGGCTATTGGGAAAGCATCGAAGAAATCAGAAGTCTTTGGGCAATAGATAAAGAATTCACCCCATCGTCTTCCGACGATGAGGTGAAAAGACTTAAGGACGGTTGGAAGAACGCCGTAGGGCGTACTCTTACCGACCGATGATTATCTTACGCGGATACGCTTGCCGATACGCAGGGTCGCATTCTGACTGATTCCGTTAAGACGGCAAAGCTCACTGATAGTGGTACCGTTGTTACGTGCGATCTTGCTGAGGGTGTCGCCTGAACGTATCGTATAATACTTCATGGCTGCTCTCTCTGCATCTTCCGCCAGATCTTCCTCATGGTTCTTCATCTCGTCTTCAAAATCCTGCTCATAATTGCTGTAGATATTGAAGTATTTCTTCTTAAGGACGAAGAGACGGTGGCGGAGCTCACCGGTCTTGAAATTTATAAGCCACTGAGGATCAAAGGCAAATCCATTATATCTGGTCTCGAAATGGAGATGCGGACCTGTCGAACGTCCTGAAGATCCTCCGAGACCGATCACATCACCTGCGTTCACCCAGTCTCCGACTTCCACATTCCTTTTTGAAAGGTGGGCGTAGAAGGTTTCGATTCCATTCTCATGTCTTATGACCACAAGATTACCGAATGCCCCGAAATACTTCGACATCCTGACCTTGCCGGTAAAGGTCGCATAAATCGGATCTCCGGTCTTGAGAGGGATGTCCACGCCCTGATGACGGCGGCCGCGACGAGGGCCGAACTTACCACGAGGGTGGATATCTCCTATGAAAGGACAATGATACTGATCCAGGCTGTCGACAAGCCAGATTGACCATGAAACGGGGAGATCAGTCTGCTGAATTCCATAGGGATTCGTCACATTCTCTACCCAATGGTTATCGAACACCCCTGCAATCTCCTGGTATCCCGGGGTCTTGTAATATTTCCAGGTATTATCGGCGAAAAGTATCACCTTGATATGCTCGTTGACCGTATCCAACGTATCTATAGGGTCTGTCGGAGACTTCACCAAGGGAGTTGGAAGCGATTCCAAAGCCGGACGCGGGATTACTAGCCTGGCTCTTGTCGTATCTATACGTACCGGATTGAGCGCAAAAGCCATGTCTGCCGACACGAAAAGTGTCAGGCAGACAAGCACTATGAAATATATGTTCTTAATCGTCTTTATTCTCATCTATTCTGCTCCAAACTGTTTTGTAAGAATCTCTCTGACCTTGGCTACCTTCTCATCCAGCAGTTCCTTCGAATTCGCCTCGCAAAGGAATCTCAGGTATGGTTCTGTGTTCGAAGGGCGTATATTGAACCACCAGTCAGGGAATTCGACACGATATCCGTCGAAATCCATGTACGCAGTCGACTTCTCGGTCGACATGAAATAGTCACGGACGGCATCCATCGCACCCTTCTTGTCTTCTACACGGAAATTGATTTCTCCTGAATTCTGATACTTCTCGATACGTGCGATAAGCTGACTCAAGCTTACACCCTGGGCCTTCATCTTTGCAACTACGTTGAGGATAAGGATTGCTGCAAGGAGTCCGCTGTCAGAGTAGAAGAAGTCACGGAAATAGTAATGACCTGCAAGTTCTCCTCCGAATACTCCGTCGATCTCGCGAAGTTTCAATGCCGCATAGGCACGTCCCACTCTCCAGGTATTCATGACTCCGCCCATCGGTGCGAGATACTCGCCTACCGCCTTTGAACTGCGGATATCCTGATGGACATAGCCTTTCTCACCCCTCTCTTCGAGGAAATAATGGCCGAGGACGGCAATCATCAGATCCGGCGAAACAAAGCGGCTGTTTTCGTCGACAAACATCACACGGTCCGCATCTCCGTCGAAGATGACTCCGATATCTGACTTTGTCTCAGCTACAAGCTTCTTCAGGTCAGCTACATTCTCCTGAACCAGAGGATTCGGCTCATGGTTCGGAAAACTGCCGTCCATCTGCTCATAGATATATGCAGGCTGATCTCCGAAAATATCGCGGACAAAGAGAGAAGCCATTCCGTTCGACACATCCATCGCTATCTTCAGACCGCTCCAGTCCCCCTTGTATTTGAGAAGGAATGCAAGATAGTCAGCCTTTATGTCCATCATGTGCACCTGTCCCTTTACAGGTGCAGGGACACACTCACGTCCATCCTCAATCCAATCCTTGATCTGTCCGAGTCCTGTATCAAATCCTACCGGAAGTGCATTCTCACGGGAAACCTTGAGTCCGTTATACTTGGCAGGATTGTGGGAAGCCGTAATCTGGACCGAAGCCTTGAAACCGTAGTTTGCGGTACCGAAATATACCATAGGAGTAGTGCTCAGACCTATGTCGTAAACATCTGCTCCGGCATCGGTAATACCTTTAAGAAGATACTCATGGATTTCCGGAGAGGAAACTCTGGCATCCCTTCCTACGAGCACCTTGTCCGCTGCAAGAAGCTCAGGAATGAAATAGCCGACCTTGTAGGCGACATCCTTGTCGAAATCCACATTGTAGACTCCCCTTATGTCATATGCATGAAATGCTCCCATAATTCTTATCTCTTTGATTTATATCTTGTCTGAACTGTTCCCTTTGAGATAGCCTGCAGCTTGCGGGCAATCATCTTACGGCGTATCGGCGACACGTTATCGACAAAAAGGTTGCCATCAAGATGCGAAAGCTCGTGCTGGACCATACGGCATGCGAAACGGTCAAATTCTTCAACGACCTTCTCAAAGTTCTCATTGTAGTACTCGACCTTGATCTTCTCAGGTCGTGTAACCTCAGCATAAATACCGGGAACGCTCAGACATCCCTCGGAGTAGTCGCACTCTTCTTCGCTCTCTTCGATAACAACGGGATTTATCATCACACGGAAGAAATCGTGGAGATATTCGTATGTCTCGGTAAGATCACGTCCGTCGACGATCACGATGTTCTTGTTCACACCTACCTGAGGCGCCGCAAGACCACAGCCGTCAGCAGCCTTCAGGGTTTCCTTCATATCCTCGATAAGCTTGAGGATTCCTTCCTTGTCATTGAGGTCTGCATCGACATTCTCACGTCTGAGGACCTCGGATCCGTATAAATATATAGGTAGTATCATAATTCTTATTTTTTTCTGTCCAGATAGCTCTGCAGGATGATCGCGGCACTGATCTTATCTACAGACTCCTTCTTCATCCTGTCCTGTTTCTTCATACCTCCGTCAATCATCGCACGGTGCGCAAGCACGGATGTGAAGCGCTCATCCTCGAGCTCGACAGGGATATCAGGAAAGGCCTTCCTGAGGTGCTTGAGAAAGATGTCTATATCTTTTGCAGCCTCGGATGGAGCTCCGTTCATATTGATCGGATACCCCACCACAAACCGTACTACATTCTCATTTTCAGCATATTTTTTAAGATAATCTATTATCTTTGCAGAATGTACCGTCTCAAGAGCAGACGCAAAGATGCCGAGCGGATCGCTCACAGCGACTCCGACTCGTTTTCTACCGTAATCTATGCCTACAATCCTATCCATCGGAGGGCAAAGTTACTAATAAAAAGTTATTTATGGCACAACGAAGCAGAGAAAAGAAAAGCAGGAGACTCCGTCTCGCCTTCATAGATGACAATACGCACCAGCATCTTGTCACCCTACACTTCACAAGAACATCATTATTCATCACCATAATAACGATCATTGTCGTATTATGCGCGGCAGTATATTCAGTCATAGCATATACTCCGATAAGGACTTTCATACCGGGATATCCCGACGCAAGGTCCAAGAGAGCTGCCATACAGAACGCCATCACCATCGACTCTCTGGAGAATGTGATATTCCGCTGGGAACTTTACTCTGAAAATCTCAGAAGAGCGGTCGAAGGAGAAGAGCCTGTAAAGATAGACAGCCTCATAAAGGCAAAGCAGGGCCCGGATGCCGCAGCTCTTGACGCAGCCAGACTGGCACGTCAGGATTCCATCCTCCGCGAAAGAGTAAAGGAGGAGGAACAGTTCGGTATCTCTGACAGAGGCCATCGCGACCTTCCTATCGAAGGCATGCATTTCTTCGCCCCTCTCAAGGGCGTCATATCACAGGGATATGATCCTTCAATTCATCCGTACATAGACATAGCAGCCCCTGAAGGATCTGTAGTGAAAGCTACTCTTGACGGTACGGTGATATTCGCCGGATGGAGCGACGAAGCCGGCCACACGATACAGATACAGCACGACGGAGACATCGTCTCGATCTACAAACATAACGAGAAACTTCTCAAGAAGGCAGGAGACAAAGTGACTGCCGGCACCCCTATCGCCCTTGTAGGAAACACCGGAGAACTTACAACCGGCGACCATCTCCACTTCGAGCTCTGGCACAAAGGCCAGACCGTCGACCCTACCTTATATATAAAATTCTAGAAGAATGGAAAAAAGACACATAGCCATACTCGGATCCACCGGTTCAATCGGAAGACAGGCGCTTGACGTGATCGGACAGCACCGCGACCTCTTCGAGGTGGAACTCCTTACAGCGAACAACAGCACAGACCTTCTCATACAGCAGGCCATCGAATTCGATGTGAATGCCGTAGTCATATGTAACAAAGACAGGTATCAGGAAGTCAAGGATGCACTCGATCCGCACGACATCAAGGTATTCGCAGGCATGCAGTCGGTATGTGACCTTGTGACAGGAGACAACATCGACATAGTGCTTACATCCATGGTCGGATTCAGCGGCCTGTCTTCGACAGTTGCCGCTGTGAATGCCGGAAAGACCATTGCCCTCGCCAACAAGGAGACCTTGGTGGCGGCGGGAAAGATCGTGATGGACCTGGCCGCAAGGACAGGGGCACGCATACTTCCGGTCGACTCTGAACATTCGGCGATCTTCCAGTGTCTCATGGGATCGGCAGGAGCACCTATAGAAAAGATACATCTCACCGCATCGGGCGGACCTTTCCGCACATGGTCCCGCGAAGACATCGCAAAGGCCACACGCGCCCAGGCACTTAACCACCCGAACTGGAGCATGGGAAGCAAGATCACGATCGATTCGGCGACAATGATGAACAAAGGACTTGAAATCATCGAAGCCCGTTGGCTTTTCGGTACTCCGGGAGACAAGATCGAAGTCGTGATCCATCCGGAATCGATCATCCATTCGATGATCGAATATGCCGATGGCTCTGTCATCGCACAGATGGGACATCCTGACATGCGCGAAGCTATCCAGTTCGCCTTCAGCTATCCTTTCCGACTCCCGCTGAACAACAGAAAACTGAACTTTGCAGAACTAGGAGGCATGTCATTCTTCGCACCTGACCTGGAGAAGTTCCCTGCTCTAAGTCTTGCTTACGAATCTCTGGAGAAAGGTGGAAACATGGCCTGCATCATGAATGCAGCCAACGAAGCTGCTGTCGCAGCCTTCCTGCAGGAAAGGATCGGTTTCTATGACATCACTTCAGTCGTACGCGACTGCATGGATGGTGTGGATTTTGTAGCAGATCCAGATCTGGATACCATCTTTGCGACAAACAAGGAAGCCTTCATCAAGGCAGGTGAACTCATAGACAAGATATCATGATAGCAATCATAAAGACACTTCAGGTAATATTGGCCCTGTCCGTGCTCATACTTGTGCATGAACTGGGTCATTTCCTGTTTGCCAAGCTGTTTGGCATCAGGGTAGACAAATTCTTCCTATTCTTTGATGCTGGCGAAAAAAAGCTGCTCAGCACAAAGGAAGGATGGTTCTCAAGGCTTTATCCCAAAGGCAAGGATTGGGAGACTGAATACGGCATCGGATGGCTTCCGCTCGGAGGATACTGCAAGATAGCAGGAATGGTAGACGAATCCATGGACACGGAATATCTGAAAAACGAACCGCAGCCATGGGAGTTCAGGACCAAGCCGGCATGGCAGAGGTTGCTGGTGATGGCCGGAGGCGTGCTGTTCAACTTCATATTTGCAATAATCATGTACATCACCCTGCTTGCAGGATGGGGCGAAAGCTATATCAGCAATGAAGGCAACTGCATATATGTCAACGAGCTTGCCTACGACATGGGATTCCGCAACGGAGACCATATCATAAGCTTCGATGACCATCAGCCGGAAAACTTCATGATGCTCCAGGTAGACCTTGCAAGAGAAGAAGCTCAGAAAGCGGTAGTACTCCGCGGCACTGACACCGTTTCCATCTACATCGACCACGCAAGGATCGGAGAAGTGCTCAACAGTCCCGGAATGTTCGACCTTGCACGTCCGTTTGTCATCCACTCCGTGGCAGAAGGTTCGGTAAATTCCGGCAGCGGATTTGCCACAGGCGACAGGATCATCAGCATTGACGGCAGATCCGTTCCGTTCGTTCAGGATGCATGGCCGGTACTCGAAGATCACGCAGGAAGTCAGGTGACAGCTGGAGTGGTCAGAGGAAACGACACATTGAGCATGGACCTGCAGGTCGATACGACAGGAAGACTTGGAGTATATCTGGAAGCCCCCGAGATCCAGACCAGAAAATATAGTCTGATCTCAGCCGTCCCTGCCGGTTTCAGGAAGACATTCTCGTCAATAGGAGGATACCTGAAGGACCTCAAGCTGGTATTCACGCCAAGCACTGAAGCATACAAGTCAGTGGGAAGTTTCATCGCCATCGGACAGGTATTTCCGGAAGCATGGGACTGGTACAGCTTCATCAGCATAATAGCCATGCTGTCCATCATGCTTGCTGTCATGAACCTGCTGCCGATTCCGGCGCTTGACGGAGGACACATTGTCTTTACCTTATATGAAATGATTACCGGAAGGAAGCCTAGCGACAATTTCCTGTATGTGACGCAGATCATCGGAATGCTTCTGATATTCGGGCTCATGTTCCTGGCTTTCGGTAACGATATCGTACGACTGATAAAATAACATATAAAAATATCCCATATGAAAAAGTTTCTGAAATACATGGCGATTGCAATCGCTGCTGCAGTAGCCTTGTCATCATGTACCGAACAGCAGAAGAGAAAAGTCCTTCTGCCGAACATCAGCGGAAAGGCTGGAGAAGTCATCGTAGTAATAGACAAGGGAAACTGGGAAGGTCAGGTCGGCACAGTCCTCAGGGACTCTCTGGCCCAGGAAACTCCTTACCTGCCTCAGCGCGAACCTTTGTTCGGCCTTGTAAACGTACCGCAGAACGCATTTACCAATATGTTCCAGATCCATAGGAACATCATCGTGGTAAACATCAACAACACAGTAACCGAACCGGGAATAGTCATAAGAAAGGACGTATGGGCTGCTCCACAGACTGTAATATACATCAACGCGGCTGACAGCGAGTCTGCCGTAAAGATCATCCAGGAGAACAGCGCCCTTATGTGCGTGACCATCGAGCAGGCAGAAAGAGACAGGATCATCGGCAACATCAAGAAGTACGAGGAACTTAAGCTGGCGCCTGTAGTGACAGAGATGATCGGCGGCTCACCACACTTCCCTTCCGGCTACAAGCTCAAGAAGAGGACAAGCGACTTCATATGGATAGAATACGCAATCCAGGACGTCACACAGGGCATTCTTGCATATAAGTATCCGGTAGTTGAAGGAGAGCAGATGATGAGCCTTGAAAGCATCATTGAGAACAGCAACGAGATGCTGAAGAACAACGTTCCGGGAATGTTCGAGAACACATATATGACTACCAGCACAGCCGCAAGGCCTGGAATCGAATACAAACGCTACAAAGGGCTTGACTTTGCCGAAGTCAGAGGTTTCTGGGAAGTATACAACGATTATATGGGCGGTCCTTTCGTATCACATGCATTCTACAGCAAGGATGGCAAGGACATTATCGTGCTCCAGGGATTCGTATATGCGCCGAAATATGATAAGCGTCAGTATCTGAGGCAGGTCGAATCCATAATTTATTCTTTCGAATGGGCTAAAAACGACAAAGAAGAGTAGAAAGATTTCGAAATATTTTGGTAGTTTAAAAATTTTTCATACCTTTGCACTCCCATTTGATAAAAGTGGTCAGTTTGGTCGGTTCGTCTATCGGTTAGGACTCAAGATTTTCATTCTTGCAAGAGGGGTTCGATTCCCCTACCGACTACAAGAAAAATAAAAAAAAGAATAACAATGGCAAACCACGCTTCAGCAGACAAGCGCTATCGCCAGAGCGAGAGGCGCAGATTGCATAATAAGTATTATGCAAAGACAACAAGGAACGCAATCCGTGCGATCCGTAACACAAACGACAAGGCAGCAGCCGAGGCTAACGCTCCTAAGGTTTACGCAATGATCGACAAGCTCGCAAAGATCGGCGTTATCCACAAGAACAAGGCAGCTAACCTCAAGAGCGGTATCGCAGTCTACATCAACAAACTTTCATAAAGAAATTTCCCCTTTTAAAGGGTTTTCTTATAGCCTAAAAAGAGATGATCAAATGATCATCTCTTTTTTTTCATCTCATCAGAGGCCGCGACCGGGCCGGGTATTTTGGAACAAAATACGGAAAGGCGAAAGGGCGCCCATGCCCCTGGGGGCCACGGGGGATTAAAAGATAGCGGCCGGTTCCTTCACAGGGACCGACCGCTCGCCAATATTTATGTAAATAACCAGAAGGGTTCTTTTAGAAACTGTATCCTAAAGATACACACATAGTGTTCGCCAACACCGGAGAGGCGAAAAGGTAAGCAAAATTCAGCTGGGCGCCGAAGACGTTGAGTCCCAAGCCGGCTGAAGCATATGATGGAACTGCATTGACAGAATTACCATAATGGTATCCCGCTCTTGCATAGACCATATCCTTGAAAGAATACTCACATCCTGCACCAGCCATTATACCGCCTGTAAAAATCACATCTGCTTCCGCTGTAAAAGCGAGAGAAGATGTTCCAAGACAGAGATCATATCCGGCACCTATTTTAGCCATCATAGGCTGCGGATAAGCAGTTTCAGAGTACTTCACCTTAGATCCTATGTTATTTATCG
>JAFYUS010000015.1 GCA_017549505.1 Bacteroidales bacterium | reverse complement strand
GGAGAGAGAGGTTATTCTTTATACCGGCATCGGTGAAGCCGATTTCCCTGAGGAACCGGTATTCGTCCGCCGAGAGTTGGCCTGCAGTTCCGTATTTTCTGACGGACTGCCTGAAGAAAGCATCCTTAGGTGCGTTCGCCGGATGCTTTACCGGAGTGAAGGTTATATGGGTTATCTTCCTTCCAGTCTTGAGCAGATGATAAGTGAATGATATCGGAGACTTGGCATCCAGCTCATTCTTTGCGGCCTCGACGACGCGCTTTATCAGATCCTTGTTCAGGGCGTATTTGTCTTCCAGGCAGAATTCCTTTCGTAAAAACTCTATGCTGTATGTGATCGGATCCTCCTGACCGGCCAGCATTTCATAGAAGCGCATCGAGTAAGAACTCTCAAGGCTGAATGCGACTTCGAAGTCATATCGCGAAAAGCCCTTTGAGAAGTCCAGCAGCACGTCCCACACCTTCGAGTTGACGATGAATGAGACTCTTGACGAATGCTGCTTTATCTGTGGATTGGCAATGATTGACATGCACTCCCATACCTCATCATCCTTGTAGTAGAAAGTCTTCTGATGAAGGGACTTGAGGGCGGTCTTGACCCTGGAGTGGTTCTTGTCTTCTGAATCCGTAAGGAAGTCCGCCATAGGGAGCTCAATCCTGAGGAAATCCTCCAGGCCATGCTCGATCTTGTACAGGTTGTCTGCCAGCTTCACCCCTTCGATCTGACTCTGTGCCAGTTTGACCAGGTTGTACAGGACACGCTTCTCATAGACATTGAAATCGTACATTGCTGTTGTGGCGATGTATGACTGGACAACTTCCCGTGAGGCTTTCTCCCTCTCTTCAACAGTGAGCTTATGATGGGTTTCTGACATGTCTGCATAGTTTGGTCGGCGGCAAATGTATGGAGAAATATCCTGAGGAAAAATAAGTAGTAAGTTACTACCAATTTATTTCCTGAAAATTCAGTTTCTTCCAAAAGTCCTACTTGAAATTCGATTTATTCAAAAAGTCCCATTAGGTATCTCTCCAGATATTCCAAAAGTCCTACTTAACATTCCAAAAGTCCTCTTTTGATTTGAAGTTGTCAAGTCAGCTTCTTGTGTCACAATTACTTGCGGAAAAATTTTCCTGAGGCGATAAGCATATAATAAGCTATGCTTTAATAGCAAGAGCATAGTATAGACATGCGTTTGATGAAGGGAAAGAGAATGGTCCAGTACCCCAGAAAGGTCCATTAGATGACTCCCGGGCACTAACTACAATAACGTGGACATCTTGAATACATTGTTTTCGATGTTACGAAATTTCAAGGGCTTCAGATCGGGTTTTCTTGAATTCCCGCGCGAAGATAGACACATGATCTTCCTGACAAGAAGACGTTCCTCTGACCAGCGGAAATCTCCATCCTATGGATAGTATTTCCTCGTTCCATCTTGCAGTGAAGACCATTTGGCGTGTCTTCATTTGGCTCGTAATTCAAATTAACCCATATGAAGTCATTGGAAAGACTGGGTCTGAGGCTCAAGGAGCCGGTAGGCCTTGATGAATTGCTGAGCGAGAACTTTAATCCTCAGCTGTACGGACTCTCTAAGTCACAGGAAGAAAAGGTGCGTGCCCTCAGGGATGTGGTGGCGGAATATATGAGTATCCGCGAGGATATCACTGGAAAGAGCATCAGTGATTCCAAGCATGCGGCCGCTATTGCCGGAGACAGACTCAGACGGCTCGACCATGAGGAGCTCTGGGTTGCATACATGAACCGGGCAAACGTTGTCCTGTCCTACGAGATGCTTTTCAAAGGTTCACTGGATTCCGTGAACATATCGGCCCGTGACATAATTGCAAAAGCTCTGAGCAAGCAGGCCACGAACATCATAGTATTTCACAATCATCCTTCCGGTTCCCCTCTGCCGAGCGTGTCGGATATCGAGCATACCCGGAAGCTGACGAAGGCTTGCAAGCTTATGGAGATCAGTCTCCTCGACCATATCATCGTCAGCTCAGGCAGCTTCTACAGTTTTGCAGATGAGCAGACGTTAAAGTTCAACTCAAAATAATCACATCTAATGAACAAGAACACAATCAATCGTGTCGAGCTTCAAGGAAGGATCGGCACAGTCAGGATTTATCCTGTAGGAGATGGGCTGGCTGCTGCATTCAGCCTTCAGACAGACCACATCTATTCCGGCAAGGACGGTCAGACCATATGTGAGACAACATGGCACAATGTCTCTGTCCTGCCCTCACCAGAAGCAAGTACAGAAAGACTGGACAGGGGAGTGCTGGTCCATGTGGAAGGCAGACTTCGAGCAAGCAGGTACACTGCTGCAGACGGTACGGAAAGGGTATTTACTGAAGTGGTAGCTACTTCGCTTAAGGTTATCGAGGAATAACATGAAGAAGTATTCCATCAATCGTGTAGAGCTTCTCGGTAAGGTTGACAGGTGCAGCCTTGCCGAGGATGCAGGCGAAATGGTCGCTACGTTGACTATCATTACGGATATGACCACAAGGACAAAGGAAGGTCGCGTTATACACAATCCCATCTGGCATCTTGTCAAGGCAATGGAGGATGAAGGGGTGAATATTGTAGCATTGAGCAAAGGTGATATCGTCCATGTGGAAGGATGGATTGCCCCGTCTAGGTATATCACTCCAGAAGGTATGGAAAAGACTGGTCTTGAGATACGTGCCACCTCGATAAAGGTGGTGGAATGATAAATGTGTAACCGGGCGGGAGATAATCACGCCCATAACAAAAGCTAATATGAAGAAAGGTGATAGAATCAGAATCATCCGCATGGACGACTGCAACGGCAAAGATACTCAGGCAGCCCTCATGAGCGGCAGGGTAGTGACGGTAAAGCTGATCGACGATCGTGGTCAGATACACCTGGAAGAATCCGGTCTGGCACTCATCCCGGGTCTGGATGACTATGAGGTTATTGAGGAGGTGTAATCAAATTTGATTACGCTTTGTGCGTGATAAATATCAGGAAGAATGCTTGTTGGGCAGAACAAATTGTTTAACTTCGCAGTTCATTCAGGTTTCCCGTCCTCG
>JAFYUS010000008.1 GCA_017549505.1 Bacteroidales bacterium | reverse complement strand
TAAGATTCAGACTTTATCGAATTGCTTTCGAGTTTTTCAGCGCAGGATGCCAATATGAGCATTGTCAGCGACATCCCTACCATTTGGAGAATCCTTTTCATATGCATTGTTTTTAGATATAACGAGAGTTATGTGGCAATACTTCCAATTCCATAACTAAATCCCGATTTGTCTGTGTAAATATACGAAACATCCCATAGAAAACAATCCATTGTATCGCGCTCTGGCACATACTCATATTAATTTTGCCTGAAACTAATATGAACCTATTATGATACCTGAAGGGTACACAATTGAAGACATCAAGAAGAGAGAACAAATCATCAGAGACTTTTACCGAGAATGGAAAGAGAAGAATCCATCTCAACGAAAGTTCAACCTTTCGTTGAAGGAATACATCAACATCAGGATGGTTTCAATTGTCGAGACCAGCGAGCACGCCGCAAAAAGTTACCTTTCAACTCTTGCAGTATTACAATTGGATTCGAGCGTATTATGATTATGTACTGTATTACCGCAATCTCAAGCGAATAGAACGAAAAAAGCATCTCATGTGAGATGCTTAACTTTTGCCCCTTATGCGTGGCGGAGGTTTACGCCCTGAGGTGTGATGCAATGCAGGCGGGGACTTCGCACTACCCATTACATCGTCCTACCACGACTTACTGATTATGCTGCATAAGATATGCAGTTTTTCTCTATTTGCAAAACCTGTACTTATCAACTTCAAAAAGGCTACTTCCACCAGTCCTTCTTGTGGTGGAAGACTATGCCGTCGTCACTTCTGCGGCTTCCTTTCTTGTAGAACGGAATCTGATAGCCTATTCCCCATTCGATATATTCTGCGATATGAAGGTGGCACTTCATGGTCACCTGAGCATAGAGATTATCCCATACGCGACATTTGGCTCCCAATCTGATATAGTGGAAGGCCTCTTCTGCTCCAGCTCCCCAAGGAGAGACATAGGCAAGCTCTCGTTTAGGCACGACCTTTCCATAATTGTCCTTATGATAATCATAGTAGATATTACGCGAAGGATTATAGAAGTACATACCCCAGTCAACTATCGCTGTCATCACACCGAACTTGAACTCATTATTCAGCGCAAGACCGGAACGTACCTTCTGGGCAAATGTATAGTCTACATCCTTTGAATCACCGCAGGTCGTACAATCCACCATCACTCCATCGATGTCATACTCTCCGTTACAATATAGTGACCTGCCACTGAACTTCGTTACAGCATCATTGTAGAAGACGTCCAGTCCGAGACCTACTCCATACCAGTTGTTGACATGATACACACCACCGACATGGAGACTTGAGATAAGGAATCTGTTCTTATCCTCTATGGCTGGCTTCTGTGCTCCAGCTGCACCTGTTATATTAATCGCCCATCCATACGGTTGGTCGATATAACGCACAGGCTTCTTCTCCACATCAGAATTGAACGTTGCAGTAACTCCCACAGATCCGTAAAGCGAGTTCACACCGATATTAGGCATGCAAGTACGTCCGTTGCTCATATGAAAGAAACCGAACTCACCGCCGAAGGCAAGATAACGCGTTATCGGCACATTAAGGTTGATACCGGCGTTCAGATAAGCATTGAGAGTACATCCGAAGATTGTATTTACTGTAGGTTCGTAATAATGGTCCGGATCCTGGTCCTCCTGGGTGTACCAATGTTCTGACACGAAACCGGCACCTCCGGCCACCTTGAACCTCATCTGGAAATATTCTGTATCGATGGCATCAAGAAGGATGTACGGATAGATAGCCACACCCATTCCGAGCATATCATGTCCGAAATCAAGCCATGACACACCTATACCGACAGTAGGATCGCTGAGATACTGCTGCCACGGACGTAAATTTCTCGACGGCAGCTCAAACCCCATATGTACACCGGCAGGACCGGCAGGAGCAAATTTATCCCAATGTACTCCTTTATCCAGATACATGCCTCTGAATGGATACGCCTTGATTGCAAACGGGAATTTCTGATTTTCCGAATCCTCTGTCTTGGCTGTCTGCGCCATTGCAGAGGCCATACACACGATAGTTATCAGCAAAAACGATATGAGACGCTTCATTTCTATAGTATTTATTCTTAATTACAAAAACCAAACGCCCCTATAGATGCATATCGGCCTGCAAATGTTGCAGGCCGATATGTAAAATAAATGTTACAATTTCAACATCAATTGTTTCCCATCAGGAACACTTTCATGAAATCGTTAAGGTCTCCGTCCAGAACGCCCTGTGTATCAGAAGTCTCATGACCTGTGCGCAGGTCCTTCACCATCTTGTAAGGATGGAGAACATAGCTTCGGATCTGCGAGCCCCACTCGATCTTCTTTTTCTGACCTTCGAGTTCCGCCTGTTTTTCCTGGCGCTTCTTGAGTTCTATGTCGTAGAGACGTGACTTGAGGATCCTGAGAGCGTTCTGTCTGTTGTCAAGCTGAGAACGTGTTTCAGTATTCTCCACAACAATTCCTGAAGGAATATGTCTTACACGCACACCGGTCTCGACCTTGTTGACATTCTGGCCGCCGGCACCGCTTGAACGGTAGGTATCCCACTCAAGGTCACCGGGATTGATCTCGATTTCGATGGAGTCATCTACCAGAGGATATACGAAAACGGAAGAGAAGGTAGTCTGACGCTTGCCCTGTGCATTGAAAGGAGATATACGTACCAGACGATGTACTCCACTTTCCGCCTTGAGGTATCCGAATGCATAATCACCCTCTACCTGCATGGTCACCGACTTGATGCCAGCGTCCTCACCTTCAAGCTCGTCTGTCACTGTAACCTTGTAACCGTTACGCTCAGCCCATCTGATGTACATTCGCATCAGCATTGCAGACCAGTCGTTGGCTTCTGTTCCACCGGCTCCGGAATTGATGGTCAGCACTGCACCAAGGTTATCACCTTCTTCACCAAGCATGTTGCGAAGTTCCAGTGCCTCAACTTCTGCCAAAGCTTCATCATATGCCTGGTCGATATCGTCATCCTCAAGCTCCAGCAACACATTCAGGTCCTCCACAGCAGAAAGAGCCTTATCATATCCTGTCACCCAGAACTTGACTGCAGACATATCCTTGAGAAACTTCTCCGCCGACTTCGGGTCATCCCAGAAGTCAGGGGCAAGAGTCTTCTGCGTCATACTTTCCACCTCGGCTCTCTTGTCTTCCACGTTAATGCATCGTCCCAACGTCTCGACTCTCTGCTGAAGTTCCTTTATCTGTTCATTAGTTATCATCTGATCCAGTTTCTTAAATCGTGCAAATATAATGATTTTTATGCAAGGTCTATTCCAGCCTCCCGGCATCTTTCCACCATATTCTCCGGCCACAGACTGCTCTGTATCTCTCCGATATGTGCCTTACGCAGAAGGAACATGCAAAGACGAGACTGACCGATACCACCTCCTATCGTGAGAGGCATCCTGCCTTCCAGGAGCATCCTATGATACATCAGTCCTGCCTTATGTCCTTCGCCGCGAAGCTCCAATTGTCTGATCAGAGCGGACGGATCCACCCTTATACCCATGCTTGAAACCTCGAAGGCACTCTCGAGCACCGGATTCCATAGAAGGAGGTCACCGTTCAGACCTTCATATCCTTCTTCATTGAGAGTCGACCAGTCATCGTAATCCGCCGCACGTCCGTCATGAGCCTTTCCATCCGAGAGCAAACCTCCGATTCCGATCACGAACACCGCCTTATGTTCCTTTACGACAGCATCCTCCCTCTCCTTCGGAGAAAGGTCCGGATACATCTGCAGCAGCTGCTCCGCATGAATGAAGAAAATATCCTCAGGGAGCATCGGCTCGATCTGAGGGAACTCGACGTACAGTTTGTTTTCGGTAACCTTTATGGCCTCGTATATACTTCTGACTGTCTTCTTAAGAAATGCTAGAGTCCTGTCTTCCGGAGATATTACCTTCTCCCAATCCCACTGGTCCACATAGATGGAATGGATGTTATCCAGTTCCTCTTCAGGACGCAGGGCATTCATATCCGCATAGATACCCCTTCCGGAAGGAACACCCATCTGTGCAAGTTTCATCCTCTTCCATTTTGCAAGAGAATGCACAACTTCCGCTTTGCATCCGTCCATATCCTTGACAGGGAACGACACCGGACTCTCAACTCCGTTAAGGTCGTCATTCAGACCTGTACCGCTCAGGACAACCATAGGTGCAGTAACCCTGAGCAGGGCAAGCTGCGCGGAAAGGTTGTCCTGGAACATATCCTTGACCGCCTTGATCGCCTTCTCTGTATTCTCGAGATTTCCCAAAATATTTCTGTATCCTTCCGGAATCACCAGCGCCATATTCACATCTTTTAAAACAACAAAATTAGATAAAATAAGTATATTTGTAGGAATCAAACTTAAATTTCATGATCAATCCAGTGTATTCAGCGGCAGATGACCGTTATGAAAACGGAATGAAGTATCGCAGATGCGGCAATAGCGGCATCCTCATTCCGGAAGTATCCCTCGGACTATGGCATAACTTCGGCGACCAGGCCCCTCTTTCAAGGAGCAGGGAAATGGTCCTTCATGCATTTGACAAAGGCATATGCCATTTCGACCTTGCAAACAATTACGGTCCTTCATACGGAAGCGCAGAAGCTACGTTCGGCCAGATAATGGAAAGCGACCTGCGTCCATACAGGGACGAGCTTTTCATCTCGTCAAAGGCAGGTTACGACATGTGGCCCGGCCCATACGGAGAATGGGGTTCGAGAAAGTATCTCATCAGCAGCCTCAACCAGAGTCTGAAGAGGATGAAGCTGGATTATGTGGACATTTTCTACACCCACAGATTCGACCCTGTCACACCTGTAGAAGAGACCCTTCAGGCGCTCGTGGACATAGTCAGAAGCGGAAAGGCCCTATATGTAGGAATATCCAACTACCCTTGCGAAGTCCTCGACCATGCATATGACTATCTCGTCTCGAGAGATGTTCCTTGCCTGCTGTACCAGGGCAAGTACAACATCCTCAACCGTGAGCCGGAAACCGAAGGCATACTGGCAAAGGCGAAGGAAAAGGGATCAGGATTCATTTCCTTCTCCCCTCTCGCCCAGGGACTTCTCACTGACAGATACCTCGACGGCATTCCTTCTGATTCAAGAGCGGCAAGAAACGCCTCACTTGACAAGGCCGTGCTCACTCCGGAATTCGTACAGAAGCTGCGCAAGCTCAACGAGCTGGCCCAGTCCAGAGGGCAGAGTCTTGCACAGATGGCTCTGGCATGGAATCTCAAGGACGACTACGTGACCTCGGTAATCATCGGAGCCAGCAGCACAGCTCAGATCGACGACAACCTCAATGCCATCAGAAACACCGTCTTCACAAAGGAAGAGCTTGACAAGATAAATGAAATCATAGGATAATGATAGGTATATTCGACTCAGGAGTCGGAGGTCTTTCCGTCTTCAGGGAAATTGTCAGGATCCTGCCGGAAGAAAAATACATCTACTGGTCAGACAACGCCCATTGCCCGTACGGCGAGAAGTCCCGCGATTACATAATTGACAGGGCAAGGGCTGTGACATCCTTCCTGATAGAACAAGGCGCAGACATCATAGTAGTTGCTTGCAACACAGCCACGGCAGCTGCCATCAATACCCTCCGCGAAGAATTCTCCGTACCGTTCATAGGTATGGAGCCCGCTGTGAAGCCTGCTGCGCAGGCTACACGCAGCGGGGTCGTCGGAGTACTGGCTACAGCAGGAACCCTGAAGGCAACGAAATACATAGATACCCGGGCAAAATGGGCTCACGATGTGAAGATAGTGGAACATATCGGCCAGGGATTCGTGGAGCTGGTGGAAAAAGGGAACACCAGCGGTCCGGAAGCTGAATCCATCGTAGAGAAAAGCGTAAGGCCCCTTGTGGAAGCAGGGGCTGACACCATCGTCCTGGGATGCACCCACTATCCCTTCCTCGCAGACACCATCAGGAAGGTAGCAGGAACTCCAGTCACTCTTGTAGACCCGGCGCCGGCCGTGGCGAAGCACCTTATGGAAGTAATGCAGGAGAACGGCCTTATCCGCAAAGACGGCTTCAGCATGTCACTGCACTCTTCCGGAGAACCCGAAACATTGAAGAACACATACAACAATCTTATTTAAAACACAATGAAGAAGCTCTTGATGATAACAACTATGGCAGCAGCGATAGGATGTACGGTAGACCTTACTACAGAAGACATAAAGGTCGCAGACTACAAGGACGGCAAGGAATGCGCCGTCAGCCTCACATTCGACGACTCGATGAAGGAGCATTACACCATAGTGGCTCCGGAACTGGAAAAGAGAGGATTCAGAGGAACATTCTGGATGTGCGGAGGCTGGATGCCGGCCGAACCTCAGTACGACACGACCCATTTCACATGGGCAGAAGCAAAGGAAATGTCGGACAAGGGACACGAAATGTCCAACCACAGCTGGAGTCACCCGAACATGACCACGCTTTCCGAAGACGAGCTGAAGGAGCAGATCAGAAAGAACGATGAAGCCATACTTGCAAACCTTGGAAAGCCTTCGACTACATTCTGCTTCCCTTACAATGCATACAACGACGCAGTGCTCGCAGAAGTAATGAAAGGTCGCATCGGAGCCCGTCTGAAGGAATTCTGGCTCGGCGGTCAGCACTCACCGAAGGAATATCTCCAGAAACAGATCGAAGATGCCCTTGCAGCAGGCTCATGGATCGCCGGAATGACCCATGGCATCAACTACGGCTACGACTGCTATGAGGATGCTTCTGAGTTCACAGACTTCCTCGACTATCTCAAGTCTCTCGAAGACCGCATATGGGTCGGAACCTTCCGCGACGTAGCGGCATACACTGCTGTAGCCAAAGGTATCTCCCTGGATATTTCAAAAGACGGAAAGGAAATCACAGTCGTTCCTGCTACCAACCTTGACAGAACACTATACGAAACTCCTCTTACCCTGGAAGTGAATACAGACGGTAAGAAGATCAAAGCCCAGCAGGACGGAAAGGCCCTCGAAGCCAGCTACCGCAACGGCAAGGCATACATAACCTTCTGTCCATTCGGAGGAGCAGTTACTCTCAAATAATTGACAGACATACATTTACAAAGAATCGCCTGCGTCAAATGACGCAGGCGATTCTTTGTAATCTGCTATAAATCAGCGACCTATCTGTCCGACAACCTCGAAGTATGGTCGGCCTTCAGAGATGACCAGCTTATAGATCGTGTCGTCTACCTTGTAGTATTCGTTGCCATCTCTCAGAGTAACGACGTCAAAGTCTTCCGGGAGAGATTCCACCAATGCGCCTGCAGGTGGAGTTATCACTCTGTACTCGCCCCAGGCATTCTTCGAGTAGAATACTCCGTCCTGATAGAAGTAATCAGTATCCCTGGATGCATAATTCTGAGTAAGTCCAGGTTCGTTTATCTGTGAAAGTGCATCTGCCACCGCATTGTAGTATGATATCTTCACTGCCGCCCATGCAATCTGGGAAATTATGTCAGCCGCAAGCGAAAGTCCATGTGGAGGTCGGCAGACCATGTAATATCCTTTATATGGACGGTACCATATGTCGTTGTAGCAGTAGTATGTGACTCCGTCATATACATGTCTGCGGGCGCGGCTAGGAAGGACTCTGACTCTGTATCCGTAACAGTGATCGTTGTTTGACCACCAGTATGACGGGGTGTCCCAACGCATGAAATCCCTTTCGCGAGGATGTACCCTAGGAGGTTCAGGCTTGTTGCCAGGACGCGCCTGAACCGGTTTTCCCGGACCGTTGCCTGGTTTCATTCCGGGACCGTTACCAGGTTTTACGTTTGGCTTTCCCGGACCTGCATCTGGTCGGACGCCCGGTCTGTTGGCCTGATTATTACCCTGAGGTCTGTTAGGGGCTGGCCTTGTTATCTGTACCGGTTTGTTCTGATTGCCAGGTTTGAAATCATTGTCCGGCTTCGAATCATTGCCTGGCTTTACTCCAGGGATTATGGCCTGGGTAGCCTTTGAAGGCATTTTCTTATTATCATCCGACTTTCTGGTCTGTGAAGACGGTGCAGTCCTTCGGGTCTGCGAAGAAGATGACGAACGTGCTGCCGACTGACGCTCAGATGTAGATCTGTTCACGTCAGAGGATCTTCTGGCCTGTGCAGAAGCATCAGACGCGAATGCTGCCAATGCAAGCACTGCAAGCATTGAAGCCATTGTCTTTCTGATTGATCCCATGATATGAAAGTTTTAAGTTAATAGATATGGTACTGACGGGACAGTTCGCGGAACGAGGCCTCATCCTTTCTCCAATAATCCGCGATATCCGCCACCCTGTACCTCTTGCTGAATTCCTTTCTCACATAATCCGTGCCACATACCTTGTCGAAGAGTCCGTACCCTGTGATGACCTCGAATGCCTTCTTGTCGGGATAGAGCTCAGCAACTGCCTGCATCACATAAAACTGGGTCTCGGTTACACGCGCCTTTTCGTAATCCGTGAAGAAGAACTGGAGACCTTTGACAAGTTCACCCTTACGGCTTCCGGCTATAGGCTTGTACCATATCGTGCGGAATGAAACTCCGGGAAGCCCATAACTTTCAAGGCGGGACTTTAATCTCTCAGGATCGAGCCAGGTGGCACCGAATGTCTGGAACGGGAGGGTATATCCTATACCTATGTCCATGAATCCGTAAAGCTCGCCGCATATTCCGGCGGCCGCATAGTAGAGAGGGGTTTCCTTGAACGGAATGTTAGGCGACGGAAGTACCCACGGCAGTCCTGTATCCTCATAGAGCATGTCACGCTCCCATCCTTCCATCGGGACAACGGTAAGCTTGCACCTTGCAGGAGTCTGATCTCCTTTCTGTCCTCTATTAAGTCCTTCTTCGTTTATCATTATGGCAAGCTCTCCTACAGTCAGTCCATAAACATAAGGAATCCTGTACTGGCTTACGAAGGAATTGAACGGCTGCTCGACATAGCAGCCCTCAATCTTGTTTCCACCCAGGGGATTGGGACGGTCGAGAACAACCACCTCGATACCTTTGGCAGCACATGCCTCCATGACAAGGCCAAGTGTGCTGATGAATGTGTACGAACGTGCACCGACATCCTGTATGTCATAGACCATCACATCTATTCCTTCCAGCATCTGGGGAGTAGGCTTACGCGTAGGACCATAAAGAGAATATACGGGAAGACCTGTAGCCTCATCTTTTGTATCGGTCACATGGCCACCGGCATATACATCTCCGCGGACGCCATGTTCAGGTCCGTAAAGAGCAACCAGATTTACTCCGGGAGCATTGAAAAGGATATCGACAGTAGACCTGAGATGACGGTCGACACCGCTGGGGTTGGTTACAAGTCCCACACGTTTTCCCTGAAGTTCCTTGAAGCCACCATCCCGAAGCACTTCGACACCCGGCTTCACCACAGGACGCGCTGCATCGAGTTCGACAGATACAAATGCAGCGACAACAGCAAGTATTATGAACAGTCTTTTCATATCTTCATTCAAAATTTACAGATTCACGATTTTTCCTGCAAAGAGGATATTGTCAGACTCCTTGTCTGCAATAAAGAACAGGTACGGACGGTCGACGGTCATGACCTTCAGATCGATCTCAGGACGGACTGAGGTCAGACGCACCATGATGCTTGTCACAGCAGCAGCTTCTGTACCGGTCTCAGTGATATCGATATAGCATTTCTGCTTGACCTGGCTGACAACCAGAGAGCCCGTCTCAGAGATGCCTTTGAAATCAGCGGCTCCTGTAAACGCTGTCCTGACTCCCATACCCATGAGCACATCATTCAGAAGCATCTCGGTCTCCATCTTTACCTTAGGCATCCTGAACTTGACCTGAGCTGGAGCAAGCATTCCCATTGCCTGCTTATATACATTCTCATTCACATATGGAAGGAAACTGTCTATCTTCATTCCTTCCGGAGGAAGAACGACGAACATCGAATAACTGCTTCCCAGATAAGGAAGTTCGATCATCTGGCATCCCTGGAACTCAGCATAGTTATAACTTCCCTTTCTGGACATCATATCTACTTTCCTGGTACCTGAAACTCCGTGGAAATCCGCTTTCGAGGTAAGGGCAGCATCGAACTTCTCTTCCCATGGGGCATTGAAATAAAGTGCATTGAGGATTACCATGACATCTCCTGGAGTAAGACGGTCGATGATCTCGTCGATCTTTCCTGCAGTGTTTTCAGCACACCAGTTGTTGATTGCCTTCACAGTCGCAGGGTCTGAAAACCTCAAGGTCTCCACCAGGGCGCCATAGTCTTTCTGCAAGAGATTCACATAATGGTTGCGGACACTGAAATCACTGTCGATCCATACGGAGTTTGCAGACTTGACAGTCACAGAATCACCGCCTTCCAGCTTCTCTCCGCTGAACAGACAGCCGTTAAGAGCATTGTCAAGCTCCACCTTGGTCTGCCCCTGGGCACCTTCGGTCAGCATCGACAATGCAGCACCTGCACTATATGGAGACACAACTATATTTGCATCAGGACTTGAAGACTTGTTGACTTGTTTGAAGAACGACAGGGCGAATCCTGTCTTTGATCCCTCTGCAGGGGCTGTTTCCTGCTGTCCGCACGAACCCAGAGAACACATCGCGGCAACGGCTGCCGCATAAAGCATCATCTTCTTCATGATCATAACGTTTTGAGTTTTATTTCTTACCATATTCGGGATCCACCTTCAGCATGAGGGTCACGAGTACTGTAACGAGACAGCATACCATCACGAAACCGAAGAACCAAACATAGCCGAGCGCCTCCTGGAGATATCCCGCAACCATTCCCGGAAGCATCATGCTCAAGGCCATGAATGCCGTACACAGCGAATAGTGTGCCGTTTTGAATTCTCCGTCAGAAAAGTAGATAAGGTAAAGCATGTATGCTGTGAAGCCAAAGCCGTATCCGAACTGGTCCAGAGCCACACATGAGCTTATAAGAAGAAGATTGTCAGGCTGATAGGAGGCAAGGAAGACAAAAGACAGACACGGAAGAGTCAGACTCAATGCCATCGGCCATAATGACTTCTTCAGTCCCCATTTCGAGGCGGCTATGCCGCCGAGGATACCGCCGGCCGTCAGGGCGGCGACGCCTACAGTTCCGTATACGACGCCAACAGTCTCAGTCGACAGGCCGAGACCACCTTTGGCTGTCGCATCCAGAAGGAACGGGTTCATCATCTTGACAAGAAAAGCTTCTGGAAGGCGGTACAGAAGCATGAACGCCATGGCGATCCAGACGTGTTTCTTCCTGAAGAATGTCACGAAAGTCCTTCCGAACTCGATGAAGATCTGCTTTGCCTCAGCCTTTCCGGATCCTAGTCTTGAGGAATCGGCAGCGGGTTTGGGAAGCCTGAATGTATGCCAGATGGTTACAGCTGCGAATATCACCGCACTTACCAGCAGAGTCGTCGACCACGCCTGCGGTATGTCCCCGGTACTCCTTTCAAGAATGCCTGCTATAACTACGAGGACTCCCTGACCGAAGATGGAGGAAAGTCTGTAGAAGGTGCTTCTGATGCCGACAAAAAGAGACTGGTCGCCCGGCTCGAGGGCCAGCATATAGAATCCGTCTGCAGCTATGTCATGGGTGGCGGAAGCGAAGGCAGTTATCCAGAACAGGACGAGGGTTACAGCAAAGAGGGAGACATCGGCTGCGCCGGTGGCGATCACCTCTGCCGAAGGATGAGGCAAGGTGAAGGCCACCATGGAGAAGGCGACTGACATTATCACCTGCATCGCCATGATCCACCATCTCTTGGTCCTGATTATATCGACGAAAGGGCTCCATAGGGGCTTGATTACCCACGGGAGATACAGGAGGCTCGTATACCAGGCCATCTCTCCTTTGGACATGCCCATGTTGGTGAACATGATCACGGAGATGTTGTTTACTATGAAGTACGGAATGCCTTCCGCAAAGTATAAGGTCGGTATCCACCACCAAGGGTTTATGCTGTCTTTAGTCTTCATTTTTCAAGGTTGTTCCCGGATAATAATGTTCAAGTATTTCTGCATAGGTATACCCCTTGGAAGCCATGACAGCTGCGCCGATCTGGCAAAGGCCGGCTCCATGTCCCCATCCTTTACCTTCCAGTATGATGTCGTCACCCTCATAGATGACGTCGAAGGCGGAGCTCTTCAAATGGCTTTCAGAGAGTATCCTTCTGATTTCCAGTTCCTTTCCTACAATCAATGTCTGCTCTGAACCGGTTATCTTAAGTTTCATGATTCTGCCTGACTTTCCTCTTTCCAGAGGCTCCAGGGATATCAGCTTGCCTATATCATATCCGCTGCGACGCCTTATCAGATCTGACAGGAAGTCCCTGCCATAGACCTCTCTCCAACGGTAGAAATCGGTTGTCTCCTGGTCGTAGTTGTTCAGTACCTGAGACAGGATCTCCTTATCAGTCGTGTCGCAGAAGCTTATGCCTTCTGCGTCATGACCCGGAGTATCCGGGAGCGCCTGGAGATACGGCACGTCCTTGTCCTCCCAGCATGTATCGAAAGTCTCCATGACTCCGCCGCAGCATTTGGAGAATCTTGCATCACAGAGTTCATCCCCGTAACATAGAGTCTGTCCCCATGTGGCATCTATCACCCGGCGGACCGTTTCACCGGTCGCGCGGGTGAGGCCCTGGTACCTCTGACAATGATCGTCTGCGCACACATCGAAGAGCTTGTGGTCGTCATGGTCATACCACTTTACATATTCATGAAGCTTCGACTGCGGTCTGGATTCATCGATGCAGAGCATCGAATCCAGATGGGACATCAGCGCAGGAACGCCGTATATGCCCTCAGGAACGTCGACATGACGTTCCTTATGAGAAGAGGCGATCTGCACCATGACCCATGAACGTGAGATTACTGCATGGGCTTTCAGGAACTCTTCAGATGCTGAGGCACTCATCTCGGACGATATGACACTGAGAAGATAGTCTTCCACACCTATGATATTGACAGCTGTGAGCTTGTCCTTGTCTACGATTATCTTCAGGGCACCGGCGAACTTCTGGTCCTCCTTTCTTTCCCAGTGGAAGTTCACTCCGATCGTGACTCCATGGAGGATGAACGAAGGTTCTGCGAACTGGGTCGACAGAGTCTGGGCTTCGAAATAGAGTTCGTCATACAGAGCGCCGTCGTATTCTATCTTTCCCTCTCGTAGAGAGGCCTTTCTGGTTCCTGCTCCGTCGGAAAGCACCTCAAAGACTATTTCCTTTGCTGACATTATACCTACCTGGAGCAACGGCTGGGTACGCGTAAGACGCCAGATGATCCTGTCCTGCTCTTCCCTGGTAATGGACACCTCGGCTATCATCTCATTCAGAAGTTCCGGGGTCATCTTCTCGTATTCAGCCTCAACGGGAACGATGAAGACACCGCCCATATCGGCGCATCCCGGACTCATCGTAAGATGGTCCGGACCCTCGCTGAAGTAATGGTGCGAACGATGGCGGCTGCGGAACACCACAACCGAACGGAACTCTGTGCCTGTATAGTATGTAAAGAGATTGAACTGAGGTTCGGTCTCCCCCTCCTTGATTTCAGCACAATCGAGAAGACGGTAGAAGAGCTTTGCAGCAGACTTTGCTGTCTCTGAACGGATTACAAAGACTCCTGTCGTGAATTTCCGATAATGATAGAGGCTGGCATCCTGGACAGAGGTTACATAGTTCAGCGATTCTGCAGACCTGTCGACATCCTCGCAGAGCGGAATCAGTCCCTTTGGAGCTGCCTGGAAATGGTGGTGGTCCGGAGCGGAAGCTCCGCTCTTGGGACCGTTGTAGAAGAAGGTGAAACCGTCATATTTACGGGCGAGGTCCAGCATATCGATGTACCTGCGCCAGATAGACTGGTCAGTATGTCTGGCTGACGCTATGACCAGATGGTCCGGGAATATCGGGTAAGGGTTTACGAGAATATGGTACTTCTTGTTCTTCCTTCCCTCAAACTTGACCATAGTCTGCTCTGCCGGACGGTTGTCGCGGCAGAGGAAACACCTGCGCCTTGCGATGTCCGCCTTGTCCAGTTTGGCAGCAGAAGAAATGATTCTCGCAGGATTGAACTGCAGTTTCACTGTAAGCCCTCCGGCATCCAGGTCTCTGACCTTTACATTCTTCAAGGCCCTGAAGTTATCACACGCAAGAGGCCAGCGTGAAAGCTGGTCTCCTACGAATTTATGCAATGTAGCGTTATTGTCCATCATTCATCCTGATTCTTGCCTCAAGCTCCCATGTACGGATCCTGTCCTTATAGAGATTGTTGGCATTGACCTTTTCAACATCGAGAGCCGCATCCGAATTTCCTTCCCATCTGCGGCAGCAATACAGCACATCGTATATCCTGCCTATGCGGTACTCGCGACTTATACGCAGACCTAGGGCATAGTCCTCGCCATAGCTTGTATTCGGCAGGTTTATGGTGCGCAGGAGAGGTGTCCAGAAGGCTCTTGGAGCACCGAGTCCGTTGATCCTCAACGCGTTGTTGCGTCCGTTATCTTCGGTCCACTCCCTATGGTCTATGATTCCCGGAGGTATAGGGTTCATCTGGAAGTCAGTCATCTGATATGTACCGACGACCATCGCGCACTTCTGCTGACGGAACGCATCGACAATCTTCTGAAGAGTATCGGGGCCGCTGTATACGTCGTCACTGTCGAGCTGGACTGCATATTCGCCGCACATCTCATGGTGGACTGCCATGTTCCAGCATCCGCCGATTCCAAGGTCATTCCTCTCGGGAATGACATGAATCAGACGCGGATCCCTTGCCGCAATGGAAGAAAGCAGGTCGGTCGTACCGTCGGTCGAATGGTTGTCGACTACGATGACATTGAACGGAAAGGCGCATTCCTGACTCAGTGCGCTCTCTACCGCATCCCCTACCGTACGGAGTCTGTTGAATACAGGTATGACAACAGACGCAGTAACCGGGAAGGTTCCTCCGAGTCCGCATGAATCCGGCTCCTTGAAATCAGGTTCCAGATATGCACCGATCCTCTTGAGATGTGCGGTACATACCTTCTCCATCTCGATCTGTACATCACGGTTGCGGGGGTCGACATAGTCGAACTGCTTCTCTCCCGACTTACGGTTGTCGGTCTCGGCATCGGTATAGAGATATTCGTTTATATGCACGATCTTCTCCATCCTCAGGCGCAGGTCATAAAGGGCGGCATACTCATAATCCACGTCCATCTGCGCAACGGCTCTTCTGAACGAGCCGGTGCGGAAGACAAGAACACTTCCGAAATCGAAGTCGTTGCGGAGGGCTCCTTTCTGACATTCGATCAGAGGATGCCTTTTGCGGATCTGAGATCCGTCAGGGGCATTCACCAGCCTGTAGTGATCTGCATAAAGCATGTCAGCGCCGGTATCTTCCGCTATTGCGATCATGCGCTCACATGCAAACATGCCCATCTCCAGATGGTTGTTACCTGTATAAAGAAGCAGGTACTCCCCTGCAGCTGATGCCGCTACCTCGCGCAGTGTCTGTGTCCTGCCGAAAGGGAGTCCCGAAAAAGTATCTATCATAGACATGGTCGTTTGTTTTTCTATAGAAGAGCCAGAAGAGCCTTCCGGATCATTGTGAATTCCGACTCAAAGTTCGGTGTGAAGACGCCTTTGCCGAGATTGGCATCTATATCGGCAAGCTCCCACCATCGGCCTTCATCGACTTCATCAAGGTCCGGGTGGAGTTCATAGCTTCCTACAACTGCGAAGACATTCACCATCTCCTTCTCTATCTCCGATTCGAACTGATATGTCTCCAGATGAATCGGATTGAAATCCGTAAATCCCAGTTCTTCAGAAGCTTCCCTATAGACAGCTTCCAGGATGCCTTCTCCATATGAAACATGGCCTCCTACTGCAGTATCCCATTTACCCGGCTGGATATCCTTGTTCATCGAACGTTTCTGAAGATATATCCTGCTGTAACGGTCTATTATATGGATATGGATGACAGGATGGAGAGGCTTGGCTCCGCTGTGACAATAGTTACGGGTGGCGCGGCCGGTAACAAGGCCGCTCACCTCCACCACCGGGAACCATTCGTTGACCGCTGCACGTTCCGGGGTACTCTCTGCCGTCGGGGCAGGAATGACAGGCGCGATGTCGTATGGATATATCAGTTCCATCAGTTTAGAATAATATCTCTACACAGAATGCGGACTGGCCGTCCACCTTTCCTTCCACGTATACCTTAAGACTGTCTCCTACAGGAATCCTTGCCTTATAGACTGCCACACAGTCTCCAGGCTTTGTCTCCTTGTTGAAGTTGATTGTGAACTCCTTGACAGGCCTTGTCGATGCAATCTCATAATCAACTGCATCCATTGCCCACTGCATATACATGGCGTTGTTCGTATGACCGTTCATATCCACATCAGAATATGCCACGACATGATCCATCACATGAACAGCCTCGATATCCTTAGGCATCTGCACCTTGTCGGCAGGGGTCTCGATTACATTTTCGGCACATACAGTACCCTCTTCCATCAGCTCGGGATCACGTACCAGCCTTCTGGTTTCGAGATTCAGGACAAGCCATGAGGTAGTAGCCTTCACCCTCTCGCGACCTTCTTTGTCGGCTAGTATGAAGTCCCTTAGATAGAACAGGCGGTTAAGTCCCTTATGCCATGTGGTAAGGGTCATATCTTCCTTCCATTTAGGTGTATCAGTAAATACGACATGGACTCTGGAGAGTATCCACGCTGTATTCTTTGCTATCAGCTCGTCATATCCGAAGCCGAGGAAAACGGCATGATTACCTGCCACCTCCTGCGCAAAGTTCATGAAAGATGCAGGCTTGAGTCGCCAGGAAGCATCTGTCTCGTAACACTGTATGGTAAGGTCTTTAGTATACTTTATCATGTTCATCGATTAAGAATCTCCAACTCTTCAGGAGTATAAAGGAACTGGTCTATCCACTCCGGACACAGACGTCCTACCGCCATATATGCAGCAACAAGAATCACCAGGACTATCAGCACGACAAGCAGCATCTTGCCCCATTTCACATCCGACTTCTTCGGAACAGCAGGAACTTCAGGTTCCTTCTCCGGTTCAGGTTCCAGGGCTTTTTCTGGCTCTGGTTCTGGCTCCGGTTCAGGCTCTGGCTCTGGTTCAGGTTCCGGCTCAGGCATCGGCTCTGGTTCAGGCATCGGCTCCACGAGAATTTCTATCTCAGGCTCCGGTTCTTCGACCGGCTCAGGATCCTCTACTGGTTCCAATTCTTCAGCTGACTCCGGTTCTTCGACCGGCTCCGGTACTTCGACAACTTCCGGTTCCGGTGCTGGTGTCGGATCCGGTTCTTCAACTGGTTCCTGTTCTGGTGTCAGATCCGGTTCAGCAGCCAGCATGGACTTAAGGTCAGCCACAGCTGCACTTACTTCGGCAGCAGTTTCAGTGTGGGTCTTGAGAGAAACCGGCTTCAGACCGAATCCTTCAGGGTATATATCAAGATCTTCGTCGGCAATAAAGAAAACATTGTTCTCCTTTGTGGCCCTTAAACGTCCCAGTCCAGGGAAAACCACGACCTTCTTTGAAAGCAGGATGGACTTCATTTCCGCAATGAAATCCTTTATGATCTTCTCGGCAACTTCATACGAAACATCATTGGACTTCGCATAAAAGTCTATCAACGCATCCCCCTCATCAGGACGAGCCCTGAAATATAACTTCCTGTATGGGGGATTTATGGTATAACCCTTATCAGAGAAATATGCAGGAACAATCTCAGCCACAAAGCAGCCAAGGCCTGGAAGAACAACCTTATCATCGTCAAGAATCAGTTCCTTGACCATTTTAGACAGAAGATCAATATCCATAAATTCAGTTTTAGCGCCGTACGTCGATCTATACCCGGATAGAAACACAAATTTACATAAAAAGTCTCGTATTTCGTACAAAATGCATAAAAGTCGCATTTTTTATAAAATTTTTGCAAAAAAGTTTGGAAGTAATAAAAAAATGCCTACCTTTGCAATCCCAAACGAAAACAACACGTTTGAAACAAACATTCCCGAATAGCTCAGTTGGTTAGAGCATCTGACTGTTAATCAGAGGGTCCTTGGTTCAAGTCCAAGTTCGGGAGCTAAAAAGCACTGAAGAAATTCAGTGCTTTTTTCGTTATATAATCTCCGATATAATTTCTTTACCTATTTACCATCCTTTCCTGACATTGTCGGCCATCATGGAGACGAGACGTCTGCGAGCTTCGACGCTGGCCCATGCGACATGCGGAGTCAGACGCATGCGCTCCGGATGCTTCATCTTCAGGTACGGGTGGTCTTCAGGAATCGGTTCCTGTACAAAGACATCTATTCCGGCTCCTGCTATCACTCCGTTGTCTACGGCATCCGCGAGGTCTGCTTCGACAATGATGGCACCCCTACCGGCATTGACGATTATGGCTGTAGGCTTCATCATCGAAAATTCCTTTGCACCGAGCAGATTCAATGTCCTTTCGTTCAGAGGAGCATGTACTGAAACAACATCAGACACCTTAAGAAGTTCCTCAAGGGTCATACACGGATAGTCCTTGCAATGTCCCGTTCCGGATGTAGAGAAATAACATACCTTCATTCCGAAGGCCTCCGCAATCTGCGCAACCTTCTTTCCTATATTGCCGAGTCCGATGATTCCGATGGTCTTGCCGGCAAGTTCCCACCAGTTCCAGTTCGGGTCAGTGAACATACCGCTGCGGGAATAGTTTCCCGACTTTACACTATTGTCAAAATATGGAGCTCCACCAGCAAGGGAAAGAATGTGCATGAAAGTAGACTGAGCTACGGAATCCGTAGAATAGCCGGCTACATTCCTTACGGGTATGCCCTTGGAGGCTGCATAGTCCACATCAATATTGTTGACACCGGTTGCAGCGACACATATCAGTTTCAGGGAAGGAGCCGCATCTATCAGTTCCTTATTCACTATGACCTTGTTGATCATCACGACATCAGCATCCTTCACCCTTTCGCGTGCCTCCGTAGGGGTTGAAGTTGGATAGGAGACAAACTCACCCAATTGCTCGAATGGCTCGAAGGAGACATCTCCCATCGTAGCGGCATCTAGAAATACGATCTTCATATTTTCAACTTATAATATTACAATAACTTATCACTTTACAGAAACTTCTGAAAAGTAATAGTCCCTCAACGGCTTCTGCACGTGCTTACCTTTCAGAGTCACTCTGTCGGAAAGGCGGATATCGGCCGATGACGCACCTATCTTGACCTCGTATGTGCCCGGAGCAATGTTCCACTGTCTTGTTCCGTCATTGGTATAATATCCGAACTGTTCTGTATGAAGCTTTACCTTCACAGTCTTTGTCTCGCCAGGCTTGAGGGAAACGCGTGCAAAACCCTGGAGCTGAAGAGGACGGATATTCTGGTCCTCCGCTGTCGGAGAAAGATATACCTGAGCAACCTCGTCAGCAGCGACACTACCTGTATTGGTTACCTTGAAGGAAAGTACGACAGATTTTCCTGAAGTAGATCCCGACGCATCCATCTTAAGATCCGAATACTCGAATGAAGTATAGCTCAGTCCATATCCGAACGGCCACTGTACACGAGGATCCTTCTCAGCAGAATAGTTATAACACATTGCCTCATACACTTCTTCATTAGGATAACTTACCGAAAGTTTAGCAGAAGGAGATACCTTTCCATAAAGAATATCGGCAACCGCATTACCTCCTTCCTCACCTGGATACCATGCCTGAATAACAGCTGCACACCTTTCGGCCAGGCCGGAAATGACCTGTGCACGTCCGCCAAAAACAACAAGAATGACAGGCTTGCCGGTTGCAAGCAGTTCGTTTACAAACTCCTCCTGCTTTCCTGGAAGACGAAGTCCCTGACGGTCACGGTTCTCACCGCAAAGCATCACATTCTCTCCGACAGCAGCTATGATGATGTCACTCTGAGCTGCAAGTTTTAATGCCTCTTCCTTATCGGCAGTTTCGCCTGAGTCAACCTTACGATGCAGAAGAGAATATTCCCATGCCCTCTCATCACCGACCTGCGAATATTTTGTCTCTATCTCCTCTGTCCAGTCGCATCCGCGCGAATACATGACTTCAAATCCTTCAGGCCTGCGAGAGCGCATTCCTTCAAGAAGGCCCACTACATGAGGATTGTCAAGACCTTCAGTGAGATGTTTCCAGAAATAGGCCATGGCAGGATATGAATAGTCGCCGCACATTGCCCACATAGAGTTGGCATTAGGCCCGGTAAGAAGTATCCTTGCCGGCTCCTTGAGAGGAAGAATGCCGTTGTTTTCAAGAAGCACAACAGACTGAGCCGCTATATCATATGCCGTCTTACGTTCAGCAGGCGTATCCAGAACGATATATTCATCGCTGTACAGGTATGGTTTTTTACTGAAAAGACCTGCACGGAACTTATGTCTCAGCACATTCTTTACAGCTCGCTCGAATGTCTCCGGAGCAACAAGTCCCTGATCGATCGCTTCCTGCAGATACTGATAGTTGGCTCCTGTCGGAAAATCCACATCATTGCCGGCATTTATGGCAGCGGCAGCCTTCTGCACATGGGTTTCAAGTCCGGGAATCTGATCGATGGCAGTATAGTCACTGACCACCATACCATCAAAGCCGACATAGTCCCTAAGTATCTCCTTGAGTATATATTCATTTTCAACACAGTTTCTGCCATGTACCGCATGATATCCCGGCATCACGACCTTGCTTCCTGCAAGACGGATCATCGCTTCATGTGGAAGAAGAATCTCTTCAAGCATCTCCTTCTCGTCCGCATCGCCACCTCCGCCATATCCGAGATAGTGTTTCGAGCATGTACCTACACCCTTTGTAAGGTCCCCTTGCTGAAGTCCGCGTGCAAAAGCAGTTCCCAGCACAGCAGACAGATACGCATCCTCTCCATACGATTCCTCAAGGCGGTTGAAGCTTGGCACACGGCAGACATCCACCATCGGGGAAAGCGACAGCACACCACCCATCTTACGCATGGCAATACCTGTCTGTAAAGTCTTCAGTTCAGCAAGTTCAGGGTTGAATGAACAAGCCTGACCTATCTGCTGAGGGTATATTGTCGCACCGCTTGTATTTATTCCCGTAAGGACCTCTTCATGAAAAAGAGCCGGTATTCCGTTAGGAGTATTGTTCATGAGCCACTCCTGGACAGCGGCGACGCGATCGCGGAGGACATTCGGATCCATCGTCTTCTGGCTCGCATACTGCGAGAAATGTCCGATTCCGTTCGGAATCAGCGCTTCGCACTTCGCAGGGTCAAGCTTTCCATCTTCATCGAAAAGCTCGTCCATATAGCCGCTCCTTAGCTGGGCTATGCGTTCTTCCTGCGACATGTTGTCATAAAGTTCATCAACATACTGTTCCATATCCACCTGACTGCATCCGGCCCAAAGCATAACAGCTCCCAAAACCGTAAGACCTTTTAAAACATTAAACATCATAAACACTATTAAGGATTACCATTCGCAAATATAGCAAATAAAATAACGAAAAAAGCTCAGCCGATTGGCTGAGCTTTTAAGTGCGGATGATAGGAGTCGAACCTACACGCCGTGAAGCACTCGCACCTGAAACGAGCGTGTCTACCATTTCACCACATCCGCGTCAGAAATAGAATGCAAAGATATAAAATGTTTTTGAAATCTAAACAAATTTTATTCCTATTTGTCAAATCTCGATATCATATCTGTACACACTTTCCCAACCACCCACTACCAGACGGATTTCGGTCATGGCATAATCAAGCGTAACGCTTACATCGTCCAGATCAGGAGATGTCCAGTCATATCCGCTGGACACGATATACTGTCCCAGGGCGAATGCCTTACAGTTCCCTTTTCCATCATCCACTTCAAGCATGAGTGACGCATCGGTCTGTCTCGGAAGAACGGCCCTATAGCCGCTCTCAAGGCCTCCCTCTTCCAAAAGACAGCTGAAGTTTCCATACAGAGGCTGTCCCTCCGCATCATATCCGGCGACATTGCCTTTCAGACGCAGGTCGGAAGACAGTCTGCCTTCTCCTTCTATACTGAGGGTCAGAACACAATGATTCTTCCTTAACGTAACCGTTTCCGTAATATACTCACCTTCGGCTTTTATATCCGAATCATGCATATACACTCGAGGACAATCCCTCCCGTACGGAATGACTATACCTGACTCTGAAGCACAGCTGTCTGCTCCTATCCAGGAACGGACATGGAGGAGGGTCTGCGGAACGGATACCGAGTATCCGTTCCTGACCTTGGCGATATCCACGGTATCCTTCCACACAAACCCCTTCATGGATGTGACCATCAACCCAGCAAGTGCGCCTTCATCAATTTCAGGCCCTACAAAGTCCAGACAAAGCTGACACGGGCATGGCATCCTGTCCTCCCTTACCGAACACGCCGTTTCCAGCAGAAGGCCTCCAAGCAGGAGAAGTCCCATCAGATAGTTTCTGAAACATCTACCGGTCCTTTCCATTCCTCGATCTTTATATTGAACGAAACCGCATACTTGTCCATATCCTGTTCAGGACTGGTTGCTCCAGGACGGACGATATGCAACGACACATAATACCTTGTATTCTGCTTGAGTTCCGGAAGTGTGATCGGATAATAGTATGGCACATTACCCAAGGTCGCTTCCAGCACCAGACGGGTAGGTCGTGGTGACCATGTATCCGGCGAGAAGGTATCTGCAGTATGAGGATTAGGATAACAGTAGAAATGATGTTTCTGCTTATACTCCTTTGTTGTCTTGATGTTCAGATTTCCCAGTTCGTCATAGATCATGGCGTCCACTTCAGGAACTGATGTCCTCACGATCTGATTATACCATAGTGCAGGATCTGCAGTTTCTGCAAGGTAGCTCTTGTCAGCAGCGACATTTGTAAGATATGCTTTTCTGAGGATGAAATCCATATTATCATATGCATCCAGTTCGAAATCCACTGTTATTCCATCCAGCACAACCTTGGAAACGACTCTCCTTATATCAACACTGACCGTTCCTCCTGCTGCGGTAAGATCAGCCGGAGCATGACCTTCCATGACCAGACTGCCGATACCGTTATCAAGCAGACGGGATTTCGTCTTAAGCAACGTGTCGTACGAGACTATGCCGCTTGCATCCGGTGCATTGGCAAGCACTACAACTTCCTTAGGGCCTGTCGTACATACCATGTTCACGCTTTCTGCTGTAGGATCAGGAGTCTCATAAGCTTCCAGCATTCTGCTTGACATGTCGTAGATCAGAACCTGATAGTCTGAAACAGCTTTTTCTTCATCACCACCTTCTCCAGCAGCCTTTGTTTCTTCCGAAACCAGTCTTACCTCCAGAGACACAGTCTCTTTTCCACCCTCTTCAGCGACAGGCTGCTTTTTCTCACATGACACCAACAACACAGCAAGCATGGCTGCATAAAAAATTTTTCTCTTCATAACTGTTTTTGTTTTTAATTGTTTATAGATTTATTAACCAGTCCGGACAATTCCGGATCAAGATTCGCTCTGTATTCAAGATAAGGATCATATGCCAGGCTGAGCCTGTAGTACTTCATCGCTTCATCCTCGGCTCCAAGACGGGACAGGATTATTGCCTTCATATAACATACTTTTGCATCCTTATCATCAAGTCCGGCCAGGACATCTAGCGCCGAATGGTTATAGTCTGCCGACATATAAGCCAATGCAGAGTTATAATCCCTGTACGGCCTCAACTTCTCCACAGCCATCTTGTAATCGAGGTTCCTCAATGCCTCCAGTCCTGCCATATAGACGGTATCCAGTTCTGTCGTATGCACGGTATCCTTCTGCATGCCGGCACGATGGAGATGGAAATCGAAACTTACGCTGCGCAGCTGCGGATACACCTTCTCCCTCAGATATCGGTATTCAGCCATCGATGAAAGCTTCCTTTCCACATCATCCGGTCTGCTCAGATCCTCCGTCAGATTCATTATCTTATTTCTTGCATCCTGTTCCAACAAAGTATCATTGGCGACAAGTATCCTCAACTGTTCCCAGTTTTCAGGCATATGGGATGTTCTGACACTGTCTCTCCATTCTTCAGGAATGTACTCCCATATGTAATTCCTTATGGACTCGGAACGGGCTGCGGCAAGACGGCTGTTATGGGCAAATGTGCCTTCGGGCGAACATGAAGCCTTGACTATCAGAGAGTCCAGCACATATTCCTGACGGGAGACCACATCTCCTATGCATCTTACTATCCTCGACAGTTCGGAAGCATTGTCCGCCAATGAAGTGTCTATGACATGGCTGTCTTTTGCAAAATCAATCAACGCCTTGGTATTGTCATATACATTCCTCTCAAGAACGACCATCCTGTACTTTGGAGTGTAATCAGCCAAAGTTGACAGCGAACTTATATAGAAGGTAAGGTCATCGGACAGGGGCAGGGACTGCAGACACTCTCCTGCCTCATAAATCTCTCCTTTCAGGTTTACCATGACTTTCTTCAGTCCCGGACGGCTTCTGAATGTATGCGTGTACCTGTAGATGAAATCGCCGTCTGAAGCAGTCAGCACAGTATCCAGACGGATTCCTTCCGTGGCTATGGGATCCTTTACATATCTGCTGTACATGATTCCCGTCCTGGACTTACGCCATTCGTTCACACGTATTCTAAGATGTCTCGAATAATGTCTCAATGCATCAGCTTGTGTCACTCCGAAGACATTTCGTGCCACAGGATCGGGTATCAGAGTACTGTCGTTCTTCATCGCATATGTTTCGGGGTAATGTCTCTGCAGAAATATCTCCAGCTGTCCTATCCGGACAAGGTCTGTAGTATCACTGATAATCGATGACAGGAACTCCCTGTACCTTTCATAACCCCTCAACTGCTCCTTACGGTACCATTGTCCTGTAATGTATAGCGGTTCCAAAGCGACACTGTCCTCCTGAATCCTCATGAAAGGATAAAGTTTCAACTGCCAGTCTGACGAAGACATCTCAGAGGGAACAGTCACGTCAAAACTTATGGTCACATAACCTGCTCTTTCAGCCACATTACGGAATCTGGCTACCACCGTTGAAGCATTGATGATATCAGTAGCAACCATCTCTCCCGTCTCACTATCCCTGATTGCATTCATTATTATCGGTCCGTCAGACAGATCGCTGCGTATACTGTCTATGCTCACCTCATTTTCCATCCCATCATCGAGAGGCTTTTCATCCGGCACAGATATGTCCATACGGACTTCACCTGACCTGATCCTCTGCATTATCCTTGAAGAAGAGCATGAAACTGAGAAAAACACAGCGAGAACCAACAATATCTTAAGATCAGAACACATAGGCCAGAGATATAATGAAGTCGTCAGGCAGAAGAAAGAACTTGTTTCCTGAAGACAGGGTAAGCCCGCAGACCGGACATGAATATTGACGATAGACAGAAACTCCCGACCATAATCCCATACCGAATTCAAGATTGAGATGCGAAGACAGCATATGCGTATAACCGGCATAAAGCCCTGCACCGAAACGGTCGCCCTCTTCTGTCTTTCGGGAAATTATACCTCCCCTGTTATATTCCTGATAACGAAGTTTTCCGGCGAACCACCATCCTGACCATATGTGCCACGGCCATACTCTCATTCCTACAGAATACGACTGCTGGCGGTTCTGGAACTGTCTTTCAGGATCACCTTTACGGAAGGTAAAGGGGTTGTAGCGAGCCCCTGCCACAAGGCTCCATCTACGGGCGACAGCATAGGAAGCATCAACGCTCATTGTTCCGAGACGGGCATAACCAAGAAGGTCCGTAGACACGCTGAATGTCTGGGCTGCTGCCGGCCTGCAGAAAAGGCAGGCAAAGAGTATCAGCAGAAATTTCACACTTGTCTTCATAGCTGCATGTATCTGTTGAAGATATGTTCGATCTGATCGGACTTGTCTGGAGAGTATGCTACCAGAGCACGCCTGAGGGCGTCACGGGAATTTATAGAAGAGTCAAGAAGCGAAAATATCTCCCAAGACTCAATACCCTTCTCTTCGATATACCTCAGAATATGCGGATGGAACCAGAAGGTCGATCCGAAATAAGGATACTCACCGCCATATCTATTGTGGTACATCTTGGATGACATATGATATGCCCACATCTCTCCAATCTCGCAATACCCGGCATTGACCCCAGTTCCATCTCCATATGTCATACCGCCTGACGATACATATGATCCCAGAACATATATGATGTACTTGTTCCAATAATCGGTGCCGACTTTTGAGAAATGGCTTGCATGAGCAAGTTCGTGACACACCTCTGAATATATTGAGGCATAATCATCGCGACCCTTAAGTCCTATGGTAAGATCAGGCAGGAAGACCTGGATCAGTGGGGCGAAGTCCCCAAGGAATGAAGATACGACAGTCATATCCATGACGGCGCCATGGTGCATCATCAATGCGCTGCTGGCCTGCAACTTATGAAACAGCCATATACGCATGCCTCTTGGCGGCAATGCCATATTAAGGTCATCAGTACTGCATCGTGTATAATAGTCGTAGGCGGCATTATTGACAGCACACCTCTTGAACAGCTTGGTCTCCGAATCTTTGGTCACGGTAATGTTGACGCCGTCAGGGCCTGACTTGCCCAAGGTCGATGTAGAGGCAGGCACAAGAATCATGTTGAAGCCTATGGAGAATCCCTTGACGTTCTCAAAGACAAGCCTGTAGCGAAGCTTGGCCGAAAACTTATGCTCCATCGTATAATACCCGTCCTCATCAGTATATGTATGGGACATCTTCACGAATGAATTGCATGAGACCCTGACACCCTTGACACCTACAGGCTTTCCACCATCAGCATCTTCATCCACAACAGTGATCCTTCCGGAAGGACTTATCTTCTCAGCCTTTGTTTCCGGAAGAAGGTATCCTTCATTGCCGGTCATGAGGTATGCCTGACGCTCGACAGCTTCCCAGTCAATACCCTCTTCCGACCTCGTCTGAGAGGAGTTCTCAGATATATGGCATTCATCGATGATTTCATATTCGATTTCAGGGAAATCGAAATCATGAGGAACGACAGCATATTGCCATGTCATCATATCATCGGGTACCTCCGGATCATGATACCAATCCCCTTCTTCGAGAATCTCGAAGTCAAGGGGGTGGTCGACAAGCCGCAGGCCCTGAAGAAGCGCAAGCTCTTCTTCAGATTTGGGAAGGAACCTGACATAAAGGTCGGTTGTACGGACCTCCACCCTATCAGCCTTGGTGGGATAGAGGGCGGCAAATGCCTTCGTGATATTCTCTGTCTTGTAAGGATTCTCCAGACGAGCTCCTAAGACAATTTTCTCGTGGGAAAGATTCCGGCCGTACTGATAGTCCAGTTCAAGACCAGGATCTATTCCTTTTCCGCTGCATGACATCAACACCAGAGTCATGAGCATCAGTCTGATTTTACCTCTCATAACATTATGTTTTAATTACGGAGGCAAAGTTCCAGAGAATTATCCGCATACCGAAAAAGTATGCGGATAATTTCAAAAATCGCCCTCCTACATACGTAGAAGGGCGATTTTACCTCTAAAATTTGTTTGATTTTTATAAAAAATCAAACAAATTTTCTAGTAATATGACACTGTTTTCTGCTCAACAGCCGAAAGAATGCTGTTTGCTACACGGCTTACACCGAAACGGAAGAGGTCTTTATTAAGCCATTCCTTTCCAAGAATCGACGCAACTATTGAATAATAACAAAGTGCATCAGCTGCTGATGAGATACCTCCAGCCGGCTTGAAACCTATCTTCTTTCCGGTCACAGCATAATACTTTGCTATACACTCGCACATCACATATGCGGCAACAGGTGTAGCATTGACATCAACCTTTCCGGTAGAGGTCTTGATGAAGTCAGCTCCTGCCTCCATCGCAAGGAATGAAGCCTGTGCGATACGTTCCGGGGTTCTCAGAAGTCCGGTCTCAAGGATAACCTTCAGATGTACCTTGCGGCCCTGTCTGTCTGCAACCTCATCAATACATTTACGTACCTGACGGATCTCCTCAGCGGCTGCTTCATAGTCTCCGGCAAGGAATGCATTAAGGGCAAGTACGATATCCACCTCGTCAGCACCCTGCTCTACTGCCATTTCACACTCCTTGAGCTTCACCTCGAGGAAACTTTGAGACGACGGGAAGCAGGCAGAAACTACTGTAATGTTGAAATCAGCCTTTCTTGCAGCCTTGACAGTCTTTGCAAAGTTGGAATAAACACAGATCGAAGCAGGCAGAGGCCACTCCGGATATGTTTCATTGAATGTATTAACTTTAGCGACAAGTTTCTCGACAGATGCAGGAGTGTCATCAGTCTTGAGGGTTGTCAGGTCCATCATAGAGAAGCAGTCCTTATATACCTGCTCCGAAGCCACACTCTCAAGACTTGTGGCAATAATCTCCAATGCTCGGGCAATGGCCTCCTGATCAGGGGCATAGCCATATTTAGTCAAGTAATCCATATATATTAAAATTTCAATTTAGAATCTGTTATTATTGTTACCGGGCCGTCATTAAGAAGCGACACTTTCATATCAGCCCCAAAAATTCCCTTTCCTACCGGCTTTCCAAGTTCAGTTTCGAGCGCAGCAAGAAACTTTTCGTACAGAGGAACAGCGACATCAGGCTTGGCTGCCTTTATGTATGACGGTCTGTTGCCCTTGACAGTAGAAGCATAGAGTGTAAACTGGCTTATCGCAAGTATTTCTCCTTCCACATCCCTGACCGAAAGGTTCATTACTCCGTTCTCATCATCGAAGATACGCATTGCGGCTATCTTCTTTGCTGTCCAGGCAATATCCTCATCAGTATCTTCATCTATGAATGCAGCAAGGACAAGGAGTCCCTTCCCAACCGAACACTCATACCCTTCATCAGGGACCGCCACCGAAGCATTAGTGACTCTTTGTATAACTATCCTCATTATCCTCTTATCTGTATATTGAATCCTTCCTCAATCAATGGACGTACCATCTCCGTCATCTCTTCCACTGTATATTTCCCTAATGACTTGTCTGGAGTCTCCCTATCAATGGTATACACCATGATTTCGCGAGGCCTGATGTCCCTTACAATATCCATCCAGGCATTCAATGCCTCCGCTGATGCTGTATCAAACTCCGGAGAACGAAGGAACATGGTCTGAAGGACAAAACGTCCTTCGAATCTCCTGAGATTCTCCACGACCTCGGCAAGACGATAAGGTCCTGTAGGCTTGTTTATCATCCTTATAAGTTCATCGGAAGAAGCGTCAATCTTAAGTATCGGATTATCAATTCTCATCAGAGCCTCGGCTATCTCCTCACGACCGATCATAGTCGCATTTGAGAGAACAGAAACCCTGGCCTTCGGGAAGAACTCATCTCTGAGTCGGAGAGTGACATCTATGACCTTGGCAAAGTCAGGATGTATCGTAGGCTCACCGTTTCCTGAAAAAGTGATGGAATCGACATTGACTCCTTCTGCTGCAAGCGAGGACATCTTCTCCTGAAGAGCCTTCTCGATTTCAGTAAACGATGGGAATCTACCATCGCCTTTACCATCCTTGTTCCATCCGCATTCGCAGTAGACACAGTCAAAATTACATAACTTTCCTTTTGAAGGCAAGAGATTCACCCCCAATGATGACCCCAGACGTCTGCTGAATATAGGTCCGAAAACTATTTCATCAAAATGCAGCATCAGATTATCCTTTCTGAACGGCTCTCTGCAGTAAAGCTGCCGTTACAATCCAGATTTGAAACAAAAACAAGTCCAGGTCTTTTTCCTGGTGTCAACGAGCCCAGCACATCATCCTTCGACAGAAAACGCGCTCCGTTAAGCGATGCCCATACAAGTATCTCGTTCATAGGTACCTGAGGGAAGTTCTCATGAAGGCAATACATCTCCTTGACCATGTCAAGATCGTCATTGCTTGAGAGCGAATCAGTTCCTATCACCACATTCAATCCGTTTGCCCACATCATCGGAACAGGAGGCAAGGCATTATGTATGAATATGTTTGACAAAGGGCAAACTGCCCAATAAACATTCTTCATGACATCCTTAGCCGCATCTATGTCGCTCTGCAGCAGGCAGACATTATGTACAAGGAGTATATGCTCATCGTAAGGTCCCTGCTTTGCGTCAGAAAGTCTGTCAAGAAAATATTTCAATGAGGACTCACCTGTGACAGGAGGGGTACTCATACCCGACCTCTTTCTGTTTTCATACATAGCTCCGCGTCCGTATCTTATCAGGTCTTCTTCTTCCATACTTTCCTGAGAGTGGTATGAAAGATAGCCCCTTGCAAGACCGGCAGCCGCCGATGCACTCAGAAGCTGAGGGCTCATGGTATAACATGAATGCGGAGTAGGTGCGGCATCTATGCCTGCCGCGTCTGCGGCGGCATTAAGTTCCCTCACATCCTTCATCACTCCCTCGCACATATGCGGTTCGCTACCGAACACTTCAAGGAATGTCCTGGTATACATAGGATGCACAGCCTTCACTGGAAATGAGGAATCATCGTTGCTTATGTCAGCCATAGCGGAAACACCATCTGCCCACATCTTGTCCATCCACTCCTTCACAAGTCTGGTCTTGACCTCGTGGCCAGCCCAATCACGCAATTCATTTATCTGATCTATGAAACCGGCCATTCCGGTACCCTTGCGGAACTTCTTATGAAGATGAGACAGCTCCACATGGCAATGTGCATTGACAAATCCGGGCACTATTGCACCTTCGAGGAAACGTTCCTCGGAAGCAGGATCTTCGCATTCTCCCACAGCGATGACCATACCGTCATCATCATATTCAACGAAACCGTTTCTTATCGGCTTGTGATCATCCAAAGTATATATAAAGGATGCTGCTATTCTATTTTTTGCCATCTCTAAGTTTCATAAATTGCGGTGCGATGAGCTTCTTTTCCTTAGGCAGTTCTGTAAGTACCAGAGTATCAACCTTCTCAACTGCAGTAGAATCAATGCTTACGGCAATTGAGGTATCTACAGCAGGAGCTTTCATATGTACACCATCATATACCGTATCATTCCGCTCCACAAAAGACAGCCTGTATGCACTCAAGGTGTCATATTCTACATTCATGCTGTCAGGAAGACAGATTTCTGCACGAGCCGGTCTTTGAGGATACAAGCCTTTCCAATCGACATCCGGTCTATATTTCTCAGCTTCTTTCTTAAGCTTTTCAAGCCTTTCCAGCTCAGCCTGCCTGGTCTCAAGTTCTGCCACATATTCATCAAGTATCCTTCCTGTCTCCCTGAAGATCTTGGCAAAACGCTCCGGATCGTCCATATAATGGTCGATGGACTTCACATAGTCATCCCTGTCGTATCCATATCGTTCAAGGATAGGAGCATATACAAGAGACGTATCAGCGATCAGCCTGACATTAGGAGTCATCAGAATCCATTGGTCAGTCATCAGCATTTCAGCATATATCTCTGCCATGTCCTTACGCGGAATCACCTCACCGCCATCTTTCCCGCAAGAAGTCAGGAAGAGGGCGGCAGAGGCTGCCATAGCAATAATATATACGAGATACTTCCTCATGATTATCTTAATGTAGCTCCGAACTCGTTCTGGAATGTAGCAAGAAGCTTGCTCATTATCCTTTCAACATCATTGTCGGTAAGGGTCTTCTCAAGATCCTGAAGTACAAAGCTGAGAGCATACTGCTTCTTTCCTTCAGCAATCTTGTCTCCTCTATACACATCGAAGAGTCCGACCTGCTTGAGAAGCTTCTTACCTACACGGAATGCACTCTTCCTGAGGTCTGCATAGCTTACAGACTCATCAAGAAGGAGAGCAAGGTCACGTCTTACTTCAGGGAACTTAGGAAGTTCCTTATACTTTATCTTGTTCCTCTTCACAAGAGCGAACAGCGCCGGCCAGTTGATCTCTGCTGCAAATACAGGCTGCTTGATACCGAACTGCTTCAGTCTTGCAGGAGCTATCGTTCCCATGACAGCAAGAGGCTGACGTGTTCCAGGAAGGCTGTATGAAAGGCCTTCAGAGAACAGGTCTGCAGGAGCTGCATCTGTCTCAAGTGAATAGATATCGCAACCGAAACGCTTGAGAAGGAGCTCAAGGTATCCCTTAAGCTGGAAATAGCTGCCCTTGCCAAGATCGGTTCTCCACGACTTGTCCGGCTGACCGCTCATGAAAAGAGCATAGCATGTGTGCTCCTCATATGATTCGAGAGTCTTTCCATCCATCTCAGGATTGAACGAATATACCGAACCGTATTCAAAAGTCTTGATATTTGTAACCTGACGGTTGATGTTGTATGCTATCACCTCAAGTCCGTTGAGAAGAAGCGTCTGTCTCATCACGTTGAGATCGGAGCTGAGAGGATTAAGTATCCTTACACACTTGTCTTCCGGGAATGTCTTGAGCTTTGAATAATACTCAGACTTCGTCAGTGAGTTATTCATTGTCTCGACGAAACCGTTTGCTGCAAGGAAGTCTGAAATAGACTTTCTTACCTGCTCCGGTTCAGGCTTCTGAGGAGCGTTCACTGACATGCGCATTGCCTGCGGCAACTCGATGTTATTATAACCATAGACACGGAGAATCTCTTCTACGATGTCGCATTCACGATATACATCCACCATATATGAAGGAACAGCTACAATCGCACCACCTTCATGTCTTTCAAGGAACTCATAAGCAAGATTCTCAAGAAGAGACTCGATGACATCATGACCTATCTTCTTGCCGATGAAAGCCTCGATACGGTTGTAATCAAGCTCCACAACCTTCCTGGCAATCTTCTCAGGGTAGAATTCCTGGACCTTTCCGACAATCGTACCTCCTGCAATCTCCTGAATAAGAAGGGCGGCACGCTTTGCAGCATAGTCTACAACCAGAGGATCTGCTCCTCTCTCATATCGGAAGGATGCATCTGTCTTGAGACCATGTCTCTTTGAACTCTTTCTTATTGATACAGGATTGAAATATGCACTTTCAAGGAATACATCTACTGTAGACTCTGTCACTCCAGACTCCTCACCGCCAAATACACCTGCGAGACACATCGCCTTCTCGGTATTTGCGATCATGAGGTCCGCCTCATTCAATGTACGCTCGACGCCGTCGAGAGTGACAAACTTTTCTCCTTCCTCAGCCCTGCGGACGATTACCTTTCCACCGATGATCTTGGATGCATCGAATGCATGGAGAGGCTGTCCTATCTCATGGAGCACGAAGTTGGTGATGTCGACGATATTGTTGATTGGTCTGAGACCTATCGAAAGAAGCTTTTTCTGAAGCCACTCAGGAGATGGAGCAACCTTTACTCCCTTGATGGTAGTACCGGTATATCTAGGTGAGCCATCTGCTGCAGTCACCTCGACAGGAATAGCTTCGCCTTCGCCTTCAGCAAATGCTGAAACATCAGGAACATTGAAAGAACAAGGGATATTGTTGTGCTTGAGATATGCATAAAGATCACGTGCCACTCCGATATGAGAGGCAGCGTCAACACGGTTGGCGGTAAGACCGATCTCAATCACTGCATCTGTTGCAAGACCGAGATAATCCTTTGCCGGTGTACCTACAACAGCATCAGGATCAAGTACCATGATACCGTCGTGAGACTCTCCTATTCCAAGTTCATCTTCGGCGCAGATCATACCGAATGACTCGACTCCACGGATCTTTGACTTCTTGATCTTGAAATCCTCACCAAGGACTGTACCCACTGTAGCAAGCAGAACCTTCTGGCCTGCAGCCACATTAGGTGCACCGCATACAACCTGGAGAAGTTCTGCATCTCCAGTGTTCAACTTTGTAACATGGAGGTGGTCAGAATCAGGGTGCTCGACACACTCGACAACTTCTGCAACAATGACTCCCGCAAGTCCGCCAGGAATCTCTTCAACCTGCTCTACACCATCCACCTCAAGTCCTATTGAGGTCAATGCTTCTGCAACCTCTTCAGGAGTGAGGCCGCACTCAAGATAGTCCTTGAGCCAATTGTACGAAATTTTCATATATGCTTTTACTTTTGATTATTCTATATCTTCCTTCGAAAAGAGAGAACCTACAAATTCCCTCTTGTCAAATACCTTGAGGTCATCAACACCTTCACCGATACCTACAAACTTCACAGGGACCTTGAACTGGTCTACAACACCTACAACAACTCCTCCTTTGGCCGTACCGTCCAGCTTGGTTATGGCAAGAGCGGTTATGTCTGTAGCACGTGAGAACTCCTTTGCCTGCTGGAATGCATTCTGACCTGTCGATGCATCGAGGACAAGAAGGACTTCATGTGGTGCATCAGGAACGACTTTCCTCATCACATTACGGATCTTTGTCAGCTCATTCATAAGATCGATCCTGTTATGGAGACGTCCGGCAGTATCTATAATGACGACATCAGCATCCTTAGCTACAGCTGACTTGACTGTATCGAATGCAACGGATGCAGGATCCGATCCCATTTCCTGCTTTACGATATCCACACCAGCTCTCTCAGCCCATATGGTAAGCTGGTCGACAGCAGCAGCACGGAAAGTATCTGCAGCGCCAAGTACCACCTTCTTGCCTTGAGCCTTCAGACTGCTTGCAAGCTTGCCTATCGTAGTGGTCTTGCCGACACCATTTACTCCTACAACCATCATGACATATGGCTTATGGGAAAAGTCGAAAGGCACAACCGGATCATCCGACACCTCACCTTCACGCACATTCAGAAGAGAAGCGATCTCTTCTCTGAGCATGTCCACAAGCTCATTCAAAGACACATACTTTTCAGACCTTACCCTATCCTCCAGGTTCTCGATCACTCTCATCGTCGTATCTACTCCCATATCGGTAGCCAACAATGCCTCTTCGATTGCATCAAGAAGGTCATCATCCACCTCAGTCTTTCCGATAATAGCTCTGGAAAGCCTGCCAAAGAAACCCTTGTTGGTCTTTTTTACTCCTTTGTCAAATATACCCATAAAAACTATGTTTAACCTGCAAATTTAATCATTTAACGGATATAAAAAAAGTGGCAGGACGATTTTGTCCTGCCACTTTCAATCTATCTAAAGAAAATTATTTCTTTGCGAAGAAATCCTTTGCCTTATCCTCCTCAACGAGCTCTTCTGTGAATACATAAGCACCTGTCTTAGGAGACTTGTCCATACGGATACACTTTACCATCTTCTTGAGTGTACCGGCCTTGAAGGTTGCGACTGCTTTCTTTGCCATATATCAATTCCTCCAAAAATTATTTAATCTCGCGGTGAAGGGTTACCTTCTTAAGGAACGGATTGTACTTCTTACGCTCCAGACGCTGAGTTGTGTTCTTCTTGTTCTTAGTAGTGATGTATCTTGAGATACCTGGTACACCGCTTTCTCTCTGCTCAGTGCACTCAAGGATGACCTGCACCCTGTTACCTTTTGCTTTCTTTGCCATAATTCGTAAAATTAAACAAGGTTAATAAATCCTTTGTTCTGAGCGTCCTTGATAGTAGCGTCGAGACCGTTCTTCTCGATTGTTCTCATACCCTTGCAAGACACCTTAAGAGTGATGAATCTCTGCTCTGCCTCAGACCAGAACTTCTTAGTCTTGAGGTTGAGGGCGAAGATACGCTTTGTGCGTCTCTTAGAATGGGAAACGTTGTTTCCTACCATTCTCTTTCTTCCTGTAACTTGACAAACCTTTGCCATTGTATATAACTTTTTTAATTAATTCATAATTAGCGGGCTGCAAATATCGCATAAAAAAATTGCAATTGCAAAAATTCTATACAAATTTGAGGAACCTGCGCCATCTTACATTTTTAGGGAATCTTTTGTTCCCATCGATTGAGAGCCAGATCAATGCGGGTTTTCCAACTATATGATCTTCAGGTACGAAGCCCCAATATCTTGAGTCCAGGGAATTGTGCCTGTTGTCTCCCATCATAAAGTAATAATCCTGCGAAAAAGTATAGCTCTGAGCCTTTTCACCATTGATGAAGATCTCATCATTCCTCACCTCAAGGTCATTACCTTCATAAGCTGTTATTATCCTCTCATAAAGCGGAAGATTCTCCAGCGTGAGTCCTACCGTAGCACCTTTTTCAGGTATCCAGAGAGGACCGAAGTTATCCCTTGTCCATCTGTAGTCAGGATCGAACGGGAAGATGGTAAGCCACGAATCCGAATAATCGGCCGGGTACTCATCTATGTTCTGAGTTACTGATACAACATTCGGAAGTTTGCTTACTGACTCCAGCATCTTTGCTGTGAGCGGCATGTATGGATAACCTGGCAGTGCCTGACTGTAACCCAGTTCCCTTACATTGATTCCGAGATCATCAAGTATTACCTGATTGATTCTCTGTCCATTAGTCACAACTGTGTATGAATTCTGGACTCCTGGCCAAACTTCCTGAGGTTCACCATTGACATGTACACGTCCATTGATGATCTCAAGTGTATCTCCTGCTACTG
>JAFYUS010000007.1 GCA_017549505.1 Bacteroidales bacterium | reverse complement strand
TTGGTTGGATGCGATCCCTATTGTGATCATCTCAAATTCTGAGGTTCATACCTTTAGATACAACCCGTATTCTGATTATATCGGATATTTGGGGGATGAATCCGGTGACACTTACGCTACCGGCAGCATTAACTGCGGCGAAGGTGGTTCAGCAACGAACAGCACCATCTACTGCTACACAGGACTTGATGCCACTACGACGGATAAGGTCGTGACCTACGATGCTGACGGGAATCCGACGGAAAACTAAAATGATTCAGGGCAGGAGAGGGTGATACTTCTCCTGCTCTATAGACCAATGACCCCATGTTGTTTTTGTGGCAGCATGGGGTTTGTTGGTAAGCATCCGATAAAATGCATATTGTGGCGGGCAGCGATTGATGTGCGCCCCTTTTGTTGGACGGTTTAACTTCCGATATTGATTTTGCGGTCGTGGCACTCAGCAGGCGGAGCAGCCCATGGGCTGAGCTGCGTAGCTTGCTGAGAACAGCTGGCTGGCGTATTTGCCAGCGATGGTGCCTTGCAACACGTTATTTAACTAGGTGCTGCGGCGAAAAATGCACAAACTGTATAGTCACTCCGTGACATGGTTTGATGTTTCTATGTCACGGAAGTGTTCAAAAATGCCCCAAATGACCTGTTTTTGAATACCTCCGTAACATGAATCCATCATATTGTGTCACGGAGGTGCGGATTCTCAAAATCCCAACCTACTTTTCCTGTTGATCCCATAATGTTGCCTATATTATCCCAAATGTACTCAAAATGACTGGTCAGACGTCATAGGGATTGATATTTGTATGCTAGACTGGCGATCAGCCGGTATGACATATGAATGAGCCAACGGATTTAATTTCATTGAACGAGCTAGAGAGAGCAACGCCTTTGTTTCGCGGAAAGTATGGAAACGCTTTGTGCAGGGGGCTTATGCATCTGCTGTCCATTGATAGAGTAAACGATCTGTACAGACGTAATTCAATTGTAAAAGGACCAGACTTCACAAGAGCTGTCCTGGAGGATATCGGAGTGGAATATGAAGTCCTGAATCAGGAAGTGCTCGCAAATCTTCCGGATGGTCCATTCATAACAATCAGCAACCACCCGTACGGTCATCTGGACGGGGTCATACTGGTAGACCTATTCGGTCATATAAGACCGGACTTCAAGGTGATGGTTAACAAGTTCCTGGGAAGAATCAGGACTTTGGATGAAAACTTCATATGTGTAACTCCTGTAGGAGAAGAACGCACTGCTCCCACGAAAGACAGCATACAAGGCATAAAGGATGCGGTAGCACACATCCGCTCCGGCGGAGCACTCGGGCTCTTTCCTTCCGGAGCAGTATCTGACCTGAATCTTAAAGACCGATCTATCAGAGACCGGGAATGGCAGGAGCCGGTCATAAGGCTGATAAGGAAAATGAATGTCCCGATTGTCCCTATTCATTTTCTCGACAGGAATTCAAATTTCTATTATTCTCTCGGGCTCATAGACTGGAAGGTAAGGTTATTGCGTCTTGTCAGCGAAGTGTTTAACAAGAAAGGTAAACGTACAAGGGTTGCGATTGGAGAGATCATATCTGCTGAAGAACAGGACAAGTTCACTGATATCAGACAATTCGGAGACTATTTAAGGAATAAGGTTTATAATCAATACTGAGATGGAAAACAACAAAGCAGATGCAGTAAGGATTCAGACATCAGTCCTTAATGCGCTTGAAAAGAAGGTGCTGGTGTGGCTTGCAGAACGCCAGCCCAAATGGATGACTTCAGATATTCTGACATACATAGGCACCTTCGGTGCAGCGGTCATCGCAGCCGGGTACATTCTGTCAGCATGGAACATCAATTTCTTATGGCTGAGTTCGTTAGGGTTCGTCATCAACTGGTACGGAGATTCATTGGACGGTACCCTTGCAAGAGTACGCAAGATGCAGAGGCCGATCTACGGATATTATCTTGACCACACCATAGATACCATCAACGAAGTCATGATATTCGTCGGAGTAGGCCTTTCAGGACTTATGCATCTGGAAATCGCCCTGTTTGCGCTGGTCATGTACTTCCTGATGACCATAAACGTCAGCATCAATGCCCACCTGAAGAAGGAATTCAAGCTGACATACGCAAGTATGGGTCCCACAGAGTTCAGAATCATAATGATCATCATCAACACTCTGTTTGCTCTGATTCCACCTCTTCGCGAGTTCTCACACAGCTTCATGATTTGCGGCCAGAAGTTCACACTTGGAGCCTTGGATTATATAGGCATTCTGATCATAATCATACTGGCCTTGCTGCACCTTTCGACTGTCCGTAACGATATAAAGGACTATGCGAAAATAGATCCGATGCCGAAAAGAGATTAGCGGTATGCTGAAACTCCTGGTCAGGTACATCAAATTTGCAGGCACAAGCGTAATCGGGACAATTGTCGATACGCTTGTGCTCTGGGTGCTGTCTGACTTTGTCTTTCACAAAGGATACTGGGGAGAATATATATTATCACCTGTCATTTCGTTCCAATGCGCTGTCGCTGTCAACTTTACCATTTCTTATTTCTATGTATGGAAGGACAGGACCAGGAAACGTCCGGACTCATCAAAGGGGAGATTCTTCAAGCTTTACGCAGCATACAACCTGTCCGGGTCCGCTGTTTTCCTGCTCAGACTGGGAGTACTTCTGCTTATTGAAAGATTCACAGGATGGGACGTCGTCATATGTAATCTGACAGCAATGTGTTTTTCCGGCATCATCAACTTTACAATCAACAACCTTCTGATATTCAAAAAGAAGAAGAACACATGAGATAGATGATCAATAATGTCTGCATACAAAAGATTTTCATGTAAAATAGCTATCTTCGCGGTTTGATAAAGACCGAATTTAATTATTACTGGAAATGAAATCTGATATTGAAATTGCACGTAGCATAGAGCTGAAAAAGATAAAGGAGCTTGCATGTGAATATGGCATCGACAAGGAGCATGTAACTCATTATGGACGCCATATGGCCAAGGTGGATATCTCGCTAATAGATGAAGAGAAGGTAAAGAACGGCAATCTTATTCTTGTTACTGCCATCACCCCTACCAAGGCCGGCATCGGCAAGACTACCGTTTCGGTAGGACTTGCCCTTGGCATGAACAAGATCGGCAAGAAGGCGATCCTTGCCCTGCGCGAACCTTCCCTCGGTCCATGCTTCGGAATGAAGGGTGGTGCAGCAGGAGGCGGATATGCACAGGTGCTTCCAATGGAGAAGATCAATCTCCATTTTACCGGCGACTTCCATGCTATCACTTCTGCCAACAACATGATTTCAGCACTTCTGGACAACTATATCTATCAGAACCGTGACAACGGATTCGGATTGAAGGAAATTCTCTGGAGACGCGTGCTTGACGTAAACGACAGGTCGCTCCGCTACATAGTCACAGGTCTCGGTCCAAAAACCAACGGAATCACACAGGAATCAGGTTTCGACATCACTCCTGCATCAGAAATCATGGCGATTCTTTGTCTGGCCAAAGATGAAGACGATCTTCGCCGCAGGATCGAGAATATCCTCCTCGGATACACATACGACAACAAGCCTTTCTACGTAAAGGACATGGGCGTTGCCGGAGCTATCACAGTACTCCTTAAGGATGCACTTTCACCAAACCTTGTACAGACAACCGAGAACACTCCTGCGTTTGTGCATGGAGGTCCGTTCGCAAACATCGCACATGGCTGCAACTCGATCCTTGCGACTAAACTTGCAATGACATTCGGTGAGTATGCAATCACAGAGGCCGGCTTCGGAGCAGACCTCGGTGCCGAGAAATTCTTCAACATCAAATGCCGCAAAGCCGGAATAAATCCGAAACTTACCGTACTCGTCGTTACAGCAAGAGCTCTCAAGATGCACGGTGGAGTCGCTCAGGATATAGTCGGTCAACCGAACCTGGAGGCCTTGAAGATAGGAATCGCAAATATGGACAAACATCTCGAGAACCTCTCCCAGTTCGGTCAGACTGTCGTAGTGGCTTTCAACCGTTACGGAGATGATGTTCAGGAGGAAATCGACTACGTTCGTCAGCATTGCGCAGAAATGGGAATCGGATTTGCCGTAAACAATGCATTTGTAGAGGGCGGTGCCGGTGCTGTAGAACTTGCGGAACTCGTCGTAAAGACAATCGATGAGAATCCTTCAAAGGAACTTGAATTCGTATATGGTGACGACGACAATGTAAAGACAAAGATAGCCAAAGTTGCCGACAAGCAGTATGGCGCAAGTCTCGTGACATTCAGCCCTACAGCAAAGAAGAAGATGGCAATGATTGAAGAACTCGGCTATTCACACTTCCCTATCTGCATCGCAAAGACCCAGTATTCATTCTCCACAAACCCGAAGCTGATCAACGTTCCGAAGGACTTCGAATTCCATGTTCAGGATATTGTCATCAATGCAGGAGCCGAAATGCTGGTAGTGATTTCGGGAGAGATCATGCGAATGCCAGGTCTGCCGAAAGTGCCTCAGGCGATGCATATCGACATCGTAGACGGTCAGATCGAAGGGCTGTCATAAAACAATCCGGTATTGATGATCAATACCGGATTGTTTTATTTTGTTATTGCAAGAGTAAGCAGTTCGGAGACAGTGAAATGGCCGTACAAACTGTTGAGAGAATAGATTTCAGGATTGTAGATGACAAGTTCATCGACAGTCTGCGGGCCCGTATGATGAACATAGACTTCCACTTCCCCATTCTTTGACGGCTGGGTACCATAATAGTCGTACTGCTTGAGGGCAATCTTCAGATCAGAGAGAAAGCGCAGTCGTTCCGACTGGCTTGCTCCTCCCATACGCAAGATATAAAGTTCGTCGACGTCTGAGGCAATCGGAGCAACCTGCGTGGATTTCAAAAGGTTACGCGCAAGAGTCATCTTGATACCCTGAGCTACGAAATTCTTCGCTCCCTGAACGTCCTCATATTTGATCATCACTTTCTCCACAGGAGTCTGGGCACTCATAGACAACATGGTAGAGAGCATGACTATAAAAACACAAAAAAAATATCTGTAATATGACAACATAAAGTCTCTGACTGTGATATGACACAGTCAGAGACTTCTTTTCAAACTCTGTTCCACTTAATAGGCTCAGCACGCAAAGCGTTGATTCTCAACGTATTACAGAAAGTGCGTGCTGCCAAAAGGGAGCACGCACTTCGTATAAAACATTGTAAATCAAAGTATTACTTGTCGCGTTTCCAGAGTTTCGACATATCTTCGAGGGTCTTGCCCTTTGTCTCAGGGACAAGTTTCCATACGAAGAGTGCTGCGAGGATGCAGATCACTCCGTAAAGGCCATATGTGAATGCATGGCCGAAGTTGGTTCCCATCGAGCCGAGGCTCATGTTGTACATAGGGAGGAATGTTGAAGATACGATGAAGTTGAAGATCCACTGGAATGCCACAGCGATTGCTACAGCTGCGCCACGGATGGTGTTAGGGAATATCTCTGAGATAAGTACCCAGCAGATAGGGCCCCAGCTGAACATGAAAGATGCGCTGTATACCATGATGCTGATGACCGCAACAATAGGAGGAAGAGCAGCAGATACACTTGTAACTGCCACACCTGCAGCTCCGAGTGCCATACCGAGAGATCCTACGATGAGAAGCGGCTTGCGGCCGAGCTTCTCGACGGTAAAGATTGCAACGAGTGTGAATGTTATGTTCACTACTCCCATGAGCACTGTCTGCATCATTGGGTTACCCATTCCGAGAGACTCGAATATACGAGGCGCGAAGTATAGTACCGCGTTGATACCTACAGCCTGCTGGAACACGCTGAGCATGATACCTACGAAGATGACAAGCCATCCGTAAGTGAACAGTTTCTCTGTCTTTTCGGTTACTGTTGCCTTGATGTCAGCAAGAATCTCAGAAGCCTTGTTCTTTCCGTTGATCTTTGTCAGAATCTCAAGAGCCCTTGTATCATTGCCTGTCATGGCAAGATAACGAGGAGTTTCAGGAACAAGGAAGAGAAGAACTGTGAAGAGTCCTGCAGGGACAGCCTCGCTCACAAACATGTATCTCCAACCGGTAGAAATCATCCACTCCGCCTCACCTGGGTTCAGGATCTGATAGATTCCACCAGCCATCTTCTCGATTGCAGGAGAGATGTGGTCACCAAGGATAAGGAAGTTGACGAAGTAAACCACCAGCTGACCGAAGATGATCGCAAACTGGTTCCATGAAACAAGGGTACCGCGAAGATTGCTTGGTGCCACCTCCGCAATATACATAGGACAGATTGCAGAAGCAAGTCCCACTCCGATACCACCGAGTACACGGTAGAGGTTGAATGCTATAAGGAGAGAGAATGTAGGTTCACCCTTAGGGAAGAAGAGGAACTCCGGACAGTATGAGCCGAGAGCCGAAAGAAAGAACATGACACCTGCCATGATAAGGGACTTCTTACGTCCGAACCTGGATGCAAGGAAGCCTGAAACAGCGGCTCCGATGATACATCCAAGAAGGGCGCTTGAAGATGTCACTCCATGGAGGAAGTCACCATACACAAAGTCATTGGCACCAAGGAAGAATGCCTGAAGACCTTTCTCCGCTCCGGAGATGACAGCAGTGTCATATCCGAAAAGGAGACCTCCAATAACAGCGACAAGGACTATCGAAAACAGATAGCCCTTGTTGCCTTTTTCATTTGAATGAGTCATTAGCAGTACATGTTAAGGATAGCCTCATAGAGCTCCTGCTTTCCTGAAGTCTGCTTAGGCTCGTTAACTTCCTTACCGTATGCGTAAACATCCTCGAGAGTAAGCTTACCCTCTTCGAACTCCTTACCCTTGCCTGCGTCGAATGATGCATAGCGGTCAGCGAGCATCTTCTTGTATGGGCTCTCCTCGAGAAGAGCAGCTGCGCTCTCAAGAGCACGTGCCATAGCGTCCATACCAGCGATGTGAGCGATGAAGATATCCTCAAGGTCAGTAGAGTTACGACGGGTCTTTGCGTCGAAGTTTGTACCACCGTTTCCGAGTCCGCCACCACGGATGATCTGCATCATAGCCTGAGTGAGCTCGTAGTTGTCGATAGGGAACTGGTCTGTATCCCATCCGTTCTGGTAGTCACCACGGTTAGCGTCGATTGAACCGAGCATGTCGTTGTCAACAGCGACTGCAAGCTCGTGCTCGAATGTGTGACCTGCGAGAGTTGCGTGGTTAACCTCGATGTTCACCTTGAAGTCATTCTCAAGACCGTGAGCCTTAAGGAAGCCGATCACTGTCTCAGTGTCAACATCGTACTGGTGCTTTGAAGGCTCCATTGGCTTAGGCTCAATGAGGAATGTTCCTGTGAAGCCCTTTGAACGAGCGTAGTCACGAGCGAGAGTAAGCATCTGAGCGAGGTGCTCCTTCTCTCTCTTCTGGTCTGTGTTGAGAAGGCTCATGTAACCCTCACGACCGCCCCAGAATACATAGTTCTGACCGCCGAGCTCGATAGTTGCGTCGATAGCGTTCTTGATCTGAACAGC
>JAFYUS010000004.1 GCA_017549505.1 Bacteroidales bacterium | reverse complement strand
TCAAACTCTATCGGACAGATCCTCTTCAAGAGAGGTGACATCCGAGACTTTTATAACAAACCTGACGAGCCGGTTAATGTTCCGGAGGACGACTCAAACAGGCAACTTACTTTATGGTAAAAATTTCTCCGGACAGCAATGATTGCGATAATTAAAATATCTATTATGGAGCATAGAGTACACTGGTTTTCAAGAAATGATATGAGTATAGGTTACCATTTACCTAGAATTGAGCAAATTATTGAGGAGTTCAATATAGCCAATGATATAACAGATATTAACGATATACTAGAGTTGTTTGAAATCACAAAGTTTGTTGATAATGGTGCTTGTCCTAAGTCTTGGGGACAAGATATGCTTTCAATGGTCAAACAGTTTAAACCTATTGTGGCCAAGTATTTTAAACAGATCACAAAATCTGAATTATCAAATATCTATCGCTCAATAGACTTTGGCTATCGAGATTCGTTCTGGGAAATAATAGACGTGTTTGAGATTAAGGGTTTAATAGATGAGAATTTTCTACAGACTTCATTCAATGAAAGTTGGGAACTGAGAGAATTGATGTATCGTGAAAAACTTGTTAAGCGACATGGTGGTTTATTAAGGAAATTTCTGATATCAAATCCTCATTCTGCAGAATGGCTATTAAATGAGTATGTAGCGGAGCATAGTATTGGGGGACATAAGACGATGTACTTTCCAACGGAATTGACTAGTGAAGATGTCTCTCAAATATTAGAGAAATACATTGATTCGGATGATCCTAATATTAACTATGTCAGATTGTTGGAGCATACTAAATTGATACATACGTTCAAGGTGTCCCCTTCTATTCGTTTGAAAGCAAAGCGCAAGGCGAAAAAGCTAAATGATAAGATGTTTTCAGGTGATAGCGCGACGAGGATGCATTATGCATATTCTGTTATTATTAGACCGAATGCTGCATCAAAGTCGGTAGAATATGATGAGGATGGAACTAAATGTGTGGTTTATGATGTCGATGAGTTAGTTAATTCTTCTATATCTGGTACATTGCGACTACTAAGAACGCACTTTGATATGCTGTCTTACTTTAATTTGCTTGACTTGATACCAAAGGAATCTGAGGTTGAGTCATTAGAGAAAATATTTGGTATCCGAAGCAAAAGAAACTATGACGCTCTTACTCAATTTAAACTCAAAGAAATGACTTCAACATTACATATGGAGTCTTTGTACTTTGTCTTAACTCAGCATGGTAAGAATTTAGAGGATATTATTTCCGAGTATTATAATGTATATCTGAAGGATAGATTCGGCTATCCGTCGCTTATGTTATCATTACCGAAACATGGTGATTGGTTCACTAAGTGTAGATTGATTTATCCTGAGATTGAGTCTATTGCACGACAATATCAATTATATGTTGAAAATGACGAGATTGATCCAGAACTTTTGGAGTTGAGTGACCCAATGAAAGTTACGTCAATCAAAAGTAAATTAGATGTTAGGTATTATAAGATCAATCCAGAGAATAAAGATATACAACTCCTTTTGCAATTATTGTTTAGTGATCAGACAATGCTTACTTATATCGATCCATATAAAGAGAATCGGTATAAGAATTTTTGTCATATGATGATGAATGTTGAGGAAGTTCCTTTCGATTCGTATCCAGAGTATGAACGGTCCACATTGAACACTCTTGTGAATTTGGGCTGTATTCGAATTGATGATGACGGAATGATACGAGTTGTCGATCAATTTGATTTTACATTATATAAGTTGCTATATGATTACGGTGTTATACCTTCGTATTTCATGTATGCTAATAATACAGGTAAAATTGATGTTCTGCTTGATAAAGGATGGGTATTGCCATCAGATAATCTATTGACGCCTAAAGAGCAGGACTACTATAGCTACTATCTAGATAATGAGAGATTCGATGATGGCCCTGCGTATCGCAATAAATATGCTCATGCAAATAAAGTTAAAACATATGATGATGAGAAAGGACATAAATATGCCTATTATCGAATGCTTTTACTCTTAATGATTCTATTGTTAAGGATTGAAGATGACCTTATGCAAAGGCAAATATCAATTGGAGTCTCCCAAGTCGAATTTGTAGGAATGACGAGCCAGTCTTTGAAGGTCTTAGAGGTTTACGCCTATATGCAATACCTCAAAGATGGAAGTCTGCGTACCATATAGATGACGAAAGTGGCTAGATACCTAACCACTTTGTCTTTTTATTCTAGATATCTTACACCTATTCCCTGAGACTTGGCGTAGGCGATTTCGCCCCGAGTGCTTTCGCCGATGTAGCCGCCGACGTTAATGACGAAGATTTCGTCGGCCATGTCGATCTTGCGTTTGTGCATATCGTCGAGCATGGATTTGGTGCCTTCGGTCCAGACTTCGTCGTCTCCGCTGTGACCGAACAGACCGACGGAGATGACGATGTTGCCTTCAAGGGTCAGGCGCTTCTGTGCTTCCAGATATTGCTCCTTGAACTTCGTGCTGCCGCAGAGGGTTATTACTTTGTATTTGCCGACCATGGATTATCTGAGATATGGTAGAACATAGTTGTCTCCTTGCTCACTAAAATAGCCTTGTTCATCGGTTACCTTAAATCCAGTATCTCTCGCTATGGCGCCACCTCTTTTATTAGTAAATGTTTTTACTTTGCCAGAAGGGAATTTGATCGTGCCTGAATATCTTGCGCTTTTGGTTGCTTGAGTACCAGTTGTAGTTGTATATCCGTAAGGATCGTTACGCTCAGTGATTGTCACGACGCAACCATTGAATGTATGGACTCCTTCAGTGAAAACTGTTTCGCCTGTCTGGAGTGATTCCCAAGCTTTGTCAGTTAAATCTCTCATGATAAAAATCTCCTAAATTTTAGCGTTTTACAAAGTTATAAAAATGAATCAATTTAATGATTAAATTCTACCAACGATCGTTGCCTCCCGTCATTGTGCCGATTACATTGAGACATAGAACAAGAAAGACGATTATTCCGAACATAATTATGATGTGTTAATGATTATGTGGCAAACGTAAGGTTTAGTTGTGCCAAGGTAAAGCACATACAAAAGTATTTTTTGCTATTTGTTGTGATATTTTGATACATATGCTTAAATGATAATGATGTTTATTGTCATTATTTATCATTATATTTGCATCGCTATCAATGATAGCAGACATATTTACGGAAAGCGTTTAGCTTTTATTCCTTCATACTGAATCTGGACAATTCAAGTGCAATAGGAATATGAGTTGTACGCTTGCATTGGTTATTCAAAGGTTTTGACCTTCGACATAGCCTGTGTGAGCTGTATTATTCTTATTCATTGCACAGGCCATGTCCAGAGCCCAGTATGAGAGTAAGACTAATCTGGCTCACACTTTCTTTGTAGGTGAACCTGAATGCATAATATCGAGAGCCGGAGATATTGATAGGAGTACTATCGATGAAATATACATTCTCAGGGCACGAAACCTTTCAGTGCAAGAATATGTGGCTGAAGAAAGGTTATGATTTCGTCAGGTCAGGCAAGTCATTCAATGATGAAACGGCTGTAGTTGACTTGGGAGTCGGTAAGAATATGGTTGCCTCAATCAAGTTTTGGCTGAAGTCATTTGGAATCATCGACGAAGAAAATAATACGACACGCTTTGGTGATCTGATTTTTGACGATAATGGCTATGATCCGTTTCTTGAGGACCCCAATACCTTGTGGCTACTTCATTTCCAACTTGTCCATACATATTATGCGACACTATATCGGCAGGTATTTGTATACTTCCATAAAGAACGTAAGGAGTTTTCTAAAACTAATATCTTCAATTTCATAAAGAGGCAATTTGCTGATAAGGCCTTCGAGAAAACTATCTATAACGAGAATACTATCAACAAAGACATATCTACCTTACTGAAAATGTATGTTATTCCTGATAACTATACATTTGACGACTTCTCTTCTGTTCTCATTGATTTGAATCTTATCAAAAAAGTTGAGAAGGATTTGTATGAATTCAATTATGTAACAAAGGCTGAACTCAATCCTCTGGTTTTCTTGTATGCTGTACGAAGCATTGCCCCAGATGCAAAGGTTGTGGAATATGACAGACTTCTAGAACTGTCATTGGTTTTCTGCTTGAGTCAGGGAGACCTGTATGAGATTTTCTCTGGCTTAACAGCTATAAATAATAAGATAACATTTGACAATGCTGCTGGTGAGCAGTTGTTCGTTATCAATGATGATATTGATAAGTTCGAGGTGCTATCTATGTATTACAATCAGATTTAGGGAGATGAAATTTTCTACATCAATAAATATTGAAAGGGATAGCGACAAAGTCTTGAATTATGTCGTTACAGCGAATGCAAAACAGTCAATTGGAAAGATCGTGGATGCATTCAACACCGGTATTCATTCCTTCTGCTTGATTGGATCATATGGAACAGGAAAGTCTAGTTTCTTATTGGCTTTACAGAATTGTTTGTCAAACAAGGTGGCAGGAGAGAATGTGCTAATAAAGAATATTGGACAGTTCAACGGCTATGAGAAGTTCAACTTCGTCAATATTGTTGGCGACTATACTCCTCTCATTGACCTGATATCAAGTCATCTTCCAAAGAAGTCACTTGGTGGAGATAAGAATGTATTTACCGCTCTTGATACACTTTACAAGAACTCCATGAAGGAAGGTAAATTCCTGGTGATAGTAATTGATGAGTTCGGAAAGGTTTTGGAACATGCAGCCAAGAATAATCCTGAAAAGGAAATGTATTTCTTGCAGAAGTTCTGCGAATATGTAAATGATACCAACAAAAATATCCTCCTCTTAACTACTCTGCATCAGGGATTCAATGCGTACGCTAAAGGACTGAAGGAAGAACAGAAGCAGGAGTGGAATAAGGTTAAGGGAAGAATTAATGATATTGTATTCAAGGAGCCTATTGAACAGCTTCTTAACCTTACTGCTATCCGCATTTCAGAAAGGAGGATGGTACATGATAGCGAGGCTGCACGGAAGATGTATAAGCTTGCCGTTGAATCCAAATTTGTCGCTGAAGGGCTCAATCCTGAAGTGTGTGAGTCTCTATATCCTATGGATATTTTTGCTGCCTATGTACTTACACTTGCCAATCAGCGATATGGTCAGAATGAAAGAACTCTTTTTACGTTCTTGGAGGCAACCGGCGAGGATTCAATAGCGCAATTTGCTCCAGGTCCTAGATCTCTTTATAATCTTGCAAAGGTTCATGACTATATCGTTTATAACTTCCATTCGTACTTAAACGAGGCAAATGCAGACTCTGCAAACTGGTCTGCTATTAAGATTGCAATTGAAAGGACAGAAGGACTGAACCTGCCATTGGAGGAAATTGAACCTGCAATCAAGATAGTCAAGACTATCGGTCTTCTTAATATATTCGCCTCATCAGCAGCTATCATCGATAATAAGTTTATCGGCTGGTATGCTCAACAGACAATGAACATAGAGAATGCTTTGCCTTTGCTTAAGAAGTTGGAGATGGCGAAGATTATTCGTTATGCAAAGTATAAGTCGAAGTATATTCTCTTTGAAGGAACAGACGTTGATATCGAGATGGGCTTGTACAATGCAGCAATCGAATGTAAGAGAAGCGATGATTTCATTGATAAATTAAGACATTCATTTGATTTCAAGGTATCAGTAGCGAATGCTCACTACTACAAGACAGGTACACCAAGATATTTTGAATACCTGATAACAAGTGCTCCTATAGACAAGGTTGCCAAAGGAGATTATGACGGAAATATCAATCTTGTCTTTCCAAGAAAGGATGATTACGATTGCGCTAAAGAGGGTTGCATGGCATTGACAAACTTGCCGATTGCTTACTGTCTTTTCAAGAATGCTAACGAAATCATTGACCAGATTTTTGAAATTGATAAGCTTATTTGGGTTAAGAATTTCTATATAGGCGACGACAATGACAAAGTTGCTCATAAAGAGATTGACAACCTGATATCTTATGAGAAGTCTGTCCTGAACAGAGTTGTATTGGACAGCCTCTATTCGGAAAATGTAGAGTGGATTTTCAATGGTTCTGTATTGGACAACATCACTGGCAGCAGCGCGTTAACGAAGTTGCTTTCGACTATATCTGATACGATCTATTATGGAACTCCTGTATTTAAGAATGAACTTATCAATAAGCCAAAGCCTAGTTCAACAATGTCTGTAGCACGACAGAACTATCTGCTGCAATTGTTGGAACACAAGGACGAAGAGAATATCGGTTTCCCATCTGACAAATTCCCGCCTGAGAAATCTATTTATCTCACAATGGTGAAGAATACAGGTATTCATTCTGAAGAAAACGGTGCATTCTCATTGGCTGCACCGAAGGATGAATCATTTGCGATATTGTGGGATATCTGTATGGATTTCCTTAAGTCTGCTCAGAGTAAACAGAGAAAGGTAGGAGATCTTGCAAAGCAACTTGCATCTGCTCCGCTTGGACTTAAGCGAGGCTTTATCGACTGCTGGTTGCCGACATTCCTTATCATCAAGAAGGATGACTTTGCTCTCTATTCTGATGGAACATATATTCCATTCATCAACAGAGAGGTACTTGAACTTATTCAGAGAAATCCGAACAGCTTTACTTTGAAGGCCTTCAATGTAGAAGGCGTTAAGCAGGTATTCTTTGATAAATATCGCGAGGCTATCAACCTCAAGCAGTCTGACCTTACTGGCACATCATTCATTGAAACGATTCGTCCATTCTTGACATTCTACAAGAGGCTGAATACATACGCAAGAACTACTAAGGATATTTCCACTAATGCCAAGAAGTTCCGTGATGTGATAGCAAGAGCGACTGATCCAGAAGAGACTTTCTTCGAGGTCTTGCCAGAAGCATTAGGATTCAAGGAAGTTATCCTACATCAGAATCCTGAGGCTATAGAGAGCTTCGTTGAAGTTATTCAAAATTCAATTCGTGATTTAAGAAGTTGCTATGATGAATTTGTCAAAGCGATTGAGAGGAAGATTCTTAGCACACTTAAAATTGACGAAGATGACTACGCGGTTTATAAACCGATTATAGAGAATCGATATAAGGCAGTTAAAACTGAACTTATGCCGATTGATATGAAAAACTTCCACGCTCGCTTGACAGGAAAATATGCAGACAGAAAGACATGGATAGAAGCTGTATGCTACTCTATATTGAATAAGGCTTTAGAGAATATAAAGGATAGCGAAAAGGACTTCTTGTTCATGTCCATCCAGGACAGATTCTTCCAGCTTGATGACTATGTTGAAATGCATAAGCTTAGAGATGAAAATGTCATCAGATTGCATATTACTCAGAATAAGGAAAAGGCATTTGTAAAGCAGGTACTTATTCCAAAAGAAAGTATGTCGGAAGTTGAAAGGCTGGAGCAGCAGATTGAACAGCTTTTATCGGGAGATGACTCGATAAATATGGCTGCTCTTATGAAACTGATTAAAAAGAAAATGTAATGAGTACACCGGTAAGACATGTATTAGGCATATCGGGTGGTAAAGATAGTGCAGCATTGGCTATTTATCTCAAGAACAAGTATCCTGACCTTGAGATAGATTTCTATACTTGTGACACAAAGTGCGAGTTGACTGAGACAGAAGAACTCGTTGACAAGTTAAAATCATATCTTGGTAATATCACGACTTTGATAGCCGCTCAAGGAAGTCCTGAGCCAACACCTTTTGACCATTTCTTAAAGACAAGTGGTGGTTACCTTCCGTCTGTTCAGGCAAGATGGTGCACCAACAAAATGAAGTTGGCTGAGTTTGAGAAGTATGTTGGCGATACTCCTTCTGTGTCATATGTTGGTATTCGTGGTGACGAGGACAGAGAAGGATATGTTTCGACAAAGCCAAATATCCAGGCAGTGTTCCCATTCCGAAAGAACATTTGGAGTCTGGATGTTATTAACGAAGTTCTGCATAATACAAACATGGAGAAGTTCCATGATTGTTATAAGAATGCTGTTGATGAGACTACATACGAGGAGGCAAAAAAGATTTTGCTGACTCCAATGGGCAAGGGCTTCTTCTATTCAAAGAAACTCAATGCCTTGCTAGATATTAACGTAATAGCATTCAATCATGCGGTATTCGCATACCTTAAGCAGTATACTGAATATCCGGTTGGAAAACTCGATTATTTCCCATTGATTGATAATGATGATGTGCTGGGTAAAGAGGATATTTTTAGAATCCTTGAAGAAAGCGGAGTCGGTGTACCAGCTTACTATAATCTGATTGACTTTGAGGTTGATGGAAAGAAAGGACAGTACTGTAGAAGCCGTTCTGGTTGCTATTTCTGTTTCTTCCAGCAAAAAATTGAATGGATTTGGCTATATGAGCAGCATCCGGATTTATTCGAGAAGGCAATGAGTTATGAGAAGGATGGATATACTTGGATTCAGGGTGAACCACTCAGTGACCTTATAAAATCGGAACGAGTTCGACAAATTAAACTTGACCATATCAAGAAGACTGAGGCCGCAGCTGAAAAGGCAAAGAGTTCACTGCTGATTGACCTTCTTGATGACGATGATATTAACTGTGCAAACTGCTTCATATAGGAATGTTAAACGATGTTGAATGGGCTGAGGATGGTGTTTATACACCGCAAGGTGAACATACTCCACACGAATTTTTCTCGAATGCCCTAAGTAATAGCCTTATATTCGATATTCAGCTGGGATATTTTAACTCAGCTGCAATCAATGTGTTGTCATCTTCCTTTGCTACATTCATCAGCAATGGTGGCTTCATGAGAATGGCTATTAACCAAATCGTTTCTGCAAAAGATAAGGATGCAATCTCATCAGGATTGGAGGGCGGTCTTGTCGCTCCATTTGACTTGACATGTTGGGAGTCCATCAAGGCGGGATTGGACGAGTACGGGGAACATTTCTTTAAGTGCCTGGCATATTTGATTCAGGAAAAGCGTATCGAGATACAGATTATCAAGCCTAAAGCTACTACCGGTATTGCACATACGAAAAGAGGACAATTCGTTGATTCTGACGGAATGATTGTAGGGTTCTCGGGGTCGGCAAACTTCACTCTGGGAGGCCTGTTCAATAATCTTGAAGACATTAATATTTTCTTGAGTACTTCGCCAGATATCTCAATTCAGAAGAAAATTGCTAATCAGAAGGCGGAGTTTGACAGGGTGATGAATGGTACTCAAAAGGAGATTGAATATCTATCGTCTAAGGATCTTGAGGCTGCGATTACATCTTCGTATGGAAATCAAGATATAGAGGATTTGCTTAACGTTGAAGATAAACTCAGGAGCTATAAACAGAAAGCGATTAGGGCAGGAGTTCTTAAGGATGGTGAGCAGGGAGCATATCAAATCACTCCTCGTTTCCCATACAGAGAGGGGCCGAGAGAATATCAGCGAGCAGCATTTGAGAACTGGAGGAATAATAATCAGAAAGGGTTATTTGCGATGGCTACTGGTACAGGTAAGACCATTACTTCGCTGAACTGCCTATATGAGATTTATTCTAGAAAGGGTTACTATAAGGCTATAATCTTGGTGCCGACTGTTACTCTTGTCAATCAGTGGGAGGAGGAATGCCGTAAGTTCCGATTCAGCAATATCGTAAAAGTATTCTCCAAGAATCCTTTCTGGCAGGAAGAGGTTGATAGGATTTGCTTCAACGAGAAATATCAGACTGATGAGTTGCAGTCGTATATCATTATTTCAACATATGCCTCCTATTCAAGACCGAAAGTATTTGATAAACTTAATAGCCTTGACAGGAGAAGGGTTTTATTGATAGCTGATGAGGCTCATAACATGGGGGCTGAATCAATGGCTAAGAAACTAAAAGAAATTCCATACGCAAGGCGTGTCGGATTGTCTGCTACCCCAGAGAGACAATTTGATGATACGGGTAACACAAAACTAAGAAAGTTCTTTGGCGCTGAAGAATCATATACTTTTGAATATTCGATGGATGAGGCTATTCATGGTGCTAATCCGGTATTGTGCAAGTACTTCTACTATCCTCATGTGATACGTCTAACAGATGAGGAGATGGATGCTTACATTGAACTATCTGAGAAAATCTCAAGGTATTTTAATTACAATACGGAGACCTTTACGACGAAGGATGAGGTTCTAAAAAGGCTTTTGTTGGCGCGTAAGAGAATAATACATAAGGCGGCTAATAAGTTGCCGGTGTTTAGAGAGATTGTACATAAACGCTTTGAAGAAAGAGGAAATCTCAACTATACGCTTGTTTATGTTCCAGAAGGCTTGAAACCTGACTATTTTGGAGCAGAAGATGACTTTGATAAAGCTGATACTATCGCAGAAGATGCAGACACAGATCGTTTGATTAACGAATACACTGCAGCCGTTCTTAATGTTGATGGTCATGTGACTGTTAGGAAGTTTGTTTCTGGACAGAAGGACAGGGAAGAACTGCTGCGAAATTTTGCTACAGGAAAGGTTCAGGTCCTTACTTCAATGAAGTGTTTGGATGAAGGTGTTGATGTGCCAAGAAGTGAACTTGCAATTTTCTGCTCAAGTACAGGAAATCCAAGGCAGTTTATTCAGAGACGTGGTCGTGTTCTGAGAAAGCATCCAGATAAAGAATATGCGATTCTGCATGATTTAGTAGTGGTGCCAGAGGTGGGAGCACACCACAACAGTTATAAGATGGAGCGTTCGTTACTGAAGAGCGAGTTGGCAAGGGTGAAGAACTTTGCAGATATGTCGGAGAATCCTTCGTTCTCTGAGATGGAATTGAGATCTGCCCTGGATTACTATGCATTGAATTTATAATTATTAACAACTATACATTATGACCAACAAAGAGAGAATGTTAAGGATGGTTCTAGATGACCAGGCTCTCAAGGAGAGGTACAAGTATGATGAGTCTGATTATGAGGACTTTGAGTCTGCTTTAGGTTCAGAAAATCCAGTTGTAGTTGCTGTAGCAAAAATCATTAGCGATTTACGTGGAGCTACAGATGAATCTACACAGAAGAAAGTTTACAGTACGGTGTTTAACTACTTAAACGACAATTACTTATATGATAATTAAAAGTCTTGAAATACAGAATTTTAGAAGTTATTACAAAAGTAATTTGTTTAACTTCTGTGATGGCCTTAATCTGATTATTGGTTCTAATGGAGACGGTAAAACTACGTTGTTTGAGGCCTTAGAATGGGTATTTAGAACTGACGATGTTGTTAAGACAGATGTTAAGTTCATTTCTAAAAAGAGAGCAGAAGAGTTGTTTTCCGGCGATTCGGATAATGTGGCTGTATCTGTAACTTATGAGCATAATGGATGCCAGAAGATTCTTGAGAAAAAATTCCGCTTCACAAAATCCTATAATGGTGATATTACTACTTCTAACTATGAGTTTAATCTAATAGTTCAAGATGGAGTAGAACGCGACATAAAGCCAGGTAGCAGATTTGAGTATGATCTTCCGTCAGAATTGAGAAAGTACTCTATGTTCAAGGGTGAAACTAATCTTGACATTTTTCAGTCTTCAAATGCATTGAAGATGTTAGTTGACACGTTCAGTGATGTAAAGGATTTTGATGCTTATTTCTCATTCATGGAGTATGCGACTAGGAAGGCTGAACAAGCTAGAGAGAATGCTCAAAAATTAGATAAGAAAAATGCCACTCAAATACGTATACTTACTACTCAGATTGAGAATTTGAGGAGTGAGATTAGTAGGAAAAGACGTGACTTAAAGAATGCAGAGAGTGAAGTTGATAATTTTACCGAGCTGCTGAAAAATATTGAACAAAGCAAAGAGGCGTCTAAACTTCTGATATCAATCAATAATAGAATAGCAGCTCTTGAAAGTAAAAGAAGTGAGACGAGAGCGAGAATTCATGAGGATTATACAATAAATCTTTTAGATGACATGTGGATTCTCATGGGTTTTGAGGACATCGCAAATGAGTATACTAATAAAATCAGTGCTGTTGATAAGGAACGAAGACGTTTAGAGAATGAGCACCAACAACAAATTGGAGTAAAGAAACTCATGAGTCAGGCAGAAGCTGAGACTAAGTTTGTTCCTCTTCCGGCTAATGTCCCTGGTCCACAAATTATGCAGGAAATGCTTGATGCAGAGGTGTGCAAGATATGTGGAAGAAAAGCAGAAAAAGGTTCAGCCGCATGGAATCATATGCTTGCTAAACTTCAAGATTATAAGGATTCACTGAAAGCAGAGGATCCTGATGAAGAGACACTATATGAGAATAACTATATACCTGAATTACAAAAGAGAGATACTATCTTAAATGATAATCTCTCAAGTGTGACAAAACTCCGGTCAAAGATTGAAGATGCCATTGCTTTTTATAACAGACTCCACGAGGATGTAAAAAAGTTGGATGCAAACATTGAGAAAGAACTGGAGCAGAAAAAAAGGATTCTTGCTCAAACGGATGGACTTACAGAGGAACAACTTACTGCAAATTATGAGAATATCTCAAACTGGATGACAAAAAAGCATACCGCCGAGAGAAGTATTGAGACTCTAAAAAAGCAAATAGCATCTGGAGTAATTGAATTAAACGAGTGTCAAGAAAGATTAGCAAAACTTGCAAAAGGAACGTCGGCTGAAATATATTCAAATACCTGGATGATCTTAAATAAGATTTCTGAGGCATTCAGAAATGCGAAAGAGACAAATAAAAAGCGTTTGTTAGCTTCTATTGAAGATGAAGCAAATGCATATTTGGAAAAACTAAACGTAGACGATTTCAAGGGAACTATTAGAATCCTTATGAAGCAGCAGGGTAATGCTGAAGCTGTGTTGGTAGATGACGATGAGGCGCGTATCTACAATCCGAATACAGCTCTTCGAACAACTCAATTCATGTCAATTCTGTTTGCGATATCGAAATTGTCGGCTTTAAAGAAAGAGAAAAAGTATCCGTTAATATTTGATGCTCCAACCTCTTCTTTTGCTGCGGCTAAGGAAACTGAGTTCTTTGGTGTTATAAGTAAGTTGGAGAAACAAGTTATAATTGTTACTAAGAGTTTCTTGATGGAAGACGAAAACGGAAATACCGTATTGGATATGAATAAAGTTCAAGAAGTTAATGGTAACGTCTACCGTATTGAGAAGATGAAACCATTTGATGATAAGAAACTGGCTACAATTCAAACAGTAATCACAAAACTATAATCTCATGACTGACAATCTCAACAATATAGACTATGTCGATAAGGATGAGCGTATTATCGATGTGTGGGGACGAAGGAACCCGAAGTTTGAAAAGCATTATGAACAGAGTGTCATCAGAGTCCTTTCTGATTATGGTATAGGCGCATCTGAGAATACTGATGCAAAAGGAAAGATCTTGGGAGCTGGCTATGAACCATATATAATGGCTTTCTTTATTGGATTATATGCTGATAAAAAGATTCCTCTATCTGACGATTCCGAAGATGTAAAAGTCTTAGGGCAACCTCTTGATAAATGGGGTAATCTGGATTCAAAGAAGTTTAGGAAAGCTTACCCAAAACTACGAGACTATATTTTTATAGCCCTTGTTGCAAAAACTCCTATAGATTGGATCGCTCTTGATAAGGGGGAAATTAAAGTTGCAGATGTAGTCACTCAGTTGATTAAAACGATGGAGGAGTATGCCAACTATGGTTTCTCCTTCATGGCAGATAAGCTGGAGTCTGATAAGGGGTATTTCTTTTCAAAGAGAGCGTTTCTTGATATCTTCATGGAATTGACAGATAGGAATGCGAAAGTAGATGATGAAGATGATGAGGTTGAGCCTCTATAAAGAGAAAGAGAGTGCATGTTCACTCTCTTTCTCTTTATAGAGGCTATCTTTTTCTATTGGATTTTAAGCCGAGATAATATTTGTATAATAGAGCAAACTTATAATTAATATGTGGACCATCATAAAGTCTAATGAAGTGGTCTTTGATTACTCCATTAACAATAAGTAATTCAATGATGCTGTCTCTATCGGTACATTCCTTTAAGTCTCCGTTCTTAATTATAAGGTCAAGTAAATCGATAAATTCCCTTTTACTTAACTGTACCCTTTTAAATTTAATAGGAGCTTTATTTTTGATGTAGTCAAAAACTATTTCAAGGTCTTGATTACCCTGCTCCTTTGCTAAATCCATAAAATGCTTTTCAACAGCTTCTGCTCGATTTCTGCCATTTGTATAATAAAGAGATGGTAATATCGGCTGAGGGGAACTATCATCTTTAATTGCAGATCTCACAGATATTGAAATAAGATCAATGAAAGGTCTTAAGCTAATGGTCTCATTAGCATTCATCAGGTTATTATAGAACCAGTCATAACTTTCTCCGAATTTATGACTACTATTTGTATCAGCATATTTTCCAAAGAAGCTAGCACAAAGTTGTCGCAATATTAATTCTTCCAAAGGGGGTTGATCTCCAGAAGCTTCTATAGCATTAATTGTGCTCTGAATACTTTCAATAGGGTATTGATTGTATGCTTTTATTAATTTGAAGAACTCTGCTTTTGAATGTGACAAGACAAATTTAAAGAAATAAGCGAATATTTCTTCCCTAGTCCATTCGATATATATAATACGATTGTTTAAGTCGTTCTTATTATTGATATTGCCTATCTTATTATATAAATCGCTTCTTATAAACAGTTTTGGCGATATGCAAGTGTATGACATCTTCTTGCATAAGTTGATGAGTGGCGCTATTCTTTCTGACCATTTTACAGGCTTGACAATTTGATCAAGGCCGTCAAAAATAAATGTAAGACGTCTGTTTTGTTGTTCTTTTAAGAACTTGTCCAATGAAAGCAGATCTTGCTCAATCTGCATTATGAATGAACTATCATTGATTTTCTTCTTAAAATATTCGGCAGTTTCAGTGTCGTCCTTAATACTATGAATGTTGATTGTACTTTGATATCCGTATGGCCTGTTAGACATTATTGCACACCATATATAAATCTTCCAAAATCTCTCAAAAAACAGATCTGCATTTTCTGGCTTATACTGTCCGTCTAATTTGATTGTATCAAAGCAGTAAGTTTCATTGAATACTTGGATGAATTTATATTCAAATTCAGTCTTATTGGCTCTTTCTTGCAGTGCCTGGACAACTTTGTCGTGACCTAAGGACCTATATATGTATGTTTTACCAGTGCCCTTATTTCCGATTACAAGAAATTTATCTGCATTGAATAGGTCTTCCATACTTTTGCGGAAGAAATATCTATTATTTGTGATTTCTTTTTCGAAATCAGGAATACTCTCTGCATATAGAGATGGAAGATTTGTTGCAATATTTGATAAAAGTTGCTTTTTGAGAGTGATTATATCCCTTTCATTAGTCTCTTGATGTTTCGGCTTAGTATTGTTTTTTACTTCAAGAGAATATTCTGTAATTTTGTCAAAAATATTATTGTAGTCATAGAATGCCCCACTCTGAATCATATGTATGTAGTCTTCATATGAATCTGTTGGCATACCGATGTTTTCAAGGATTTCGTTATGCCCATTAGGGAATGCGTCGACTTTAATACTTCCTAAAAGTTCGGTGTCGTGACTACGCGAAATCTTTTCTAGGTAGCAATTAAGTCTTTCCTGAAATAGTTTGAACGCTTTTATTTTGCCTGTGTTCGGGATAATAGAATTTACCACAAGTAGTATTGGATGTTCGGGCCTTTTAAGTAAGTTAAGAAAGAACTCCATTCCTGGTTGTGACTGTGCATTCCCTCCAAATAACCCAACAACAATATTGGATAGCCTTAATGCGGCGATACCAAATATATCGTTAAACCCAGTTCTAGAGTCAATTAAAATTATATCAGGGGATAATTCTGTGCAAATTGAATTGATCAATTCAGAGAATCGTTGAACTATAGTCTCTTTGTTAAAGAAATCTAATCTAGTAAGGCCATTTAAATAGTGGTCCAAATCTGTTTCAAATAATTTACCAATGTTATCTTGTGTATTGAGGTTTCCTGCTGAGAAAACATATATAGCTCCGTCTCCTGAAAATTTTTTGGAGACTTCTCTGCAGTAATTTGATATACTTAAGTTCTCAGAAATTTCGGAGTCTAAAAAATATTCGACTATGCCATTCTTATTATATAAAATGCTGGGATCCTCCAAGTAAAAATTATTTAGACCTGGCGCTTCAAAGTCGCAGTCAAGTATCGCGACTTTCCATTTCTTTTTAATCGCTAATGTTGAAGCATAGGTGGCAAGCATTGTTGAACGTCCGACGCCTCCTTTATAACTATAAAAGGTGACAACAGGGACACTAAACTTCTCAGATTTGCTATTTGTGTTGATTAAGTTATCTAAACGTAATCGTGATGAGTGTACATCAATAGAATGCTTCTCCTTGAAATAGATATCATAGTCATCATATTCATGATGAGCTATGAATTTATATCGGAGGTTGCTAAACGTTTTTAACTTTGATATGACCTCTTGTGCCTCATTACCTTTGATATATACATATATATAATTGTTTGCACCTAAGATGATTCTATAATCTCCGATAGACTTGTTGCTTTTGTACTTACCTAGAAGTTGGTTTAAAACCTCAATACTATTAAATATCTTAATCATAACGGGTATCTTAAGAGGATGGTTAAATAAATGTTGCGGATCTCCTTAATGTATGCGTCCAAATCGTCTTTGTCTAGGGAAATACGGGGAGTTTCATATCGGTATTTGACGTCCCAATTTTCAAATAAATCCTGAAGTTTTCGGTTGGAACATGCTTTAGAAAGGAAGATAATATCAGTTAAATAACAGTTCTGCTTCTTAGCATAATTGTATTTGCGGGTTAAGGAGTGGGTCTTAAATTGGGGATTGTCTTTGAAATGTTCATTTTCTTCGATTTCTTCTTCAATTTGTAAGTGGTTGCATAGAGCGTAACTAATAAGAGTTTCAATAATATATCCACTTAAGTAATAAACCTCATGCCGAATAAACGCTGCATCAATTTTGGAAATATTCCGATCTTCAAGCCTCAGAAGAAGTTTCTCGCAAATCCTGAGATGGCGTTCTGCGGAATTCTTAAATTGCCGATATTTCATAAAGATTCAACATTTATATGTAGCAAAAATATAAATTAATCTTAATTTATGGATAGGACTTCGATACTTTCTTGACATCATTAACAAAGCAACTCGAAAAATTTTGGGACCAATTTGGAGCCAAAATGAAAAAATCGCCCTCTCAAGTGTCTGAGAGGGCGATTAAAGTGATTCGGTTGGGATTCGAACCCAAGACCCACAGCTTAGAAGGCTGTTGCTCTATCCAACTGAGCTACCGAACCGATCCTTGTACTTTTCAAAAGTGGCTGCAAAGATATGTTATTTCTTTGAAATCTGCAACTTGAAAGTGAAAGTTTTGCTGCGAGTGAGCATAATTAGTACAATACCAAGGGGATTGTTTTGAAGTCAAAAGAACAAATACCCCATGAATTTGTTCTTTTGACCGTAATTTTAGGCTTTAAAAGAACAAAAACACCTGTGATTTGTGCTTTTGACTTATAGTATATGGCAAGATCTGCTGCTCCTTAGGATAAGTTATGCGTTCTTCTTTGACATGATCTTACCTATCGCCTCGATACCGGTAACCAGACAGAAACCGATCACAGCAAACACCACAGCGCTGAAGATCTGAGGGTCTATCATGGATGCATGGCTGGTAACTGCTGTTTCATATGCCTTCTGGGCGGCATCTGCGGCAGCGGCGGCCAAAGGCCCGCTGCCGGCGGCCGCTTCGGCCGCCTCCTCGGCAGCCTCTGAAAGAGCTGCCACCGCAGGGAACTGCGAACATACTATCGCTTCCATATTGCTCCATGGCCATACCTTTACAAGCGAACCGATGATGAATCCTGCAAGAACTATCAGAGTTTCCTTGTTCCAACGTGCGAGAAGCCAGTGGAGGAACTTGGAGAATCCAAGGATGCCGACCACTGCTCCTACTAGGAACACTCCTATGATCACAAGGTTACGTCCGAAATCTTCTCCCGAAGCCAGTCCGGAAATAGCTCCCATGATGAACTGGTACTTTCCGAGAATCAGAAGGATGAAGCTTCCAGAGATACCTGGCAGGATCATCGCGCAGATTGCTATCGCTCCGCTGAGGAAGATGAACCACAGCGCATCAGGAGTCTCGGTAGGAGAGAGGGTACACACGACCACTCCCAAAAGAACTCCGAAAGCCACCAGCACCCCTTCGCGCACCTTCCATCCCGAGATACCGCGCAGGATGAAGATTGAAGAAGCTACGATAAGTCCGAAGAAGAATGCCCATGTCTGGATAGGATGGTTGCTCAGAAGGTTCTGCATCAGTCCAGCGAGAGCTACTACGCTGGCTCCGATTCCGGCAACGACGGAGATGAGGAACCAGCCGTTGATATGGTTCCAGAACTCACGTATGCGTCCTTTGAAAAGCAGCTTGACAGCTTCTGCATCGACACGTGCAATCGAGCCTACGAATTCGTCATATATACCTGTGATGAATGCAATTGTACCTCCGGATACTCCCGGAATCACGTCAGCGGCACCCATACATGCGCCCTTGACGCCGACCAAAAGATAGTCTTTAAGTTTTCTCATTATCTGATCTTTGTTATGAATTCAGTGATGGCGGCGAATATCTGCCTTGCCTCAGAGCGCAGTTCCGCAGTCTCTCCTCCTAAGAGGGTCATGTTGAAAGGATGTCCGTCGTACTCACGTCTTCCTATCTTGAATCTTGCCTTCGTACACCTGGTCACGAAGTCGATAGGGAAGTTTCCGTTGTCGACCATCGAGATGAAAAGGTCGCTAGGCTCATCCATCAGCGGCGCGATCTTGCTCAGGTCCGGCATTCCCACCCAGTCCAGCTCCTTCTTCAGAATGGTGTTGGTGATGCTGGTGAGCAGGAGTTCGTCCTTGCCCAGACGGCGGAAGTCAAAAAAGTAAAGGTTCACCTTCACTCCGGTATTCCTGCCCCATGCAAGTATGTCCTCCTTAAGTACGTCAAAGCCAGGTTCTTCCACGTCGATCACCACATTTACCGTGCGGATCTGTGACATCGGCAGCAGTCCTGTCTCTACGTTGCTGGTATATTTCTCGATCCGCTTCCTGCGGACAAAATTCCTTATCAGTCCAAACATGGCTCGGATGAGTTAGCATTTATGAGTTCACGGATTTCCTTCTTGGCTGCCTTCCAACGAGGGATATCGATCTTGGTTCCCACGACCTCCACTACCTTCGCCGCAATGATCGAACCTACTTCTCCGCAGACCTTCAGCGGCATGCCGAGCGAATGGGCATAAAGGAATCCTGCTGCATATGTGTCTCCCGCTCCTGTCGCGTCGATCGGCTTTGCCGGCCATGCCTCGATGAAATGGAACTCTTCGCCCGCCTTCACCATCGATCCATCCTTTCCTACCTTCACGACCGCAATCTTGCAGCTCTTCGCGATTTCATCGAGCGCTTCGCGTGGTTCCAGACCAGTGAATGCAGTGGCTTCGGTCTCATTCGCAAAGACGATGTCGACATAATTGTCGACGATGTCATGCAGGAATGCATAGTTCGACTCGACTACATTGTATGAGGCCATATCGAGGGAGATGATACATCCCGCAGCCTTCGCAAGCTCGACTGCACGTCGGATAGTCGCCTGATTCTGAACCAGATAACCTTCGATATGGAAATAGTCATACCCTTCGAAATACTCAGGCTTGAGGTCCTCCGGCACAAGTTCGAGCGCCGCACCAAGATACACGGCGAATGTCCTTTCGGCATTCGGAGCTGTAATGAAGACCATCGCCCTTCCCGATGAGTTCACACCCTTCAGAAGGATGGATTTGATGCCGTACTGGGCCTGGTCGCTCTGGAAAAGGTGGCCAAGGTCGTCGTCCCCGACCTTTCCGATGAAGCCCGATTCCATTCCGAAAATCGCTGTTCCCGTAATCGCATTAGCTGCAGATCCTCCGGCCACGAGCTGTACGCCCATAGGCTTGAGTGTCTTCCATATCTTGTCGCCTGTCTCCATATCGACATGCTGCATGCTGCCTTTCGGCAGGTGGAATTCCTTAAGGAAAGTATCGTCCGGAAGTACGGCCAGAATGTCCGTCAAAGCATTTCCGATGCCCAAAATAGACGCCATATGTTTTCTTTTTGCGGTTAAACATACAAAGTTAGCAAACTTTTGGATAAATTTGCCCCCGGTTATGAAAGACAATATCAAGAAGACATTAAAATACCTCGCTTCAGCAGCTTTGGCTGTCCTCCTCCTTTGGGTCTCGTTCCGAGAAGTGGAATGGGCTGAGTTCTGGAATCAGCTTAAGACCTGCCGTTGGGAGCTTATCCTTCTTTCTATGGTCGCAGGTTCCGCTGCATTCTGGGTAAGGGCTATCCGTTGGCGTCAGCTCCTGCTCCCCATCGACGACAGCATAACCCGCACCACAACCTTCAACGGAATCAACATCGGCAACATCTCCAACTTCGTCTTCCCGCGTATCGGAGAATTCATCCGCTGCGGAGTCATTACCCGTCGCTCAGCCCCTGTCGACCCTTCAAGACCGGACCATAAAAAGGCTACATACGACAAGGTCCTCGGAACAGTAGTCCTCGAACGTGGATGGGAGCTGCTGGTCATGCTGATGCTTCTGGCAGTGGTGGTCATAGGAGGCTTCAGCCGTTTCGGAGGTTTCTTCGTCGAGCAGATCTGGACCCCGATGTCATCACGCCTTAACTTCAGTCTCTGGTGGCTGGTCGCCATCATCGCTGTTGCAGGACTTGTCTGCGTATGGGCCCTCTGGCGCTACCGTGACTCCAACTCATTCTGCAGCAAGGTCTGGGGCATCTTCAGAGGTCTTGTCCAGGGTTTCTCCAGCTGTTTTCGTATGGAGCGTAAGTGGCTGTTCTTTGCCTATACAGCTCTCATCTGGGGACTTTACTGGCTCATGGCTGCATCCACAGTGTGGGCCGCTCCCTTCCTCGAGGGTCTCGACCTTATAGACTCCCTCTTCCTCTCCCTGGTCGGGGGACTGGGCTTCGCCGTCCCTGTCCCGGGCGGCATCGGTGCCTTCCACTTCATCATTAGCCTGGCCCTCTCGGCAGTCTACGGCATCCCGATGGAAATGGGCATCATCTATGCAACCCTTTCCCACACCTCCCAAGCCATAACCCAGATCCTCTTCGGCCTGGCCTCCTACGCCAGCGAATCCCTCAGGAAATAACGGCATCCCTTTTGGATATCTTGTTTACGGGGCGGACTTTCCGTTCCCGGTAAAACTGGTTATCATGAGAACAAAAGTGAAACATTACGAAGACCTACGTCGTTTCGAGGTCCAGGTAGAAGGTCATACCGCCTATCTTACATATATCTTGAGAGGAAGGATCATGGACATCGTCCATACATACGTGCCTCGTCCTATCCGAGACAGGGGCATTGCTGCTGCTCTTGTAGAGGCAGCCTACAATTATGCCCGCGAGGAAAACCTCACATGTCAGGCCACATGTCCCTACGCCCGCACCTGGCTCAACGAAAACCGCTGATCCCCCTCGAAAAGCTGGCACACCGTTTGCAAAAGAAGGAGTCAAGGTTAGTTTAGTTGTTAATTGGGTTATAGTTCAACCGGCCCATGGACGAACGAAGCGGGAAAATGCTTCGTGAGCCATGGGCCGGTCGAACTTTTGTATCATGTGAGGAATCCAGATGATTCCTGAAGGTTATTTCTGTCTGAGGAAGACATGCACCGGACATCCGAGGAAGTCGAAGTGGGTGCGGAGCTTGTTCTCCAGGAAGCGGCGGTAAGGTTCGCGGATATACTGCGGAAGGTTGCAGAAGAATGCGAACGAAGGAGATCTTGTAGGGAGCTGGGTCACATACTTGATCTTGATGTACTTGCCCTTCCATGCTGGCGGAGGATAGTTCTCGATCTCAGGAAGCATGACCTCGTTGAGCTGGGAAGTGGATATCTTGCGCGAATAGTTCTCGTAGACATGAGCGGCAGCATCGAGCACATCCATGATCCTCTGCTTGTTGATTACAGATGTGAAGATGATAGGGAGGTCGTTGAACGGTGCAAGGCGCTCCTTGATGGCCTCTGTGTAGCGCTTCATGGTATTGCTGTCCTTCTCTACGGTGTCCCACTTGTTGACTACCACCACGCAAGCCTTCTTGTTTCTCTGGATGAGGTTGAAGATAGCCATGTCCTGTGACTCGATACCTGTCTGGGCGTCGACCATGAGGATGCAGACATCGGAATGCTCGATGGCACGGATAGACCTCATCACCGAGTAGAACTCCAGGTCCTCGTGTACCTTGGTCTTCTTACGCATACCTGCTGTATCCACGAGCATGAACTCGTGTCCGAACTTATTGTAAAGCGTTGCTATCGAGTCGCGTGTAGTACCTGCGATAGGGGTGACGATGTTCCTTTCCTTGCCGAGAAGGGCGTTGGTGAGGGATGATTTTCCTACGTTTGGCTTTCCTACGATAGTGAAGTGCGGAAGCTCTGGATGTTCGTCAGTGTCAGGATCTTCTTCAGGAAGTTCCTTCACGATGGCGTCAAGAAGGTCACCTGTACCGCCACCGTTGGCAGCCGAGATGCTGTATACCTCGCCAAGTCCGAGCGAATAGAACTGGAAGGCGTCGTACATCTTCTCTCCCGAGTCGATCTTGTTGACAGCAAGAACTACAGGCTTTCCGCTGCGGCGGAGAAGACCAGCGATCTCCTCGTCATAGTCTGTGATACCTGTGCCGGCCTCTACCATGAAAAGCACGACATGTGCCTCCTCGATGGCAAGAACCACCTGCTTGCGGATCTCCTCTTCGAAGATATCGTCAGAATTTGATGTGTATCCGCCTGTGTCGACAACTGAGAACTCAGTGCCGCACCACTCGCATCTTCCATAATGCCTGTCACGGGTCACACCTGCTGTTTCGTCTACGATCGCCTGTCTCATTCCGACGAGGCGGTTGAAAAGTGTTGACTTGCCCACATTAGGGCGTCCTACGATTGCTAATAAACTCATAACTTTAAAAAATTAAAATCCCGCCTCTCGGCGATAGTTGCCTGTCCCTATCCGGGACCGAATACAATATCATGAATCCCCAAAGGGAAAATTGTCAGTGACAGTCGACACGTGAACCGCAGCTTGCACATCCGCCTTCGTCGCATGCGACCGGGTTGCCGTTCTCATCCTTCTTGCCCCACAGCTTTATCTCTTCTTCCTTGGCGCACTTGATGCCTCTCTTGCGCATCTCGACATTGTTCTCTATCTCGGTCTCAGGAAACTTTCCGTCCTTCCTGAAGATGATGTTGAAGCAGAGTCCGAATACGCAGAGTCCTACAAGAACAACCGCTGCAAGCAGAATTTCCATTAGTTGATGAAGCTGGAGCTGATTTCCTCGTAATTGTAGACCTTGTTGATGATGCTTGCGAACATGTCTGTCATGGTCAGGACAGTGATCTTGCTCTTGTCCTTTGCAGGATCAGGGTTAAGCGGAAGTGTATCGGAAACGATGACCTCCTCAAGCGCAGACTCTGCTATCCTGTCATATGCAGGGCCTGAGAATACAGGGTGTGTGGCACATGCCCTTACGCTCCTTGCGCCCATATCCTTCAGTACGTTTGCAGCCTTTGCGAGGGTACCTGCAGTGTCGACCATGTCGTCCACGATGACTACGTCCTTACCTGCAACATCACCGATGGCGGTGATCGAGCCCACTACATTTGCTCTTTCGCGTGACTTGTGGCAGATGATCACAGGACACTCAAGATATCTTGCGTATGCGTTCGCTCTCTTTGCTCCGCCCATGTCAGGGGCTGCGATGGCGAGGTTCTCGAGGTTGAGGCTCTTGAGGTACGGAAGGAACACTGCGCTTGCGTAGATGTGGTCTACCGGTACGTCAAAGAATCCCTGGATCTGGTCTGCGTGAAGGTCGCATGTCATCACGCGGTCGCATCCTGCTGCATGGAGCATGTTTGCGACAAGTTTTGCTCCGATTGAAACTCTTGGCTTGTCCTTGCGGTCCTGTCTTGCCCATCCGAAGTAAGGCATTACTGCAATCACCCTATGTGCAGACGCTCTCTTTGCGGCATCGATCATAAGAAGGAGCTCGAAGAGGTTGTCGGTAGGGGGAGGGGTAGACTGGATGATGAATACAGTCGCTCCGCGTACGCTTTCATTATAGCATGGCTGGAATTCGCCGTCGCTGAAAGTAAGTACATCCGAACTGCCGACCTGGATGTTGAGCGCCTTGGCTACCTTGAGCGCGAAATCCTTTGAGGCCTTGCAGGCGAAAAGCTTGAGTTTGTGTTCGTGTTGCATCGTATTGAGGATTTAAGGTCTATTGTTCTTTGGTTTCGTTCAGACTTTCGAGTACAGATCCGATATAGTCGAGGATCTCCTCTCTTCCTAGTCCGGTCTCCGACGAACTTACGAATGTCGGAGGGAGTTCTTCCCAATGCTCGAGTATCTGGCTCTTGATCTTGCCGATCTGGGTCTCGAGGGCTACCGGGCCCATCTTGTCACCTTTGGTGAAGATGATGGCGAAAGGTATCTGGCTCTGTCCCAGTTCGAAGAGGAAGTCCATGTCGACCTGACCTATGTCATGACGCGAATCGATAAGGACGAAGAGCATGACCATCTCTTCCGAGAAGTTCAGGTAGTTTCTGATCACCTGTTCGAGCTTCTGCTTTCCGGTCGCCGACATCTTGGCGTATCCGTAGCCCGGAAGGTCGACAAGATACCACTCCCTGTTGATGAGGAAATGGTTCACAAGTCTGGTCTTTCCCGGCTTGCTGGAGGTCATTGCAAGATTCTTTTTCTTGCAGAGCATGTTGATGAGCGAGGACTTGCCTACGTTCGATCTTCCGATGAAGGCGAATTCAGGAAATTTCTGTTTCGGCTTCTCGGAAATCCTTGTGCTGCTGCCAGAGAAAAGGGCCTCTGTGATCTTCATAAACTGTCAGGTCTTTAAAACGTGCGCAAAGATATGAAAATTCAAGAATTTTTCATAAATTTGTTGCAAGAATGAGAAAAGCGTATGGAAAAAGAAATATTTGAGCTACTTGATCTGCAGCAGAAGCTGAAGAAAGGGATAGAATGTCTTTTTCCGAAACGCATATGGGTAAGGGCCGAAGTTAGCGCCGTAAAGGCGCGTAACGGAGGCCATTGTTATCTGGAGCTGTCTCAAAGTGACGATGCCGGACTTGTCGCCAAGACAAGTGCCGTCATCTGGAGCTCAAAGTACAGATTCATAGCGCCTTACTTCGAGTCCGTGACCGGTTCTCCGATATCGGAAGGCATGGTGATTCTCGTCGAGGTACAGGTAAATTTCAGCGAACTTTACGGCCTGTCCCTGGTCATAAACGACATCGATCCCGAATACTCCGTCGGAGTCAAGGAACTGGAACGCCAGAAGACGATCGAGCGCCTTCAGCAGGAAGGGCTCATGGACCTTCAGTCCGGCCTCGAGCTGCCTGCTCTCCCGTACCGTCTGGCTGTAGTTTCGGCCGAAGATGCCGCCGGATACCGCGATTTCATGCGCCATCTGCATGAGAACCCATACGGCTTCGCATTCGAGACTGTCCTTTATCCTGCACTCATGCAGGGAGCCGGATGCCCTGCATCCGTAATCGATGCGTTGGACCGCATCATGGAGGACGGAGGCGTCTTCGACGCTGTCCTCGTGCTCAGAGGCGGCGGTGCGAAACTCGACCTCGCATGCTTCGACGACTATGAGCTTGCTGCCGCGATAGCCCAGTATCCGCTTCCTGTCCTGACGGCCATAGGCCATGACCAGGACCATCATGTTGCCGATATGGTAGCCCATACATTCGTAAAGACCCCTACTGCCCTTGCTGACTTTTTCCTTGATATCTACGAGGATGAGGATGCAAGGCTTTCTTCATATATGACCCGCATGCGTCTGGCGTTCAACAGCCGTATTTCGCTTATGGAATCCAGACTGAACGTGCTCCAGGCACGGATCGCGGGAGCCGATCCGCGCCGCATATTGGCGAGGGGCTACGCCCTCGCCCTCGACGGCCAAGGCCGTGTCATGAAGGGGACTGCCGGCCGTAGAAAGGGAGAAAAGGTGTCGGTGATGTTCGCCGACGGGACATTGGACTGCATAATAGAAGAGATTGCCACGTCGCTTCGCTCCTCGCAATGACGTGGGAAAAGTAGCTCGCAATGACGTGGGAAAAGTAGCTCGCGATGACGTGGGAAAAGTAGCTCGCAATGATGTACAGAATGGAAAAGTTTGACTATAACAAGGCCGTCGAGGAACTCGAGTCCATCGCGGCGAAGGTCGAGGACCCGCAGACGGGAATCGATGACATAGACAAGTATATAAGACGCTCCAAGGAGCTGATAGAGGCATGCATGGCTTATCTCCGTGGTGCCCGTGAAAAGTTGGAACAATAAGAATAAAAGACAATAGATATGTGCGCAAAAAAGAAGAAGAAAATGATTTATGACCACGACGAGTGGCTTCTCCCGTACAAGGATGTGATCGACAGAAGACATGAGATGATCATGGACCTCAAGGCCAGGATGTCTGTCGACGGGTCATTGAGCAAGGGAATGAACAACCATATGTACTACGGACTCCACCGCGACGGCCGTGGCAACTGGGTGTTCCGTGAGTGGGCTCCGAATGCGACAAAGATCTATCTGATAGGAGAGTTCAACAACTGGAAGAGGACTGAGGCATACGCGCTGAAACCTCTCGGTGGCGGAAACTGGGAGATCGTGCTGCCTGCGATGTTCCTCGAGCATGGTGTTCTCTACAAGCTTTACATAGAGTGGAAGGGCGGCGGTGCCGAACGACTTCCGGCATACGTGACAAGAACCGTCCAGGATCCTGTCACAAAGGCATTCTGCGCCCAGGTATGGGATCCGTTCGAAAAATACGAATGGAAGAATGCAAAGCCGGGCAAGAGACCTCATCCGCTCATCTACGAGTGCCATATCGGTATGGCGGCTGAAGAGGAGAAGGTGGGAACGTTCGAGGAGTTCCGCACAAACGTGCTTCCGAAGGTTGCCGACCTGGGTTATGACACTCTCCAGATCATGGCTCTCCAGGAGCATCCTTACTACGGTTCCTTCGGCTATCAGGTATCGAACTTCTTCGCCCTGAGTTCGCGTTTCGGAACCCCTGAGGAGTTCAAGGCGCTCGTGGACGAAGCCCACGGCCTCGGCATCGCTGTCGTCATGGACATAGTACATTCGCATTCCGTTGACAATGAGGCCGAAGGACTCGGACTCTTCGATGGAAAGGAGACCCTCTACTTCTACGACGGATGGCAGGGACACCACCCTGCATGGGGCTCAAGATGCTTCGACTACGGAAAGGACGAGACCAAATATTTCCTCCTTTCGAACTGCAAGTACTGGATGGAAGAGTACCATATCGACGGCTTCCGTTTCGACGGAGTGACCAGCATGCTCTACTGGGACCACGGTCTCGAGAAGGCCTTCGTGGGATATGAGCCTTATTTCAATAAAGGCGTGGATGACAATGCGATAGCATACCTCGCCCTTGCAAACATCCTGATCCACGAGATGAACGAGGATGCATTCACGATCGCTGAAGACGTCAGCGGAATGGCCGGACTCGCCGCTCCTCTGGAGCAGGGCGGAGTCGGCTTCGACTTCCGTATGAGCATGGGTGTCGCCGACAACTGGATCAAGTGGATCAAGGAACTCAGCGACGACGACTGGAGAGTCGGCGAGATCTGGTGGCAGCTCACCAACAAGCGCGAGGACGAAAAGACCATCAGTTATGCGGAGTGCCATGACCAGGCGATGGTGGGCGACAAGACAATCGCCTTCCGTCTCATGGACAAGGAAATGTACTTCTCGATGAACAAGGATTCGCAGTCAGATATCGTCGACAGAGGTATGGCCCTCCACAAGATGATACGCCTTGTGACCATGGCTACATGCGGCAACGGATACCTTACCTTCATGGGCAACGAATTCGGCCATCCGGAGTGGATCGATTTCCCTCGCGAAGGAAACAACTGGTCGTACAAGCATGCCAGGAGGCAGTGGTCTCTCGCCGAACCTGATTACCTGAGATACAGATATCTGCGTAATTTTGACAAGGCGATGATACATCTGGCGCAGTCAGAAGGCATCCTCGATGAAAAACCTGAACTCTTTGTGCAAGATGAGCAAAAAAAGATACTGATTTTCAAAAGAAAAAACTGTATCTTTGCACTCAATTTCAACCCCACTGCTTCATTCGCCGACTACGCCTTTGCGGTACCGGCCGGAAAGTACGAAGCAGTTTTGAATTCAGACGAAAACGAATTTGACGGCTTCTCGAGATTAAAGACTGGAGAGGTGCATTTCAGTGTGCCGGTGCGAAGTGAGAACGGAAACGGAAAATACAAGGATTCCATGTCGCTCTACCTGCCTAGCCGCTGTGCGGTTGTTTTAAAGAAAATTGATTAATCAACATATTTTTTACATTATGGCTTTTCTTAAATTCAACAAGTCCGAACTTGTGAACCTTGAGTACTCGCTTAAGCGTGAGCTCATCGTTGCAAACGAGACAGGCGCATATTGCAACACGTCCATCGTGACCTGCAATACCAGACGCTATCACGGACTGCTCGCTGTCCCTGTTGCAGGACTGGGAGGCGGAAAGTACATGCTGCTTTCTGCGCTGGATGAGAGTCTGGTCCTTGGCGGCAAGCAGTTCAACCTCGGCATCCACTGCTATGGTGATACTTACGAGCCAAGAGGACACAAGTACATCATAGACTTTGATGCCAACCCAGTTCCGGTAGTGACCTACAAGGTCGGTGGAATCATCTTCACCAAGACCATCATGATGGTACCGGATAACGACCAGGTTCTTATCAAGTATGAGCTTGTCCAGGCTCCTTCAAAGGTGAACCTTGTCCTCAAGCCGTTCCTCGCTTTCAGAAGCATTCACGCTCTTACAAGTCAGAATTCAGAGGCCTATACAGGCTATGATGAGGTTGACGGCGGTGTTTCATTCCGCCTTTATGACGGTTTCCCTGACCTCAATCTCCAGCTTTCTGCAAAGGCTTCCTACAAGCATCAGCCTTACTGGTACAGCGGCGTGACCTATTCTGACGAGTACCGTCGCGGTTTCGACTGCAGGGAAGACCTCCTTGTTCCAGGTTCGTTCACTGTAGAGATGAAGCAGGGCGATTCGATCGTATTCTCGGCTTCATGCAGCGAGATCAATCCTAAGGGCCTCAAGAGAAAGTTCACTGACATTCTCAAGAAGACTCCTGAGATCGATGACTATGGTGCCCTTCTTCGTCACAACGCCGAGCTCTTCAAGATCCACAACGGAAACAGAGCCCAGATCAACGCAGGATTCTCATGGCTTGAGACCGGACTTCTCCGTGAGACGATCGTCTCCCTCCCTGGTCTCACCCTCTTTGCAAACGGCGACTGCGACGAGTTCGAGAAGATCCTCGACACCCTCATCGCCGACGAGCAGGAAAGACTTTACCGCAGGACTACTCAGGTCGAGGCACCTCTCCGACTTACAGAAACCCTCCAGCAGTACATCCGTTTCAGCGGAAAGGAAAAGCAGATATGGAAGAAATACAGCGAAGTCCTCAAGGGCATCATCGAAAGCTATGCTCCGGGACAGCGTCGTGAGGTGACAATGCACCCTAACGGACTCCTCTGGGCCCAGATGGACGGTGTTGCACTCTCATGGATGAACGCTTACGTATACGGCAGACCTGTGACAGAAAGAGCAGGTTACCAGATCGAGACAAACGCATTCTGGTACAACGCCCTCTGCTTCGCGATCGATATGGAGAACAAGTACGGTCCTAAGAAGAGTTCTTTCGTGGAGCGTTGGACTCCGGTACGCGACCTCGTGAAGGAGAACTTCCAGCCTACATTCTGGAGACCTGACTGGGGTTACCTCGTGGACTACGTAGGAAACGGTCCTCAGGACCAGGCTGTACGCCCTAACATCCTCTTCCCGATCTACCTCGAATATTGCCCTGTGGACGACGAGGTCGTATCAGAGGTTGTTATGACAATCAACGACGAGCTTGTGACCAAGAGAGGTCTCCGCTCGCTCTCTCCAAGAAACGAAAATTACAGAGGAGTATACGAAGGCTCGCAGATCGACCGTGACCTCGCATACCACCAGGGATGTGCATTCCCTGTCCTCCTTGCCCCTTATATCGACCTCTGCTTCAGGATGATGGGCGATACATTCTACGGAAGGGCAAAGTATCTTGTAGAGGGATTCTTCGAAGATATCAGCAAGCACGGTGTAGGAGCATTCTCTGAGCTTTATGACGGAGACCCTCCACACGAGCCGCATGGAGCCATTTCGTCGGCAATGAGTACAGCAGCGCTTCTGCGTATCGCATATATTATGAAACAGTATAAGAAATAAGGAGGAAAGGAAATGAGAGTTCTGATGTTCGGATGGGAGTTCCCTCCTCATATTGCAGGTGGACTTGGAACAGCCTGCTACGGTATGACCAAAGGTCTTGCCTATAACGATGTGGATGTTCTTTTCGTGATGCCTTCGGCTTCGGGTGACGAGGACGAGAGCGCTGTGAAGATCATCAACGCCAGCGATGTCGCCATCGACACTGTCAGCGAAACCGTCGATGAGTTCCTTGGAAAGGTTCAGTTCGTGCACATCGGCACAAACATGGTCCCTTATGTAGACCCACGCGACTTCACCACAATGGTAGAGGAAGAGCGTAAGAGACAGATCAAGGGCTTCCGTGTACAGTACGGCCAGAAGTACAAGTTCTCTGGAAAGTACGGCGCAAACCTCATGGAAGAGGTTGCACGCTATGCGATGGTAGGTGCTACGATCGCAATGCAGTACAAGGATCAGTTCGATGTGATCCATGCACATGACTGGCTTACATATCTTGCCGGTATCGCTGCAAAGCAGCTCACCGGAAAGCCGCTCGTAGTTCACATGCACGCTACATCATACGACCGCGCAAGCGACGACCAGGTCGATACACGCGTAGTTGACCTTGAGACAAAGGGTATGATGGCAGCCGACAAGGTGATGGCTGTGAGTGAGCTTACGAGAAATATCTGTATCAACCGTTACGGAATCGAGCCAGAAAAGGTTGTGGCTGTCCACAATGCAGTGGATTTCACAGGCCGCGAGAAGCTTGAGGTCGAGAGGAACGTGAAGGAGAAGGTGGTTACCTTCCTCGGCCGCGTCACCTATCAGAAAGGCCCTGAGTACTTCATCGAGGCTGCCGCAAAGGTTCTCAAGAGATGCAACAACGTACGTTTCGTGATGGCAGGAAGCGGAGACATGCTCAACAGATGTATCCGCCACGTCGCACGTCTCGGTATCTCCGACAGATTCCACTTCACAGGCTTCCTCCGCGGAAAGGAAGTACACAAGATGTTCGCCCTTTCGGACGTCTATGTGATGCCTTCTATCTCGGAGCCGTTCGGAATCTCGCCTCTTGAGGCAATGCAGACAAATGTTCCTTCGATCATTTCAAAGCAGTCAGGTTGTGCGGAGATCCTCAAGTACGCCCTCAAGGTGGACTTCTGGGATGTGGACGCAATGTCTGACGCTATCTACGGCCTTCTCCAGTATCCTGCAATCTCTAATCTCGCAGCACGTTGCGGATATGACGAGGTGAACAGCATCAAGTGGAACGATGTTGCCGCAAAGATCAAAGGTATTTATCAGGAAGTAATTGACAAGAAATAAAATAAAACCATATAATCATGAAAAAGAGTATTTGTCTGTATTTTCAGGTACATCAGCCAAACAGATTGAGACTATACAGATTCTTTGACATCGGAAAGGATTC
>JAFYUS010000014.1 GCA_017549505.1 Bacteroidales bacterium | reverse complement strand
TCATTGCCGAGCCGTTGCCCCAGTACATTCTGACTGAAGAGGCTGGCATTGCAGAAGCCTCACGAGCCTCCTTGCTGCGATTCGAGTATGCCGCCTTAAGAATCTCAATGAGTTTCTCATTATCCCAAGGCTTGACGATGAAGTCAAATGCACCGCGCTTCATTCCCTCGACAGCTAATTGTATATCAGCATAAGCTGTAAATAGCACGACTTCCACATCCTCGCATCGCTTCTTGATCTCGCTGAGCCAGAAGAGTCCCTCGTTGCCGGTGTTGATGTCAGTATGGAAATTCATATCGAGCAGCACTACATCCGGACGGAAGTCAGCAAGCCTGCTAACGAGTTCCTTCGGAGAAGGGATCAGTTCTACCTGTGCAAAATGCATAGGCAGGAGCAGACCGAGGGCCGCCCTAATGCCGTTGTTATCGTCAACAACCAATATTTTTGCTTTGCTCTTTGCCATAAAATCCTCTAGCGATGACAAATATAGGTAATTGTATCAGTACTTTTTACACAAATCGACCCCACTTTACAAAAGTGTAAAATTTCTTTACACTCGAAAATTTAACCCTAAAACACAATTCTCAGCATATCAGCATATTAGCACTTTTGGCACGGGGCGTGTTTACATTTTTGGCGAAAAAACAACTATGCCCGACCGTAAATGAAACCTGTTATAACAACAATAATCTTCTTGACACTCTTGTCTACGTTGCCCCTGCGCGGCCAGCAGACAATGAACCTGTCGGAAACCATCCACGCCGCCCGCAACCAATCGGTGGAAGCACTTGAAGCCAGACAGGCCTTCATCTCCACCTACTGGGCATACCGTTCATATCAGGCAAGCAGACTTCCGTCCTTTTATATGTACGGAAATCTCATGAACTTCGACCGTTCGCTGACTCTTCTTCAGAACCCCGAGGACGGAACGCTCAACTACGTCAGCTCGAACAACCTTCAGAACGGAGTCGGCCTGCAGATCAACCAGAACATCACATTTACAGGAGGCACCCTCTCTGTGGCTTCCGACCTCTCACGCATCGACCAGTTTGGAATGAACAAGAGCCTTACATGGTACTCAAGACCTGTGACGGTCTCATATTATCAGCCTCTTTTCACCTACAACCAGTTCAAATGGGACAAGAAGATCGAGCCGAAGGAATACGAGCAGGGTAAGAGACAGTACCTCGAGAGAATGGAATCAATCACAGTCAATGCCGTATATGCCTACCACAACCTCCTGCTTGCCAAAGTCAACAACGACATAAGCGTCAGCAACTTCGAGAACTCAGGCAACATGCTGAGGATTGCAAAGGAAAGACTTCAGCTCGGCACAGTGACACGTGCGGAATATCTCCAGCTTGAGCTCAGAATGCTCAACGACAGCATAGCCATCAACGAGTCCGCAGTCCAAGTCCGTGAAGCTCAGATGACACTCAACTCCCTTCTTGGATACGACGAATCATTCGAGATCGTTCCAGAAATTGCAGGAGAACTTCCGAACATCCAGATGGACTATGACCTGGTGATGGAAAAATCACTGAGCAATTCCAGCTTTAGCCTCTCCAACGAGCTCAGCCTTCTGAATGCTGAGTCAGATGTGGCTTATGCAAAGGCATCGAGAGGATTCTCATTCGCACTGAACGCCAGATTCGGCATGTCGCAGACCGGTCCGGAATTCCCGGCAGCCTACAAGGATCTCCTTGACCAGGAAGTGGTCGGCATCTCATTCAGCATTCCTTTGTTTGACTGGGGACTTGGCAAAGGAAAGGTACAGAAAGCGAAAGCAGCTCAGGAGGTCGTCAAGGCGCAAGTCCAGCAGTCTGAAAACGACTACCGCAGACAGATGTTTACTGCCGTAAGCCAGTTCAACAACCAGAGACAACAGTGCCAGGTATCCTACAGGGCAATGCTTATCGCAGCAGAGAGATACGACCTTACGATGCATCGATTCCGAGAAGGTAATGCCTCAGTCACCGACCTGAACATGGCCCAGACGGAAAACGACAGCGCACAGCGTCAGTACATCAGCGACCTCCGCAACTTCTGGATATATTACTACACCCTCAGAAAATACACCCTCTTCGACTTCATCAACAACTGTGACCTTGAAATCGACGTAACCGAAATGATAAACTAACCTTCCACTGTCATTTCGAGCTTGTCGAGAAATCTATAACATAGAAATATAATGGACAGAATAATCGAAAAGAAAAAAGGCCTAGCCCTAGTATTCAGCAAGAAAGCCCTCCCATACTGGTTCGGTGCATTCATGGCTGCTTTCATCTTATACCTTGTCTTCCGTGACGACTCAAGCACACTCAGAGTCAACGCAGACACACTCACCATCAGCGAAGTCACCAGTGGCGAGTTCAATGACTACATCCGCCTCAGCGGACAGGTGCAGCCGATGACGACAGTGCAGCTCAGCCCTCGTGAGTCCGGCATAGTAGAGCAGATAGTGATAGAGGAAGGTGCATCCGTGAAGGCGGGAGATGTCATCATTATTCTAAGCAATGACGATCTCGACCTTGAGATCCTGAACTCGGAAGCCAACCTTGCTGAGAAGGAAAATGCGCTGAGAAACACAATGATCCAGATGGAGCAGGAGAAGATGCTTCTTAAACTGAATATTGTCGAACTGGAGACGGATGTCAAAAGAAAAGGTCGCGCCCTGGAGTCACAGAAAAGACTCTTCGACGACGGACTCATCGGCAAGGAGGAATACATGCGCAGCGAAGAAGACTACGTCCTTTACTGCAAGAAGCTTGAGGTGAATATGGCCAAGGCGGAGCAGGACAGTATCTACCGCAGCGTGCAGATCCAGCAGATGCAGGAAAGCCTCAAGAACATGAAGCTTAATATGGAACGCATCAGGCTCAGAAAGGAGAACCTTGCAGTTAAGGCCCCTATGGACGGAGAGCTTGGTCTCCTGGATGTCGTTCTCGGACAATCTGTAAGCAGCGGAATGAAGATCGGTCAGATCAACGATATGGACAACTACAAGATCGAAGTCCTCATCGATGAACACTACATCGACCGCATCAACCCTGGCCTTGCAGCCACCTTTGAACGCCAGAACGAAACCTACGGCGCGACCATCAGGAAAGTCTATCCAGAAGTGCGTGCAGGCAAGTTCCAGGCAGACTTCAAGTTCAGCGAAGACCAACCGGCCAACATCCGCACAGGTCAGACCTATTACCTGAACCTGCAGCTCGGCCAACCTGAGAGTGCAGTCCTCATCCCAAGAGGAACATTCTATCAGAAGACCGGAGGCAAGTGGATATATGTCGTATCCCCAAGCGGAGACAAGGCCGTGAAACGCGAAATCCGCATCGGCCGCCAGAACCCTCAGTACTACGAAGTACTCGAAGGCCTCGAACCTGGCGAAAAAGTCATAACTTCGGGGTATGACAATTTTGGAGATAATGAAGTGCTAGTATTTTAAGAGACATGAAAAGCTATCTGAGATTTCTGGGAAGGAATAAAATGTATACAGTCATTATGGCTGTAGGGTTAAGTGTGTCATTGGCCTTCGTGATTATCATGAGCTGCTTTGTCTGGCAGAACATGAGGGTAAACATGATGTACCCGGATCAGGAAAGGATATATATAATTGGCAACAAGGGTACGATGCACTCAAATGCTGTCATTGCAGGTCGTATGAAGGATGCAATTCCTGAAATTGAGGCCGCTACCGTAGTGAAAAATTCAGGAACTCAAGGGTTTTCAACGATTGAGGGAAAACAAATAGACCGCAGGTCCTTTATGGGTATCGAGAAGAATTTCTTTGAATGGTTCCCTACAAGGTTTATCTATGGAAGCGAGGAAGTCCTGAACGATGCGAACAATGCCATAATCACGGAAAGCCTTGCAAATGTTCATGGAGGAGAGGACGTGATAGGTAAAAAACTCAATCTCGGCGGTTTTCTTGAATTGACTATATCAGCAGTAATTGAGGATTTTGATGACACTATCTTTGACAACGAACTGATTATAGTAAATTTTGGGCATCCGCACTTTGATGTCTGGCGTGATAGTGCTCTTGGAACATTCGGAAGCGGAATGTTGTCAATCGTAAAGATCAGGGAAGGTGTCGATAAGAATGAAATCTTGAGAAAGATGGACTCAATCTATGAAGAAGAAGTTCCCGAAAAATATCATCGCGACAGCTACCTGTCCCTTACATGCCTTGACGAAGTCTACACTTCAGAGAGCAACACTGGCTACGACGGTCTGAAGAAAGGTAATGCTGGACTTATGAAAGCATTCACCATTATAGTGATCTTTCTGCTTATCTCTGCAATTTTCAACTACATCAATCTAAGCACAGCCTTAGCCGGCAGAAGAAGCAAGGAAATTGCCTCGAGGATGTTGCTCGGAGAAGACAAGAAGAAGGTGTTCATGAGAAACATATATGAATCTCTCATATTCATGGGTGTATGTATGTTCCTTGGATTCCTGCTCGCTCAACTATGCATTCCTGGAGTAAACCGCCTGCTCAACTCTCCTATTCCTGTGGAAATGAAATTTTCACAGGGATATATATACATGTACCTTCTTACCCTGGGCACAACAGCTGTACTTTGTGGTCTGATTCCAGCTCTCATTTCGTCCAACTTCAAACCAATAGAGATTGTTAAGGGAAGTTTCAGATATAAGAACAAAAGAACGTTCAGCAAAGTATTCATCGTCATCCAGAATGCCATAGCAATCATAATCATAGCGGTATCCCTGACGATGGAGTCGCAGGTGAGGCATATGATCAATATGCCGCTCAATGCCAATACTGACAGCCTCTTCATATGTAATACTTACGATGAAGATTTCGATAAGACACTCCGTGAACTTCCGTATGTCGAGAAATTCGGCAGGACTCAGGGACGTCCCGGATCATCCTATGCCACCTATGGGTTCCCATTGAATGACGACATCGACAATCTTGTGACTATGGAGATATGCGAATGCGACTCTGCGTCTTTTGAACTCTTTGGGTTCGAGGTCATCAAAAGCTATGGATTACCGATGAACGAAGGGGCATGGCTTACAGAAAGTGCTGCCTGTAAGCTCTGCATAGATCTGGAAAATCCGGTTTTCCCGAAGGAGAGTTCTTGGACCATAGGAGATAAAATGATAGCAGGAATTATCAAAGACGTACCCTTCAATCCCGCCAAGTCGCTCAATCCTGAAGCGATTGGGGTGGTCATTGTCTGTCCGCAAACTGGTAAGTACCCGGATTATGTGGTCAAACTTTCTGATCCGTCAGTTGAGAACATCCGTGAACTCCATGAGCTCAGCACAAAAGAGATTGTAAAAACATATGGGCCAGAGATGGCACTGACTTCAGGATACTTACCGGACATGATTGCAAATGTATATGATGACTACAGAAAGCAGATTACAATGGTTGAAATATTCATGGCTATAGCCATCCTTCTATCTGCGCTTGGTCAGGTCGCAATGAGTACATATTATGCGACTGAAAGAGAAAAGGAAATCAGTATACGAAAGGTTTTTGGAGGTACGGTCGGCAGCGAAAGCACCAAAAGTATCTTCGAATATATGGGATACTGTCTGATAGCTTCAGTAGTTGCGATTCCTATTGCTATATGGGTTGCCGGTCGATATCTTGAGACCTTTGTCTATAGGATGGATCTGCCTATATGGATATTCGCAGTTGCTGTTATAGCCGTCTTCTCAAGCTCCCTTGCCTCTGTCCTCTGGCAGACCCTGCGCGCTGCCCGTACCAACCCTGCAGAGGCATTAAAGAAAGAGTAAATAATATTAGAAAATAAACATAAAACAACTTACGTTATGATTACAGTAACAAACCTCAGCAAGATTTTCCGTACAGAGGAAATCGAAACAACAGCACTCAACGGTGTGTCATTTGAAATCAAGGATGGAGAATTCGTAGCCATCATGGGTCCTTCAGGATGTGGTAAGTCAACCCTTTTGAACATTCTCGGTCTTCTTGATAACCCGACTGACGGAAGCTACCAGCTTCTTGGTCAGGAGGTAGGCAAGCTCAAAGAGAAGGACCGCACCAAGTTCCGTAAGGGAAACATCGGTTTCGTGTTCCAGAGCTTCAACCTTATCGACGAACTCAATGTGTACGAGAATGTCGAGCTTCCGCTGAAGTATCTTAACATCAGTTCATCAGAGCGTAAGGCACGCGTGACTGAGATGCTCAAGAGAATGAACATCAGCCACCGTGCTCAGCACTTCCCACAGCAACTCTCAGGAGGTCAGCAGCAGCGCGTAGCCATCGCCCGTGCAGTCGTTTCAAACCCTAAGCTGATCCTCGCCGATGAGCCTACCGGTAACCTCGACTCAAAGAACGGCAAAGAGGTTATGGACCTCCTCACAGAGCTCAATAAGGAAGGTACTACCATCGTGATGGTAACCCACTCTCAGAAGGACGCTGCTTGCGCTCAGCGTATCGTCAACCTCTTCGACGGTCAGATTGTATCGGACGTAAAGAACGAGCTCTAGTCTTATCAGAACACAATGAAAAGTTACTTACGCTTCATCAATAGAAACAAACGCTACACCGCTATCCAAGTGGTAGGCCTGAGCCTATCCCTTGCCTTCGTAATCATACTCACCAGCTGGCTCGTCAACATATTCAAGATGGGACGAGAGCATCCTGAGTATGATGATATCTATGCGGTGTGCTATCAGAATTCCTTCCACACGACTTGGGCACTTGGAGAACATCTGTCGGATAACCTTCCGGAGATTGAAGCAACCAGCACAATGCTCCTTTATCCCGGGCACTTCACACTCACAAATGCCGATTTTGCTAAAATATATTGGTGTGAAGAAAACTTCTTCGATTTCTTTCCGCAAGAATTCATCGCAGGAAATGCCCAATTCTTGAAGGTGCCATCAGAAGTAGGTATATCAGAGACATTTGCCAACACATATTTCCCAGGAGAAGATCCGATAGGGAAAACTGTAACTTTGTTGGATAGGGATTACCTTATCACTGCGGTCTTCAAAGACTTCGGCGATGGTCTGGTGAAATATACCGACCTGATTATGGCAATGTCCTCACGTGGCGAAAAGAACCCTTCTCTCCCATTTCAGGAAATGCTCTCCGGAATGGTTACAATGGTTAAGTTCAAGGACGGAGTTGACATAGATGAGGCTGAAAGAAAAGTTAAGGATCTGACTGTAAATCACTATAAGCAGTTTGGAGCTAGGTATATTGACGAGACTATTGCTTCTCAAAGTGCAGAATGGAGTGAACGCTATCACGAGAGTTTTGTCAATTCTATCAATAAACGT
>JAFYUS010000003.1 GCA_017549505.1 Bacteroidales bacterium | reverse complement strand
GGCTTGACGATGTTGTCGATGTGGTCGATAGGGTAAGAAACGCGAGTGTTCTCAGTTACGCTCTTGTCAGCGAAGTCAATCTTGCCCTCAGCATCAACTGTAACGTTCTCGAGGAGAGCGTTGCGGCGGATAGCCTTGTAGATATCTGGCTCAGAAACAGGGTCGAGGTTGATGACCTTTGCGTAGCAACCACCTTCGTAGTTGAATACACCCTCGTCATCCCAACCGTGCTCGTCGTCACCGATGAGGAGACGCTTAGGGTCAGTTGAAAGGGTAGTCTTACCTGTACCTGAAAGACCGAAGAAGATAGCTGTGCTTGTTCCTGCCATGTCTGTGTTTGCAGAGCAGTGCATTGAAGCGATGCCACGGAGTGGGTTATAGTAGTTCATGAGTGAGAAGATACCCTTCTTCATCTCACCACCGTACCAAGTGTTGAGGATTACCTGCTCCTTGCTCTTGAGGTTGAATACAGTTGCAGTCTCAGAGTTGAGGCCGAGCTCCTGATAGTTGTCAACCTTTGCCTTAGATGCGTTGTAGCATACGAAATCAGGCTCACCGTAGTTTGCGAGTTCCTCAGCTGTAGGACGGATGAACATGTTGGTCACGAAGTGTGCCTGCCATGCTACCTCCATGATGAAACGTACCTTGAGACGAGTAGCTTCGTTAGTACCGCAGAATGTGTCCACAACATAGAGCTTCTTGCCTGAGAGCTGCTTTACAGCCTTGGCGCGAAGGTCGTTCCAAGCCTCCTCAGAGCATGGCTTGTTGTCGTTCTTGTACTCTTCTGAAGTCCACCATACAGTGTCCTCGCTGGCCTCGTTCTTTACAAAGAACTTATCCTTAGGAGAACGTCCTGTGTAGATACCTGTCATTACGTTGACAGTGTCAAGCTCTGTAAGCTGGCCTTTCTCGTATCCTTCGAGGGCTGGGTTAGTCTCCTCAGCGAAGAGTACCTCATAAGACGGATTGTGAACGATTTCCTTCACATCGGTAATACCGTACTTGGTCAAATCAATTGTGCTCATAATTTTGATAAAAATATATTAAGGTTTAACTAATCTTTTATATCCCTGCAAAAATAAACTTTTTTTGCGAAATGGCAATATGTCTTCACGACAATTTTTTGTTACTTTGCATCAGCAAATAACGTGCGTACATAAAATGGAAACAGAATGACACCTGTTGATGTATTAAAGGAATATTGGGGATACGATTCTTTTCGTCCTAAGCAGGAGGAAATTGTCCTGACTGCATTGGATGGAAAGGATGTTCTTGCCATTCTTCCAACCGGCGGCGGCAAGTCAGTATGTTTCCAGGTGCCGGCTATGATGAGGGAAGGCATAGCCGTCGTAGTGACCCCTCTTATAGCCTTGATGAAGGACCAGGTCCAGAATCTTAACGACCGTGGCATAAAGGCCCTCTGTGTGAATGCCGGAATGGGCCGACGTGAAGTTGAACTGACCCTGAACAACGCAGCATACGGAGATTTCAAGTTCCTCTATGTCTCACCGGAGCGTCTGGGAACCTCTCTCTTCAAAAGTTATCTGCAGGAGATGAATGTCAGCTACATCGTCGTTGACGAGGCGCACTGCATTTCCCAATGGGGCTACGATTTCCGTCCGGACTATCTGCAGATCGGTAAGATCCGTGAGTTGGTCGATGCGCCTGTCATCGCATTGACGGCAACTGCGACCCCGCAGGTCGCCGATGATATAATGGAACGTCTCGGATTTGAAGAGAAGTGCTTGATAAAGAGCGGGTTTGAACGCCCGAACCTTTCGTATATCGTGCGCAGGTGCGAGGATAAGTTAGGCCAGATGCTGAACATATGTACCGGCGTCGCCGGAACCGGCATCGTCTATGTCCGCAGCCGCAAGAAGACAGAGGAACTCGCGGCCTTCCTGTCTGCAAACGGCATCTCGTCTTCGTTCTATCATGCCGGCCTCGGTCCCGAAAGCAGATCCGACCGTCAGGCTAAATGGAAGTCCGGTGAAATAAGGGTCATGGTATGTACCAATGCATTCGGAATGGGCATTGACAAGCCTGATGTCCGTTTTGTCATCCATTTTGATGTTCCGGACAGTCCGGAGGCTTATTTTCAGGAGGCGGGCAGGGGAGGCCGCGACGGAAAGAGAAGTTTCGCCGTGACCATATGGAACTCATCCGATACCAAGCGTCTGAGGCAGATAGCAACCGTCTCTTTCCCATCGCTCGATTATATCGAGGATATATATCATAAGGTTCATATCTTCTATGACATACCGTACGATACGGGAGCCGGTCGACAGCTGAAGTTCGACCTGGATGCATTCTGCAAGCATTTCAACCTTCAGAAACAGGCAGCCTATTATTCGATCATATATATAGAAAGGACTGGCCATTGGACCATGTCCGAAGATGTCGACATATCTACGAAGATACAGATATCAGTAAGCCGTAATGAACTCTACGACGTAGAATTCCCGGATCCGAAGATGGTACGACTGCTGGACATACTCATGCGCAAGTATACCGGCATATTTTCATATCCGGTTCCGATAGATGAGGAATATGTGGCTGGATTACTCGACGTCCAGGTGCCAATGCTCCGACAGCTGCTTTACAAGCTGTCGCTGGAGCATGTGATAAGATATATTCCATGTGACCATGCGACAGTCATCTACCTCCACCACGAACGCCTGCGTCCGAAGAACGTGAATCTCGATCCTGCCCGCTATGACCTTCTGAAGAATTCGGCAATGGAACGCATGCAGAAGATGATTGACTACATCTCGGAAGATGATACATGCAGAAGTTCATATCTTCTCGAATATTTCGGACAGACCGGCTCTGCTGACTGCGGGACATGCGATGTCTGCCGCAGCGCGCGGAAGATGTCTGCAGAAAAGACAGCGGCGGCATCCGAAGACACCGCCGCAGAAATTGTCAGGTTCATAAATGTCGAATCGTCAGGGAAATACACCCTGGATGACGTTGCCCGCCGCTTCGGTTCCCCGTCGTCCGTGACTTCGTCCGGACCGGACGGAACCCCTTCCTATCTCCCGATCCTGCGCCGTCTCATCGATCTGGGTACCGTCCCGCCTCCGCAGGAGTAGCCTCCTATAGCCTTATGACCGATGCTTCAGTGTTTTCGAAGGCGTCGTGACTCACTTCCAGAATATTCTTCGGCAGAATGATTTTCTTCAGGTTGACGCATCCGGCAAACATGCTTCTTCCGACCTTCCTGCTTTCAAGCAGGTACTCTACCATATAACGGTTGCCGTTTCTGACTATCCTGAATCCGTATCCGCGGTCCATGTTATACTTCTGGATTTCCTGCCACTGGTCTTCTGTCATGAATGTGAAGTCATATTCCTTCCTTTCTATCCTATGTTGATTACCGTACATATAGGATATCTGTTTCCAGACCTTGAACTTCATTGCCTCAGCATCTGTCGACATGTATGGATTGGCGTTGTCATTTGTGAACGTGGCCTTGCTGAGGTCCAGATGCTGGAGCGATCCGAGCCACGACATGTAATCCTTGTCATCGACCGCACCTGCCATCCTGCGCAGGATTCTGATGTCCTCTCCTGTGATCTTTCCCTTTATGATAAGAGTATGCAGGTTTTCCATTTCGTCAGTTGTCAGGACATCTTTCAGCCTTGTCTTTCTGTTCAATATTACCGACTTTGAAGCATCTTTGTGAACATCCGGAGTCAGACCAATGATCATGGTGTTGTACAGCATATCCTTACGTTCGCCGACCGGAGCATTAAATATCCTGTAGTAGCCGTTGCATTTGCCGTTCCATCCGAGGTTGAAGTGGAGATATCCGTTTCGATGTCCGTCACATATGAATGAGTGTTTCTCGTTCATGACGACTACCGGCCTTCCGTTTTCCAGTTCATGATATGCGAGGGCAAAAAGCTCGTCCTGCGGCAAGGATACGAGACGGATTCGAGGACTGAATCCGAACTGGTCGACAAGAGATTTTCTGTAATTTCTACTGTTGGAGACTGATGCCGCTGTTCCGTATTTGGTCCCGATTGCGGCGCCTATCTCAGCCAGAAGCCTTGCAGGCTCTTTGCCTCCGTCCATTCCATAATGTTTCATGATCTGTCCGAATGCAGTCGGACTACATCCGGTAAGGGTATGGACTGTGACTCCGTTTGTAACAATTGTCGGACATTCGGAGTTGAATGGCGCGTCCTGTCCCCAGGCTATGTCTCCCAGAATGGGCTTTATGCTTCGTCCGTCCGACTTGATGGAATTCTCTTTTATGTGTCGGAGCTGATACAGGTAATAATCCATCATGTTGAGGAACTCTGGCTGCGCCGACCATATTCCGCCTTCAAATCCGTATGCAAGCACCGGATTGTCAAGGTCATTGGCGAATTCCTCGTTTGCGAGCACTGCAAAATAGCCGGATCTGACACTTGACGCTATGGTCAGTTCGGTCGATTCGTGGACGAAACATATCTCGCATGTGTCAGGATCCATTCCGTTCTCCTGGAAAAGCTGCTTGAGTCTTGCTGATGCATATTCATGCCCTTCATCCGGACGTACGGATATTCTCTTGCTTTTGGATATGACCTCTCTCCCCTGACGCATGACTGTCATTGGTCCGATCAGAAGGTTTCCTGTGTTTATCGGCACTATGCGGTAGATGAAGGTATAGCCGGTCTTCCGGCCTCTGTTATGGATTTCATAGTTCATGTCAATGAATTCAAATCCATTGAAAAGCGGGCTCATATAGCTCTGGAGCTGCTGTGTTTCTATTGTATATCGTATGGTTACAGTATCTCCGGCAGCGACACTGTCAGGAGCTTCTATGGTGAATCCTTCGTCAATCGTCTCTGCCTTCGCTGCCAGGCTGCATGCAGCCAGCAGCAGGCATGTCGCCAGCAGCTTTATATCCTTTGCATTCATCTATTCCGATTTATTTCTGAAGTCTGCTCTTTATGTTATTCACCAGCCTTACCATCATGCGTACTGCTTCTGTCTCGTTTTCCGTTGAAAGAACCGGTACGGACATCATGTTTCCATAGTCGTAAATCCACCATATACCATCCTGTCTTTTGAGATGGTAGGTAACAGATGACTTGCGGCCGCTGACCGTTACCGACAGATGGCCGTCCTCCTTAAAGATGGAAGTGCTTATGCCTTTGCCAGGCTTCTTCAATATCTGCCTTATATATTCCGCTCCTTCATCAAGATTCAGTCTGAGACCATCTTCTGCGATGGAGTTTCTCAATTCCTTGTATTGCACTTCGCTGAATTCCTTCTCATCATCTCCGTAATATACAGGACTGTCGATGGATGAATTGAAGAAGATACGGCTGCCATGTTCGCATTCTATCATTCCTACACACAGATTGCCTCGGTAATGCTTGTAGATGGTTCCGGACTCTGTTCCCGTAATTGTAAAATGCTCACAATCATTGCTTCCGTTATTCCTGATTGCTTCCAGCAGGGAGTCGTAAAGCTTTCCCAGGCGTTCTGGAGTAATCTTTTCGTTTACGGTAATGAATAGAGGATAGACCCGCTGAAGAGCTGTGTCGTCATCATCAATGGAATCAAAACGCATCCGGCATGAAACCAGCAGTCCTTCCGAGTGCAGCTCTTTTGTTATCTCATTTATGGTCTCTACAGTATCCTTCATCCCCTGTGCATCATAGCCGGGAGGAACGTTCACCGAAATCTGCAGAAGGGTTTTGAAACTGAAGCTGCCGGCAGCATGACGGTCTATGTGCATTCTGATATATCCGGTCTGAAGAATCGTCACATTCCTGCTGTCTAATCTGTGTCTTGCGGATATGCCGTTCAGCAAGGCATCTATCTTTCCGGTCTTCCTATGCTCGATTGCCCATATACAGAACAGAAGAACATAGAATGTCAAAATTCCATAACGCGCTTCAGCATCTATCACAAATGCCCCAACAATCATAATGTGGAACAGCACCAGCAAAGTAATAGATATGATTCTTGATTTATTCATTGATCAATTAATCTCGTGTTTATCTCATCCAACCTTCAACCCTGTAAATCTTTTCATAAAGTTTCTGTTCCTGTCGAGTTGCGGCATCTTTATGCCATACCTCTATTCTTGCAGCATAATACTCACCCCAGTCTCCTTCAAATATGGTGAAGGGCTGTTTGCTTACAATCTGTGCAAATGTAGAAGAATTTTCTATAGAAACCATGGTTGCCTGGAGTATGCTGTCTGCGGAGAGCGGTTTGTTTTCGGTTACTTCAAAACATTTCAGATAGATATCACCTGCGCCCACCAATATTTCAGTATCGTCTCTTTCATTGTTAACTAGTCTATCTTACTATAAGTTCCTATCATCCATCCGATAACGGGAGTCAGTGCATATGTTTCCTTATCTTCCTCATAACCGACAAATCCGGCAACCATCTCCATCGGTTGCTCGCTCAAAACTTCGCCTTCTGCATTTACAATCTTATACAGGAATTCTGCTCTGACCACTTCAGGCAGCATCTGATGATACATGTCCACCTTAGATGGAGTACGTCCATTCTCGTCAAAAGGAAAGAAGTTCAGGAACCATCCGTCAAATTCTGTCGGCTTCTTTGAGCGTCTGGAACAGCCGGCTCCTCTGACTTCTCCAGGTTTCCTTGTCCTGACCATATCCTGCCAGAACTTATAGTCAGGTTTTCCCTCTGAAGCGTCAACGAATTCTTCCAATATAGGAATCAGTTTTTTAGTCCACCATCTCAATCCATAGTTACTGAGTTTTTGTGTCTTGGCCAGCACTTCTTTCCAGTCTTCTGGTGTTCCGGTCAATGTAACCGAAGGTATTCCGCATATTGCCCAGATCGCTTCATAGTCGAAATAGGACTTCATTGAGTTCATAAGTGTGATCTGTGATACCATACGTTCGGTTTCTCCGGTAGTGGTAAAGTCTGCAATAAGGGTCTCTGCAATATCACCTTTCGTATTTGATATGATGGCATTTGCAAACATATCCGCAATGGCAGCCCAATCCGCTTCTTCGCCCATCAGGTCGGTGAATGATCGAATGGTCAATGTCTTCTTGTCCTTGTGGTCTACAATCTTTGAACGTAGTGCTTCCGAGTCCCTGTTCACATGATACGAAAACGACTGACTTATGAGCAGCCAGATTGCGTCAGGAGAAAGGACGACAGGCCTGTGTTCAGCATATGCTCTTATGAACATTGAGAACATGACCTGATGTGAATTACCATAGATGTTTTCTCCTGCAAACCGGCTTTGACGCAGTCTGTGATCCTTTGAAGAAAAACTATCATCCAAAGAATATCCATTGTCATAATCGACACCGCAATACTCCAATGATGAGTAATATATGTGGTTTGCATCCACAGGATAAGAGAAATGATCTTCCGGCAATGAAAGCCCTTCGTCCACTGTAAATGTTATAGAAGATGGATCCTTGGAGAGTATCTTACTGTCATTTTGTGCATTGGCGGTGCAGACACCAAGAATGGCAAAGATGGTCAATATTGTTCTGGTGATTACCATAGATAAATTCGTTTCAGGGGATGACCGACGATGTTGGTGTTTTGGCTTTTGGACATCACAAGGCACACTCTTCATGATATCAGAATTTCAATGCCAGTGCAACTCCGGCTCCGTTTACTCCATAATCAAGGGTGGCTGCTGTCGTTCCTGCCGCATTCTTCAGTTTCTTTATCTTGCTCTGTCCGATCCATATCGTTCCGGCGCCGGCCAGCATCATGACATATCCCGTTATTTCTACAGCCTGTCCCTTCTTATATCCAGCCTGCTTCTTAGCTTCCTGCTTCAGGTCATAGATTTCCTCAATGCCACCTGAAGTTGAATTCGTGTTTATATAGCGGTTTTCCTCCACGACACATATCACGCTTCCGCACAGCCAGGCTGCGGCTCCTGCGCTCGCAGCGACTATGCCGGCAGTCTCTGTGCCTTTAGCGATCTTGAACTCCTTTGTCAAGGCGATGTCTTCTGCAGGTCTGGCTGCATACTGTGCAAAGGACATGGCTGCCGATGACAGCAGCATGATCATAAACAGCAATAATCTTTTCATATGTCTATCAATATAAATTATTTGTCTTTCTTTCCTCCTCCTATGGCGAGGCTCATGCTCGGTCCCACCGTCACTTCGCCGTCAGTAGGTATGCGGACCTGGATTCCGATTCTGAAATGTCTGAACAGCTCTACTCCGAATCTTGGGGTAAGTGCAGCGACAAAAAATCTCTTCAGGTCCCATTCTTCGCTTATTTCCCCATCAGGTCCGGCGGTGCAATTGAGGAAAACATTTCTGGTGCCAAGCCCGGCTCCGACTCCCAGTCCGACATAAAATGAAGCATTCCTGCCGCGGCGGAAATTATAATGCGCCGCAGGACCTAGCATGAAATAAGTCCTTTTGGTCACCTTTCCCTTTTCCAGTTCCAATGGATCATAATGGTCATGAGGCGTTGCACCAAAAGCCAGCTCTCCGCCGACATCGAACAGAGTATCGTCAAGATTATACCTGACTCCCGTCAGCATGTTGATATAAGCGGTTCCTTGACCGGCCGTGACACCATAATTCATGTAATCGAATTCCCAATGCTTTACTGGAACCGGTCCGATCTTCTTATCCTGCTGAGGTTCATTTGCATACATGCTCCATGCAGCCATTATGAACATGATCGTAAGTAAGAAATGCTTCATGATCTTTCTTTAGAAGTTCAGGGCGATTCCGAGTCCCGATTTCGCAGGGCTCAATGTAAGTTCTGTCACCTTGCCGGTGTTCCTGTTGTATGATTCAGCGATACGTGCATATGTCGCCATGCCGTTTCGTGACATACCCACTCCTATTATCGATGGAATCACTCCCGCCAGGCTTATGCATCCATATGTAATGTATGACTTTGCATTCAATTCTCCGCCGTAGATCTTATTGCTGAGAAGGTCGCCGATTGCGCATCCGATTCCGAATCCTATCATCGTGCCACCGATATACTCAAGAGTGCCGGCGGTTTTAAGTTTCTTCTTCGCTGGAAGATACTCGTTGTCATATACTTCTTTTCCAAGCAGGTCGAGAACTTGTCCATCGTCAAGAGGCATGCCGTTGAGGCAGAATGTGTCGTGCGAAACGGAAAGTTCACCGTCGTCATAATAGGTCTGTGCATTGGCGCTGAAGACGAATCCAGCTACAGCGGCAATAATTATAATGAATCTTTTCATGGCAGTTTAGAAATATAGTTTGAAACCGATCTGGGGGTTCATGAGACAATCGAGCGCCAGTCCCATTCCGGAAATGTTAAAGTCGTTGCCCCCTGTGAAGTCAAATTTGCCCTGCATCGCAACGCCTTGAATCGAGAAGATGCTTACGCTCATGGCAAATTTCTCTGTAGGGCGGAATTCTACTGCCAGAGGCTGCAGTTCTGCACCTAGACCGGTCAGTGACATTGATTCCCAGTCTTTGCTCAGGATGCCGCTGCTTGTCAGACTGGCGGCAAAGCCGAAACTCATGTTAGGGGTGTAGTAAAAGTTCGGTGCCAGCCTGACATAATATGCGAGACCGGGCGCGATGTTTATTGTGTGGGCAATGCTCGGAGTCTCCGGGTCTCCTTGAAATCCGTAGCTCAAGGTCGCTGAAAGGCGCAGGTTGTCTGCCACAAAGTAACTGTACTCGACAGCTGCCATAAGATTGTGGCCGTTGTTGGCAGTAATCGTCTGGGTCGCAGGAAAGCCGCTGCGCAGATTTAACGTATACTCGGTGATTCCCGTGTCATAGCCAAAGAAAAAACCAAGCGACTGTTCTCCCTTCTGCTGTGCAGATGCCGGGAAACAGAGGGCAGCAACCGCTGCCAGAATGAATAAGGTCCGTTTCATAATGAACATGTTAAAATGATAGTTTCATACAGATGACGAATCTTTTGTCCAAAAGTACTATTTTTATTTTAACTTTGTGAATATATGTAGTACTTTCAGGCAGTCTCTCCGTCTCATTAATGAGAAATCAGGAACAGCTAATGAAGCATGTAGTGTTATTTATTATCTCGGTCTTTCTGTCTGCGTCAGGGATCATTGTCCCGGATGCAGGCGCTGCTTCGCGCAGGCAGGCGCCCGACGGTACCTTGAAGTCACGTATGGAAGCCATGCATGAAATGTTCGGAGTGAACTTTGTCTATGACTCATCGATAGATCTGGATGTTCCCTGCAAAGAATCTGATGGAGATGCCATCTCTCTGGAACAATGCCTCAGTGCGACCTTTGCCGGCTCCGGCATCGGATATGAGCAGATGAAGAAATATATTGTTCTGACAAGGGAAGGCTCCCGAAAGAAGCCCAAGGACTATACCATCTTCATTACAGGGCAGCAGGACACCATAAAGGAATCCAAGATAATAGCCCATGTCGCACGCCGGCGGAACAGTACGCAGACCGGTCTTCATCCGATAGATTTCAAGCGTTTCGAGAAAGGGTATGCTGTGCTGGGATCTCCTGATCTGATCAAGGAGATCAAGAGCCTTCCGGGAGTGGCAGAAGGAACGGAACTTCTGTCCGGCATGTATGTTCATGGAGGCGACGGCTCAGACAATCTTTTCCTTCTGGATGGTGTCCCTTTATATCAGGTGACACATCTTGGCGGCCTTGTCTCGTCATTCAATACGGAGATGGTCGATAATCTGGATTTCTACAAGAGCGGTTTTCCTTCAAGGTTCGGAGGCAGAACATCTTCAGTCGTTGATGTCACGACACGTCAGGGAAGCATGGACTCGTATCATGGCTCCATGAACATCGGATTGCTGAACGGCGGAATCCGGTTCGAAGGACCTATAGTGCCGGGCAAGACATCATTCAATATAGGACTGCGCCGCAGCTGGTTCGACTTGCTGACAGTTCCGGCGATAGCAATATCCAATGCCACATTGCCATATGGGGAGAAACGCAGATTAAGATATGCGATGACGGACTTCAATGCGTCCTTCACTCATCTGTTCAGCAAGGACAACAGACTGTCATTGAATCTTTATGCCGGGTCTGATGTGGTACGGTATGGCTATGAGACACTTGCCGTGAAGTACTGGGAGGGAAGACGCTTTACAGGAAAGAACGGGCACAACCTAGATGCGCGCTGGGGGAATGTGCTGGCAAGCCTGAATTGGGATATGAAGTTTTCAGATGACTTGCGTCTGGACATGATTCTTTATTATACACGGGTGAACAGTGAAGTCGGATTGCTGAACATCCGTTGGAAAATGGATGCCGACTATCCGCAGACAGATGAGATAGACCTGTCCGAATCCAATCGGAGCCGGCTTCATGACCTGTCCGCGAAAGTGGATCTGGACTGGGTGCCGTCGGAGGTTCATAATATCAGAGCCGGTGCCTTGCTTACCAGACATATTTTCCGTGATATGAAGGATCTCAGCTATATATCCCGTCAGATCCGGACCGACACCGACGAGACTTTCTACAATTCCGTTCAGGTCCATGAGAGTGATTCGGTAAAGAATTCATATGATCCGTCGGAATTTGCCATATATCTTGAAGATGAGATTGCTCTTGCAGGCTGGTTCAGGACAAATGTCGGAGTCCGATATGCAGGATTCATGGCAGGTTCCGGAATGTATCACTCTGTGGAACCGCGCGCTGCTGTCAGACTTCAACTTGGCTCTATGGCCGTTTTCAAGCTCTCCTATAGCGAGATGAGCCAGTTCGTCCATAATCTTCGTGCAAACTATCTGGACATACCGATGTCAAGCTGGCTGCCGTCTCGCGGCAGAGTCCTGCCGACTCGCTCGAGGCAGCTTGCCGGAGGCATTTACCTGGATCTGCCGCATGGCATTGCTCTTAATGTAGAAGGGTATTGGAAAGACATGACCAACCTGTACGAATATCGTGGCGTCAGCAGCTTTTATCCGGACATTTCAGCTTGGGAAAACGAACTTGTGAGCGGTATCGGAAGATCATATGGAGCAGAAATGGAACTGATCTGGAAGACTAAGACGACCGACGTGTCGGCTTATTATACATTGTCATGGACGGAGAGGTATTTCAAGGACATATGGCCTGACTGGTATCCGGCCAGAAACGACAACAGACACAAGTTTACGGTCAATGCGTCCCATCGTTTCAGCAAGACTGTCGACATGTATGCGGCATGGAACTATCATACCGGCGACCGTGCAACAATCCCGACTCAGATGGTCGGCGATGAAGTCTTCTACAGTCATCCGTACAATTACAAGCTCCCTGATTATCACAGGCTTGACATAGGAGTCAATTTCCGAAAGACGACCAGGCGTGGATATGAAAGCATCTGGAATATAAGCGTATATAATGCATACTGCAGGATGAATCCGATGTTTGCGAAGCTTGATCATGAAGAGCGTGACACGGACCTGCGTATCATATCTGCTGTGCCTGTGATACCTTCGTTCAGTTACACTTTAAGGTTCTGACATCATGAGAAGATATATAAGATCATTGATACTGTTCATTTCTGCAGCGTTCGTTTCATGTGAGAAGACGGTTGACTTTCCGGCGGAAGAGTCCGGAAGAATCTATGTGAACGCTCTGGTCAAGGACAACGGGCAAAGCCGGATAGACGTCGGTATCGCAAAGCCGATCGGAGCCGCTGATAATACATATCTGGGGTATCTGAAACTGGTCCTGGAAGCGGACGGCAAGCCGGTGGAACTGACTCCTGATCCTGTGAACTCCGGAAATGATATGCTGTCGTATACAACGGATGCCGTTTTTTCTCCGGGGCAGAAACTTACGCTGCAGGCATCTTGCGGCGACTTGCCTTCGGTCCATGCGGAAGCAGCCGTCCCTGCCCGGATACCGGAAGTGAATATTCTGAAGGGGGAATTGCAAAGTTATAAGAATGACGGAGCCGGGATGGACACAGACGAACTCAAGACATTGTGGGTGTTTACTGCCCAGATCGATGAATCTCCGGATGATGAGACCTGTTTCTGTATGCAGGTCCTCAAAAGAAAGGTCTTTGAATATGAAGGCAATGTTCCTGATCATGAAAGGGAAATGCTGGAAAAGGAGGAGCTGATCGAGCAGACCGATGACCTTTATGTCAACGGATTATTGCCAGATAACGGGGAACTGTCTTCAATCGATCCTGAAATGGTGGTGGACTTCGATGGGGGAGAGACTTTCATATCGAGGTCGAAGGGAAATTATGGCAAGGCGACAGTATCAGCTATGGTCGAACCCACAAAGAGGACGATACTGTCGTCAGGCTTCGATGCGTTGACGGGGCTTAGCTATGCTGTATATCAGTCATATGAATACAGGATCAGACTTTACAGGATTTCTGCAGAAACATACGATTATCTGGTAGCCCGATATGTAGGTAAGAACTCTTTTCTTCCTGTATATATGGGTTTCACACCGCCTGTTTATGTGTATACAAACATCTCAGGCGGAGCAGGTATGTTTGGAACTGCGAGTACATATGAGTCGGAATGGTTAAGATATTGATGAATATGAAAGGAAATATTATATTTGTGTCAATTCTGATGTTTCTGTCCGTATCATGCGAAAAGGTATGGGAAGCAGACCTTCGGGAGAAGGCTCTTGACACGATAAGGGGATATTATCAGGTCGAGAGCGGAATATGGGAGGGACCGGATCCGATCGATCTTGACGGCGATGGCGTGGCATCGTATGATTATTATGATGAATGGAAGAAGGTGTTGGCAGGAGCCGGTGATACTGGTGCCGTGATATCTGATGATGGCGGTTACATAGAGATACCATACATAAAATACAGTGTTCACTCTTCTGGGTTGCCACCGACTTTGACGAGATCTGTGAAAAAGGTAAGGACTGATATTGATGTGACTATTGGAGGCAGTGAAGCTGAGCTCTGTTTCAGATTTCCTGACGGTTCCGACGTGGTCTTCGAGCACACTGCTTATGGGAAGTTTACGGTCCGTACGACTGTGACTTGTACCATAATGAGCAGCGCAGGCGAAAGTGTAGAAATAACCGGTCCTGTGACATTGAGATATGAAAGGTTCAAATATAAAGCGGAATGATATGAAGAACATCATAGGAATCATTTCGGCGCTCATGTTGTTGGCATGCGGTCCGATTGAATATAAGGAGTCACAGAAAGTTGATTTCGGCGATGTAGGCCGGAGAATAGAGCTTGTCTGTAAAGACGGAATATACTTCCCGAAATCTGACCTGATTCCTGAAGTCGTGTTCAGGCATTATTGTACGGGCACCTGGAAACTGGACTGTATCCTTGATATAGATTCTTCAGGCATACTGACTGATGTGGTCTTCTCGTATTCAGATGGAAAGATATATCCCTTCTTCTCGTTAAGGGAAGAAGGTTTTGCCCGCCAGTATATAGACACTCCTGAGCGGAAGTCATACGCTGACGGGTCATACTCCTATGATCCTTCGACCAGCATTCTTCTTTTTTATGATGTGGTCCCGCAGCATCCTGAATTCAGGTTGTTCCGTCTGACTGATACAGAGATGAGTGGAACATTCATAGCCCCTCATAATGATTCCGACGACTCTGTCCTTACGATGTATGTCTATAAGAAACTGTCATATCTTGACGAGGCTGGTCTTGACTTTATTTATGGCGCGGATCAGTGATCCCAGGCGGGATGCGCCGGATCTTCGGCCTTGAGCGCTTCTTCGAGCGAAAGGCCCAGCGCATCCGCGACCCCCTTGCCGTAGGCGGGGTCGGCGCGGAAGCAGTTGCGTATATGGCGCTGCTTTATGAAGATTTCTGCGTCTCCCATCGCGCGGGCGGTGTTTTCGCATGTCGCCTTCCGGTCTTCCGCGGACATGAGGCGCCATAGCTTCCCCGGCTGGGTGTAGTAGTCATCGTCATACTCACGTTCGTCGTAGCTGAAAACGTCACCTGTTACTGCTAGAGGAGGTTCCTTTGCAGAAGGGGTTTCCTTCCATTCCCCGTAGCTGTTGGGCTCATATGACGGAGTGGCGCCCATGTTCCCGTCAGTGCGCATCTGACCGTCACGATGGAACGAATGGAAAGGACAGCGCGGGCGGTTGACAGGAATCTCATTGTAATTGACTCCGAGACGGTAGCGTTGTGCGTCGCCGTATGAAAACAGACGGCCCTGGAGCATCTTGTCAGGAGAAAAACCGATGCCTTCAATGATGTTTGCCGGATTGAAGGCCGCCTGCTCTACTTCTGCGAAGAAGTTTTCCGGGTTGCGGTTGAGTTCCAGGATGCCCACATCATGCAGAGGGAAATCTCCATGGTACCAGACCTTTGTCAGGTCGAAAGGATTTATCTCATAGTTCCTTGCCTGCTCTTCAGTCATCAGCTGCACCTGCATGAGCCAGCGAGGGTAATCGCCTCTTTCGATCGCTTCGAACAGGTCACGCTGGTGCGACTCCCTGTCCTTCGCAATGACGGCTTCCGCTTCTGCATCAGTCATGTTCTTTATTCCTTGGAGGGTCCTCAGGTGGAACTTCACCCATGTGCGGCGGTTATCGGCGTCATAGAAACTGTATGTGTGGCTCCCGAATCCGTGCATATGGCGGAATGAGGCAGGGATGCCTCGCGGAGACATGGTTATCGTGACCTGGTGCAGTGCTTCGGGGAGCAGGGTCCAGAAATCCCAGTTGGAGTTTGCAGAACGCATGCCAGTCCGTGGGTCGCGTTTGATGGCATGGTTCAGGTCAGGAAACTTGAGCGGGTCGCGCAGGAAGAAGACAGGAGTATTGTTGCCTACAAGGTCCCAGTTTCCGGTCTCAGTGTAGAATTTCATTGCAAATCCTCTGATGTCACGTTCCGCGTCAGCCGCTCCACGCTCTCCGGCTACAGTGGAGAAACGTACGAAGCATGGGGTCTGCTTGCCGACCTCGGAAAATATCGAGGCACGGGTATATTGCGAGATGTCATGCGTTACGGTGAAGGTCCCGTATGCTCCTGCTCCTTTCGCATGCATACGCCTTTCGGGAATGACTTCTCTGTCGAAATGGGCCATCTTTTCAAGAAGCCATGTGTCCTGTAAGGTTACAGGGCCGCGATGACCTGCCGTCTGTGTGTTCTGATTGTCGGGAATGGGACGTCCGTTCTCCGAGGTGAGCTGTTTCTTGTCGTTCGTTTTCATATACAGAAATGTTTTGATGAAAACACGACGCCCACCTAAAACTGTGCCAGCGTATCTTACTTGTCTTCCAACCTGCTGATGTCGGCGTTAGGGAACCAGTCGAGAAGCTTATGCGCGGCCTTGCTCTTGACTGACGGGGTCACGTTGTCGTAGACAGCCTTCAGGCATGCTGTCAGGGCTGCTATGTCGTCGGTGAATCCGACGAGGGGCATCAGGTCCGGAATCATGTCCATTGGCAGGATGAAATATCCCAGCGCACCGAGAATGATTGCCTTCTGCCTGGCCGGGGTGCCGGGATCAGTCACGACATGATACAGCAGCAGGGCGTAATAGACTCCCTTGATTCCGGCTTTCCTGAATATCCGGCTTATTTTGGCAAAGAGCTTGGGTTCAGAATAGTGCTTCTGATACTTTTCGATATTCTGGAGTGTCTTGTCGTCTTTCATAAGATGATGGTCATGTGTATTATTCCAGCACCAGTCCGTCGTAGGCTGGGTGGATGCCTTCTGGGAGTTCTGCCGCCAGCTCGTTGTAGGTCGGGAGCTGGTGGGAGAGGTGGGTAAGCCATGAGTTCTTCGCTCCTACCTTCTGCGCCACTTCCACCGCTTCCTCGAGCGAGTAGTGGGAGATATGTTTCCCGTATTTCACGCAGTTGATCACGAAATGGTCCAACCCGCGCAGCTTTTCGAATTCTTCTTCCGGAATATGGTTCATGTCAGTGCAGTAGGCGATGTTTCCGAATCGGAATCCCAGAACCGGCAGCTTGTAGTGCATGCCTCTGATCGGAATTATCTCCACTGACCGGATCGGTTCGTTCTCTCCTGCCATCGAACGGATATATCCTTTTCCATGTTCCCAGGTAAGGACTTCGTAAGGACCTCCCGCATGGATGGTGAAAGGCTTGTCATCGATGTTATGTACATGCCATTCCGGAGCTCCGGGATATTTTTTTTCAGCGAAGGCATAGCCGTATTCCATCCTCAGGGAGTCCTCGACATATTTCTCGCAATATATTTCAGAAGCCTTCTTTTCAAGGTAGTTGAATGCGCGGATGTCGTCAAGCCCTCCTGTGTGGTCCTTGTGATTGTGAGTCAGAAGAATGGCATCTACATGGGATACTTCAGCGCGAAGCATCTGCTGTCTGAAGTCAGGACCTGCATCCACCAGTATCCTCAGACCCTCGTAGTCTACAAGCACGCTTGCGCGAAGTCTTTTGTCACGCGGGTCCCTGCTTCGGCAGACATCGCAGCCGCAGCCGATCATCGGCACACCCTGAGATGTACCCGTACCTAAGAATGTCAGTCTTGCTTTTTTCATATGGTTACGTCGACAATCTTCCCTATGAGTTCGGGATCGTATTTACGTGATATCCTTATGTAGTTTCCGGTGTAGCCTTCCATCATGCCCTTCTTGTCTGTGCTCTCGAAGAGAACCTTCTCGGCCACTCCGTTATTGCTCTCTATGAATTCCTTATGCAGTTCTTCGCAAAGAGCCTCAAGCATCTGAACCCTCTTTGTCTTCACGCAATCCTGAACCTGGTCCTTCCTTGAAGCGGCAGGCGTACCGGCTCTGCGGGAATAAGGGAAGATGTGGATGAATGCCGGGCGTACGACATCACGAAGGAATGTGTATGTTTCCATGAAAAGTTCATCGGTTTCTCCGGGAAATCCGACGATAACGTCGATTCCGAAGAAGACCTTCGGCCCTCCGGGAACTTCAGTACGTCTGCGTATGTAATCTATCTTATGTGAGAATGCAGCGGTATCATAACGTCGTCCCATCTCGCGTAAGATGGTGTCGCATCCGGACTGGAGAGGAATATGGTAGTGGGGGAGGAACTTAGTTCCTGAAGTTATCCAGTCAATCATCTCTTCAGTCAGAAGGTTAGGTTCGATGGATGAAATCCTGTATCTTTCGATACCTTCTACATCATTCAGCTGCTTGATCAGTTCAAAGAAAGTCTCTCCTGTAGATTTACCGAAGTCTCCTGTATTGACTCCGGTCAGAACGATCTCCTTGATCCCTTCCGCTGCTATGGCTTCCGCCTGCGGAATGATTTCGGCTATAGGTATGTTCCTGCTTTCGCCGCGTGCATATGGTACTGTGCAATAGTGACATTTATAGTCACATCCGTCCTGGACCTTCAGGAATGAGCGGGTTCTTTCCCCGCTCGAATATGCCGGGAAGAACGTGCTCAAGTCCCGGTCACAGAGCTCGCGGCCTTCCAGGCGCGCGAGGATCGTCGGGACGATAAGGCTTTTCTCAGTGGCTCCAAATACTGCGGTAACCCCTTCGATGGCCTCTATCTCCGCTTTTTTCAGCTGGGCGTAACATCCTGTCACATATATCAATGCATCAGGATTCTGCCTGTGCAGCTTACGGATGATGTTACGGCTCTTTTTGTCCGAATGCTCGGTTACCGTACATGTATTCACAAGGAAGATGTCCGCTCCCTTGCTCCACGGCACAGCCTCGAGCCCTTCTTTCAGAAGCGCTCTTTCATATGTGGAAGTCTCGGCGTAATTCAGCTTACACCCTAGTGTTATAAAACTGATTCTCATTATCTTCTATGGAACAAAGTTACACGTGACCATTGAGCCACTCCCTCTACCGGAGGGCGTTTCTTTGACACGCGTACAGAAAACGTAATAAGTTGCGGGAAATTCTTCTCAATTGCCTTGACTATGCGTCCAGCTACGTTTTCAAGCAATTCCGACGGCAGTGACATCTCTTCAGCTACGATATCATATATCTCACCGTAATTCAGCGTATCATTCAGATTGTCGCTTTCTGCTGCCGCAGAAAGGTCGAGTTCTCCGCGAAAATCCACAGTGAAGAGATTGCCGCGCACTTTTTCCTGCTCAAGACATCCATGATATGCCTTGAACTCCATTCCTTCAAGCTCTATTATTCCCGTCTTTTCCATTATGCAAGAATCAAAAATACACAAGGCCTCTTGCCGATTACAAGACCTTCCTTCTTCCACTCAGATACCTTCTTTGTCTTTATATATGCGTCAGGCATTGTTATGTTGGCCGCAACACATACTCTTGTAGATGCTCCGCATACTGAAAGTATGTCCGCGAACAGAGAATCGTTTCTGTACGGGGTTTCAATGAGTATCTGTGTCTGCTTGAGCTGTGCAGATACCTTTTCCAATGTCTTCAGCCTGCTTCTCCTTTCGTCAGTCTTTGCCGGTATGTATCCGCAGAATGCGAATGACTGTCCGTTCAGTCCTGATGCCATCAGTGCCAGCATCAGTGATGACGGTCCTACGGCAGGTACGACCTCGATTCCATGACGATGAGCCAAGGCGACCAGCTGGGCGCCAGGATCAGCGACTGCCGGGAGTCCGGCTTCTGAAATCAAAGCTACATCATTTCCGTTGTCGAACAGACGAAGGTATCCTTCGATAGTCGCGGCGTCAGTATGTTCGTTCAATTCGAAGAACTGCAGTTCTCCTATCTGGCCCTTGAGACCAGCTTTCGAAAGATATCTTCTGGCAGTCCTTACCTCCTCGACGACAAAAGTCCTGAACCCTTTCAGGGATTCCAGGACAGGAAGCGGAATCACATCCGCCGGGTCATTGTCTCCTAGCGGAGACGGTATCAGATATAGTCGGCCTTTATTGTTTTCCATTGTCTTCTATCATTATGCTTGTTTTCTTTCCCTGAAGCATGGCCTGCTCTTCCTGCATCCTTGCCTCCTGTCTCTTGGCCTTGCTTGAGAAAATGTTCCTTATGAATCTTCCGAAAGAGTTGAACTCAGTCTGATACATCAGACCGACTCCGTTTCTCTGCGAGTTGTCAAGGTAGTTCGAGAACTGGTCAGCTGAATGTGAGAACAGATTGAGTCTGAATGCTCCCGAGCGGTTGAGCTTGATTTCTATGTCAAGGTCACCTACCACGTCGTTCTGCGCACCGGATGTCGTATACTGCTTGTTTCCGATGTTACCGTTTACCACGACCCTGTTGTTGAAAAGCTGGGTGGATACGGCGACGTCGAACATGTCGTTTCCGCTTTCATTGGCCTGGTAGTTGAGACCAAGGTCAAGAGGAATGTCCAGCTTCTCGAATATGTTGTTCAACTGGTTTGCTATAAGTTCTGTAGCTGCATTCGAGTAAAGGGATGTCGTGTTGTTTACGATTCCGGACTGCTCGTCAGGAAGGAAGTTACCTGAAACAAGGAGCCACAGGAACTGCTTCTGCAATTTGTCTTCTGTATTTATTGCACTCTCTACCCTTGACTTGATCATAGGGTTGAGGTCGGGAACATCAATGCTGAATCCGATTTCCGGATTGCTGAGTTTTCCGGTAAGGCTTATGCCGCAGTTGACATTTCTCTTGTGCGATACTGATTCTTCATCGGCAAGAAGAGTGGAAAGCGCTGCCTTGGTCCTGTATAATGCATTGATGTCCAATGTACTGTTCATGATATCTCCGTTGAATCGGATCGAGCTGCCGTCCTCGATTTCGAAATCTCTGCTGACCAGTCCCATAGCTGCAAATCTGTAGTTTCCACCGCTTAGAATGTAGTCGCCATTGATATTGAATCTGTCGTCTCCTACTTCCATGTCAAGAAGACCGTTTCCGTGTCCGGACAGCACGTTGCCTGTCGCTTTGTCTATCTCTACGAAGACCTCGACGTCAGGCTGCGCATTGACGCGCACTTTGACTGTGAGGTTACTTTCGTCATCATCCTCGGAATCGATCTTGACCATCATCGCTTCATATGGGTCTATTGCCACAGGTGTCACGACTTCATTGAACTTAAGAAGGTTGGTGACCTTTCCGATGGCGGCGGTATTCACAGGTACATGCACCTGACCTGCGCCGTCGGTCAATGCATCGATACTCAACACGATGGACTTTGCTGGTCCGGTGATATTTACATTACCAGTCACGGATACGTTTCCGTAGAATGCATCTGCAGCATCTTCCGGTATGTTGATGGCTTCCACATCATTGACACTGATGGCGGTGTTGAACCTTAGGTTGCGCAGGTGGTCCCAGTTTATGCTTCCTCCTATCCTTCCTGTTCCGTCATGGTCGTCACGTAAGGTCATCTCGTCGAAATAAACTCCTGTCTCATCAATGTGTAGTGTTCCTTCCAGATTGTATGGTACATGTGTATATGCAACTTTCAGCCTTCCGTCATCCAGTCTTGTATCATTGCTGGTTATCTTCAGATTTGAAACCGGACCGTTAGCATCAATACTTCCCGATATGTATCCTCCCATCTCGCTGAATATTTCGTCCAGCAACGGCTGTGCATAACTGATGCTCAGCCTGTCAAGGTCGGCTGTCATGTCAAGTATGTTTCCGCGAGGTTTGAAAGTACCATAAGCATTTATGTTGCTGTTACCTTCATGTTCGTTTCTGATGAAGATTCTGAAATTCTCTTCGTCTTCATTCCAGCGGCTTCCTATGTTGAGGATTCCTACCGGTGTTCCGGCAAATGAGGTTGAATCGCAGATTATGTCGGCCAGGATACCTTTCTGATCAAGAGGGGAGGTAAGCTGTATCGATCCCGATGCTATTCCCTTTATACCGAAATCCTGTCCTATGAGGTGGTCTGCTATGGATATGTCGAATCTTTCAAGATTTAGATTCAAGGTGTCTCTGTTTTCCTTTGATGCCTTGCCTTCGATGTTTATCCGTTCACTTCCGGATACGATGTCAAGATTCCTGACATCCACAGCCCCGTTCTTGTACACCAGTTCCGAAGGCTGGAGATTCCATTGTCTGGCATTGAAGAATACTGATGAAGGAAGGAATTCCACTCCGATTCCAAGCCCATCCTTATCCCTGTCGAATGTGCCGTGCATTATGAGTTCTCCGGAATTCCTCATTTCAGTCTGGTTGTCAAAGTCAAATCTGACGCCCAGGCCATTATCCTTTCCGTGCAGGTCAAGATGGCTGTCCTTCAATGACAGGGATGCTATCTTCAGTTCCGAACAGTCAATCAGTCCTTCCAGTGCATCATTTCCGTTATCTATCTCGGCATTCATGCCTTTGAGGTAGTCCTTTCTGAAGGCTAGCCTGTTTGAATGCAGTTTTGCTGACAGATGTCCCTTCTTGTCCAATGACGCCTTGAATTGTGTGCCTTCTTCAATATATAATCCCGGCATTACGAAACTGAGAAGGTCCATGGAATTGTTGAACTTGAAGTCGAGATTGTATGAATACCCCTTCCATACATATGTGGAGTCGGTAAACAATGCAGGGAGTTCCTTCTTCAAGGTTACGTCCCTGACATCTTTGATGAAAGTCGTTACCGGAGCGGTTCCTGAATATTTACCGGCGGCAAATCTGGAATCCATGCGGATGGTATAGGTGCTGTCGCTGCTGTATGACATGAGATTGATGTTTCCGATGTCATATCTGTTTGTGCTGTTCTGGAGAACTATGTCGCCTATATCGATTCTTCCGTGTACGTTCCCTGTATTTATTCTTGTGAAGTCTGCACTTGCCATGAGGTTTACCCTTGACATGCCTCTCTTGTCTATGTTTATGGCATGCAAGTCAGCATACGGCAGGTATGCAACGAACTTGTATCTTGCGTTCTGAGTCTTGGCAGAGAATGCGAAGGCACCATTGAAGAGGAAATTGAGGTTCGGGTCGTGACATACGATGCTTCCGTTGAATCCTTTTGAAGAAATATCTCCTAGAGCAGTGATTTCGCTATAGTCATATCCGTTTGCATGAAGCCTGTCTATCTTGAGCGTGTCGATATGAAGTTCTGAGGGACTGTCCTGATTGCCGAGACCAGCTTTGAGCTTTGTCTTCAATGTGACCGGACCTAGAAGGTCGATGTCAAGAATTTTTCCTATATCGAGATCTTCTGTATTCACGTAACCGGAAATGTTTGTCCGACTGCCGGCATTCACAATGTTCGCGAGCTTGACATCAGCATCTGCCTTGCCGATAAGTGAATTGATTGATGCATCGATGTCCAGATCGTTCATCATACCTGTACATCTTGCATCAAGTGAGAATGTCGTACCTTTGGCATATTTTCCAAGGTCAGGAAGCTTGCTGTCTCTTGTCCATTCCGAGATGAATCTCTCAAGGCCCTTGCTTGTGAATGTAAAGTCGTCCAGTCTTGCCTGAAGGTAGGTGTCTTCGATTTCCGGAAGACCGACCAGCCTTCCGGATGCTCTTCCTCTGAAGCCACCGGCTTCTGATCGGATACGGAGGTCCGAGAAGGTGAAGGCATCGATGTATCCGGACATGTTGCCGGATATCCCGGCAATCAGATCATTGCCGGAAAGTTCAGGTGCGAAATAACTGAGAGTCTTGAAGTCCAGGCGGCTTTCTGCGATATCTCCTTCCAGCCTGACAAGATGTATGAAGTCCTGGAATGACTTGGAATTGTCATAACTCATCCTGTATAGAGGAAGATTCATGTCGGACCATGGGTCTTCAATGTGGAGGTCTTCTACGAGAGTCTGTCCTCTGCCTACTTTTGCACTTCCGCATATGTTGTCCATCATATATCCGCTTTTCTCACGGAATGATAATGATGTGAGTTCTCCGGACATGATTCCTCCCTTGAACATCAGGCCTTTTGCGTTAAGGTTGATGTCGCTTACGTCAAGGTCGTTCCAGTCAATGCCTCCTCCCTCAAAAAGTTTCCTGTCTGATTCATAGTTCTTCATTGCGAAGCCCATGTTTCTGATCTCGACTTTCTTTATGTGGAATATCTCCTTTTCACTTCTTTTAGGCTCTGCAGGCTTCTTTATCTGAAAAATCCTGGAAAGATTGTCTGTCTGTCTGTCTCCATCTCCGGTATCAACCTTGTCTTCTATGACCAGATTCATCTGCGCGTTGTCGATGAAGGCCTTGTTCAGATGTATTCCTTCATGCTTCCTTAGCCCTTCCAGAGTAAACTTTGCAATTATGTATTCTGCGCGGAAAAACGTGTCAATCTTCACGCTTGCTGAGTCCAGTCTGTCCTGATAAGGGTTTCTGTCTATGATGGTGACGTTCTTGAGGACCAGGGTGGTGAATGGCTTGAGATGGATCTTCTCAAAGGAAATGTCTCCTTCGAATTTTTCGGAAAGGGTTCTGACGACCTTGTCTGCGACGAAGGTCTGCACCTGCGGCATCTGGATTGCCAGTGCAGCTGCAAACAGGAAACTGGCCGTTGCCACGACGATACGCCAGAGTATTTTTATCAACCTTTTTATAACCCTTTTGCTTTTTGTTCTCCAACTTGCAAAAATAGTAAAAATATCGGAGAAAATCCGTATTTTTGCCGGTGCAAAATGAGCATAAAACATGCCTTATATGTCAGAAATTATTTTAGGAATAGAGTCATCGTGTGATGACACATCGGCAGCAGTGATCAAGGACGGCTATCTTTTGTCCAATGTGCTTGCAAGTCAGGATGTTCACAAGGCTTATGGCGGAGTGATACCGGAACTTGCGTCGAGAGCGCATCAGGTCAATATCGTTCCGGTTGTGAGTGAGGCGATAACCCGCGCAGGTATAAAGGCTGAAGATATCACGGCCATTGCATTTACCCGAGGCCCGGGCCTTCTTGGTTCTCTTCTGGTCGGTACTTCGTTTGCCAAAGGACTTGCCATGTCGTTGGATAAGCCTCTCGTTGAGGTGAATCACCTTCAGGGCCATATACTCGCAAATTTCATAAAGCAGCATGGCCAGGAAAACCGTCAGCCTGAATTCCCTTATCTGTGCCTTCTGGTATCCGGAGGAAACTCGCAGATCGTGCGTGTGAACAGTCCTCTTGAATATGATATTCTTGGCCAGACAATAGATGATGCGGTAGGTGAGGCTTTTGACAAATGTTCGAAGATGATGGGACTGGGATATCCTGGTGGCCCGATTGTAGACAGACTGGCAAAGGAAGGAGATCCTTTGAAATATAAGTTCTCGAAGCCAAACATACCTGGATTTGACTACAGCTTCAGCGGAATCAAGACTTCGCTTCTGTATTTCGTGCGCGACCAGATGGCTGTCGACCCTGAGTTTATGGAAAAGAACAAGGCAGACATCTGTGCAAGTTTCCAGAAGGCTCTGATCGATATTCTGATGGATAAGCTTATAAAGGCAGCTAAACATACTGGTATAAAGCAGATTACAATAGGCGGAGGAGTCTCTGCCAACAGCGGTTTGAGAGCACGTGTCGAAGAGGAAGGCCGCAAGAGAGGCTGGACTACATTCCTTCCGGAATTCAAGTTTACTACAGACAATGCAGCCATGATTGCCATTGCGGGATGGTTCCATTATCAGAACGGTGAGCGTTCTTCTTTGGATGTGGCGCCTGTATCGCGTCTGGCTGAATTTTAAACGACGACCATTTTATGAAAGAGATAGAAATTACCTGCAAGTTGGGCAAGGAACTTTCTGAAGAAGAAATCCAGAATGCAGCAATAAAGGCCCTTGGAATGTCTCCGAAGGCTAAGGCTCAGGTGAAATACCGCATCATGCGTCGTTCCATCGATGCCCGTACCGATATACTTTACCGTTACAGGCTTGAGGTGTACAAGCCGGATGAGGTCATGCCTGAATATGTGCTAGAAGAGTATAAGGATGTGACCAATGCTGAGCCGATAGTGATTGTGGGTGCAGGTCCTGCGGGCATGTTCGCTGCTCTCAGACTTCTGATGAACGGCTTCAAACCTGTTATTCTCGAGAGAGGAAAAGACGTTCATGCCAGAAAATATGATATGGCGAAACTTTCAAGGGAGGGAGTTGTCAATCCGGATTCAAACTATTGTTTCGGAGAAGGAGGTGCAGGTACTTTTTCTGATGGAAAGCTATATACCCGCTCGTCCAAGAGAGGAGATATCCGCGAAGTTCTCCACCAGCTTGTCCGTTTCGGAGCCGATCCTTCCATCCTTATTGATGCCCATCCTCATATCGGTAGCGACAAGCTCCCTACAGTAGTTGAAAATATCCGTAAGTGCATAATCGAACATGGCGGTGAGTACCATTTCGATTCACGTGTGACAGATATCGTAAAGAGACCTGACGGAGCATTTGACATAACTGTAAGTGACCCAGAATCAGCAGGTTCATTAACAGTGTATACTTCACGTAAGGTTATTCTCGCCACAGGCCATTCAGCACGCGATATCTACGAGATGTTCGACCGTAAAGGATGGGAGATCCAGGCCAAGGGATTTGCTCTTGGAGTACGTGTGGAACATCCTCAGTCATTGATCAACAAGATACAGTACCACGGCAAGTACCAGCCATACATGCCTACTGCAGAGTATTCGTTCGTAACCCAGATCGAGGGAAGGGGAGTGTTCTCTTTCTGCATGTGTCCGGGAGGAATACTTGTTCCTGCAGCTACTGCAGAGGGTGAACTTGTGCTGAACGGAATGTCAAATTCGGCCCGCAACTCCAAATGGGCCAATTCCGGAGTAGTAGTGCAGATAGAACCGGAAGATTTTCCTGAATATGCCCAGCATGGTCCTCTCGCCCTCCTTCAGTTCCAGAAGGATGTCGAGAGAAAGATGTTCGAGTACACCGGTTCGCTCAAGGCACCTGCCCAGAGGATGATGGACTTCTGCAGAAGGATTCCTTCCACCGGCCTTCCTCAGACATCATACCACCCTGGAGCGGCAAATGCACCGCTGCACGAGCTCCTTCCTGAGCATGTTTCCCTGAGACTGAAGTATGCCTTCCCGCAGATCGGCAACAAGAAGATGCACGGTTATTACACCAACGACGCCCTTCTTCTGGGCGTCGAATCCCGCACTTCTTCCCCTGTGCGTATCCCTCGCGACCCTGAGACATTGGAGCATACCCAGATATCCGGCCTGTATCCATGCGGCGAAGGCGCCGGATACGCCGGAGGAATCGTTTCCTCCGCCCTCGACGGCATCAACTGTGCTGCAAAAATCTGATAGACCTATGAAAAATACTTTACTGGCCTTTCTGGCGATTTTCATGTCAATTACGGCTTTGGCCCAGGATCAGACCTTAAGGGTTGATTATATTTTCTCCGGAACAGACAAGTCACAGGAGATTTCTCTTGACGAGATGTCGCGTTTTGATGGTTGGGCTGGAAGAAGGGTGAACCTGGACGAGGCTCCTCTGAGAGGAAACGGGCAGATCAGCCTGACTGATGTCAGTACCGGAAAGGTACTCTATCGTCAGAGTTTCTCTACTCTTTTCCAGGAGTGGCAGACTACGGAAGAGGCTACCCGTGTACGCAAGTCATTCGAAAATACGTTTCTTCTTCCGATGCCTTCGGAGCCGGCTGTTGTAAAAGTTGAGCTCTACGATTTCCGTGGTGGCGTCTGTGCATCATTGTCACATGTGGCGGATCCTAAGGATATTCTTATCCGCCGTCTTGATCCCAAGCCTGCTGCGCATAGATATCTTCTTAAAAGCGGTGATGTAGACAAATGTATTGATGTGGCTATTGTTGCTGAGGGTTATACTGCAGATGAAGCAGACAAATTCTATGCAGATGCCCAGACTGCAATGGAAGCCATACTTGCTCATGAACCCTTCGGACAATATAAGGACAGATTCAATTTTGTGGCAGTAGCACTTGAATCGGAAGATACAGGTGTGAGCGTGCCTGGTGAGGGATTATGGAAAAATACAGCCCTCGGTTCCCATTTCAATACCTTCTACATGGACCGTTACCTGACCACATTGAGACTCAGGAATATGCACGACCGACTTTGTGGAGTGCCATATGAACATATCGTGATACTCGCTAATACGGATACTTATGGTGGAGGAGGAATATTCAATTCATATACCCTTACCACTGCAGGCCATCAGGCTTTCAAGCCTGTAGTCGTTCATGAGTTCGGTCATAGTTTCGCAGGACTTGCCGACGAGTATTACTATGATGACCAATATGTCGAGTATTATTATCCTGACTGCGAACCTTGGGAGCAGAATATCACGACTCTTTATGATTTCGCTTCAAAATGGAATGACATGCTTCCGAAAGTCATAGGGATTCCTACTGCACCGGTCGAAGGAAACATCTGGAAGATGTTCAACGAGGGTAAGTCGATGGATGAGATGGTCGGTGTGTATGAGGGTGCCGGTTATCAGTCAAAAGGAGTCTACCGTCCGTTCCCTGACTGCCGCATGAAGACAAATGCAGCCGAAGCATTCTGTCCGGTATGTCAGAGAGCTATATCACGCATAATAGAATTCTATACTGTAGAGGAATAATCTGCAGTTATCTTTAATATCTCCTCGCCATATTTAAGGAATTTGGCTTCGCCGAATCCCTTGATGGCGAGGAGTTCCTTTTTTGTCTTCGGAACATAGGTCGCAATTTCCATAAGCGTGCTCTGATGCATGATGGTATAGGCAGGCACATTATCCTGCTTGAATCTTTCTGACCTCCATTCCTGAAGCCTTTCCCTTAGTTCTTCGTTCACGATGCCGGCTTCGCCGGGCTTGCGTTCTATCTTCTTGAGTCTCTTCGCTTTTTTGACGTTTCTGTCTTCAAGAAGACATTCTGTCCGGATCCTGTTGTAGCCGTCCAGACTGAATCCTTCGCTGACTATCATCTGAAGGGTCCTGCATTCTATATCGAGAATAGTAAGAACCTCATCTGATGCTTCCTTGATACGTTTCTTTGTCTCCTTGTTATCTATCTCGAGTTCTGCACAGTCCTGACAGAAGTTCCTGATTTCCGTTAGTACCGGCAGGAAATACCCGGAAGCCTTGACAAGTCTTTCCTTCAGGAAAGAGTCGTCATCAAGTCTTGCTGCCTCTATCTTGTCAAGCTGGCGTCTGAAGGTCGTTGTTGTAGCTTTTAATTCCTCAGTCTTGGCGACTCTTTCAATCAGTCCCTGATATTCGGCTTCATAGATGTTCTCGATTGTGCCTCTCCATGACTTCCTAAGCCATCCCAAAGCTTTGCACAATTCTTCAAGATCAAATATAATCCTCAGGGTGTCAAATAAATAACCTTTCTCTTCGTAACTTATTCTTGAACTGACCGACCGGATGTCAGGCATGGCTGAATTGAACTGGGAAACATGGGTGTCCGAACAGATGGCCGAGTAACTTATAGGGGAGTCGAGAGAGATCCCTTCAAGGCTGCGGCAACGCGAAAGGGCAACGTATACCTGTCCGAATGCGAAGGCAGCTCCGGCGTCAATTATTACACGGTCGAATGTCAGTCCCTGACTCTTGTGGATTGTTATCGCCCAGGCGATCTTAAGGGGGATCTGTCTGAATTTTCCGAGGACGCTTGGCATGATTTCTCCGGTCTGTTCGTCAAGAGTATATTGGATATTCTCCCATTCCACCGGAGTTACAGCAATCATGTTCCCTTCATTATCGGAAACCATGATGATACCTTTGTCGTCAATCTCTTCAACCTTGCCGATCTTGCCGTTATAGTATTCTCCTTCAGAATCGTTCCTTATGAACATGACCTGTGCACCGACCTTCAGTGAAAGGACGAAATCCGCAGGATAACTGTTTTCAGGAAAGTCGCCCTCAATGTCAGCCTCGAACATCTTTACTTCATCAGGCAGCATTTCCAGTTTTCGAAGGTTTACCGCATCTGCCTGAGCATTATGTGTAGTAAGCCGGATAGTATCCTCGTCATCCTCATATGCGTGGACGCGCGAATTCAGTACCTTAAGGACATCTGCCGTTATCCGGTTCTCGCGCACTGCATTAAGTACATCAAGGAAATCACGGTCTTTCTGGCGGTATACCTTCTGCAGCTCTATCGTAACGTATTCCATATTCTGCAATGCCTTGGCATGAAAGAAATATGGCGAAGGGTATACCTGTGCCATGAATGGTCTTTCATTTTCCTTCACGACAGGGGAGAGCTGCTGTGCGTCACCTATCATCAGGAGCTGTACTCCTCCGAATGGCCTGTCATTGCGGCGATACCTACGCAGGGTCATGTCGACTGCGTCGAGCAGGTCTGCCCTGACCATGGATATTTCATCGATTATAAGCAGGTCGAGAGTACGGATTATCTTCACTCTCTCTTTTCGAAGACTGCGGTAACGCTCCGGAGTCTGGTATTCTGTTATAAGTTCCTTTACATCAGGAAGATAAGGGCATAGGGGAAGCTGAAAAAAGGAATGTATCGTAGAGCCTCCGGCATTTATCGCAGCTACTCCTGTAGGCGCGAGGACGACGAATCTTTTTGTAGTTGTACTTGTCAGATGCTTAAGGAATGTAGTCTTTCCTGTACCTGCCTTACCTGTCAGAAACACTGACTTGCCTGTACAGGTCACATACCTTTCCGCCAACTCGAAAATTTCATCCTTCTCCATGTCCGTTCCCTTATATATACGAAAAAAGGGAAAGCTTGATACATCGCACCGCTACGACCTCCTACCCTTGCTGCGGTCAAGCCCTGGGGGAATTCGGAGGGAGCTGGTCGTGTATGACTTTCCCGAATGCAAAGGTAGTCATTTTTTGCAATTCAGCAAAAATAACTTCCTGTTTTATGCTTTTTAGATACTGTCGAAGATAAGCGGAAGCAGGTCGTCGACCTTTTCGAATCTCCATATCTTATCAGCTCCGACAAGCAGGACTCTCATCGGACGTCCGCTCTTTGTCTGATATTGTGCCATGACCTGACGGCATGCTCCGCAAGGAGTTGCCGGATTGCTGCAGATATCTCCGTTCTGTCCGGCAACGATTGCTATGGCCTTCATCGCCTTATCTGGTCTGCTGGCGCTTGCATAGAACAAGGCAGTCCTTTCGGCGCAAAGTCCTGAGGGATAAGCTGCATTTTCCTGGTTGGAACCTTTGATGATTTCTCCGTCTTCGAACATCACTGCCGCACCCACATTGAAACCGGAGTATGGAGCATATGCACTCTTCATCGCTTCTATCGCAGCAAGAGCGAGGGCCTTGTCTTCAGCTTCAAGCCCGTCAATGGTCTCGTACTCCCTATATGCGATTTTTATCTCTTTGTTTGTCATAACAGATCAATTGAATTATCTTTGCATACTCCACAAATATAATGCTTTTTGTCAAATAAGACTCAATATATGGCGGGAAATCAGAATATCAAGGTGTGTATAGGCCTTTCCGGAGGCGTGGATTCGAGTGTTGCAGCCCTTCTGCTGAAGCAGCAGGGTTATGATGTCTTCGCTCTTTTCATGCAGAACTGGCATGACGCGTCTACGACGCTTCATGGTGACTGCGAGTGGGAAGAGGACCGTTTCGTGGCAGAGATGGTCGCCCGCAAGATCGGAATACCGTTCTATTTCGTCGATCTGAGCAAGGAATACCGCCAGAGAGTGGTGGACTATATGTTCGACGAATATGAGAAAGGCAGGACACCTAATCCTGACGTTCTCTGCAACAGGGAGATAAAGTTCGATGCATTTCTTAAATGCGCGGAGAAATTGGGTGCAGACTATGTTGCAACAGGTCATTACTGCCGTAAGGAAACGATTGTAACCGAAGACGGCAAGACTGTACATAGGATACTGGCCGGAACCGATCCGAATAAGGACCAGAGCTACTTCCTCTGCCAGCTCTCCCAGGAGCAGCTGGCCAAGGCGATGTTCCCGATCGGTGACATCATAAAGCCTGAAGTCCGTCGTCTCGCACATGAGGCTGACCTTCCGTCAGCCGACAAGAAGGATTCCCAGGGAATCTGCTTTGTCGGAAAGGTCGATCTTCCGACCTTCCTCCAGCAGAAGCTCAAGCCATGCGAAGGAGATATAGTCGAGGTATATGATCCGTATTATACCGATAATGAACAATACACATTCATCAGGCGCACGCTCTCGTCCCTCATGTCTGAGGCTGGAGAAGCTAAGATGATAACTGACTATGTTTCAGAAGATAAGGTTACTCCTGTATCTGCTGCCGGGTGTCCTTTCTCCATGGATGCAGTAGCCGGCCTTTCTGATGAGGACTTCCTCCGTCTGTCGGAACCTGTGCGTTATGATATACGATTTGAGACCGAAACATACAGGAGCGGACGCAAGCATATCAAGAAGACCCGCTACAAGGAGAATCCTTTTGGAAAGATAGTAGGAAAGCATGACGGAGCGCAGTTCTACACGATCGGCCAAAGGAAAGGACTTAACGTGGGCGGACATAAGGATTCCATCTTTGTCATCGAAACCGATATTCCTAACAATATAATATATGTAGGCGAAGGACATACTCACAAGGGACTTTCACGCAGTTGCCTGCGTGTAGCACCTGACGAGATTCATTGGATCCGTCAGGATCTGGCAATGACGCCAGGTGAGATGCGTCGCTACCGCGTCCGCATCCGCTACCGTCAGCCTCTCCAGGATGCGACAGTCATAATGCGTGAAAACGGTCTTTATATATTGTTTGATACTCCTCAGCGCGGAATTACGCCAGGTCAGTTCGCCGTCTGGTACGACGGCGATGAAATGGTCGGATCAGGTGTCATCTAGCAGCTGATATTCCTGCAAGATAGCCTGTGGAGAAGGCGGTCTGGAGGTTATATCCTCCTGTATCTGCATCAAGGTCAAGGACTTCTCCTGCGAAATACAATCCTGGGATCAGTTTTGATTCCAGGGTTTTTGCTGTCACTTCGTCGAGATTCACTCCGCCGGCAGTTATCACACATCTTTCGTAGCCTACGTAGCCGACGATGTCCATCTTCCAGTTCTTGAGTGCCTTTGCCAGGGTCTTATGGTCTACGTTAGGGTTCAATCGTGTGAAAGCCGGGATGAGCGACATAGGAAGAACCTTCGGGAGCAACAGCTTGAATCTGTCCTTATATAATTTGTTGGCGTTTCTCTTGTCTTTGGAAACTTCATTCCACAATGTACCGATGCGGACATAAAGGTCTTCATATTCCACGGCCGGCTTAAGGTCGATTACGGCTGAAACTTTTGAACCGTTTATGATTGCATTTACGCACCTTCTGCTGACCTTGAACCCTATAGGACCTTCGATACCTCCGTCTGTGAAGTCCAGGTCTCCGAATTCATTCTGTACCTCGTTTCCATCTATAATCAGGCTGAGTCCTACATTCTTCAATTGGTTTCCGCAAAGACTCCTGCCTATTTCAGAAACCGGTGTACTTCTGTCAATATGGCCTTTTATCTCCTTGCCTGACTCAGATGTCTTATATCCTTCCGGAACCATTGCTGTCAATGAAGGAAACAATGGTCTTATGGAGTGACCCATACTTTCAGCCCATCGATAACCGTCCCCTGTGGATCCTGTCTTAGGGTAGGAGAGGCCTCCTGTGCAGATTATCACTTTGCCGCATGTATATGCAGCACCGTCTACGCATCTGATATTGAAGCCGGTATCTTCCGCGTTTCTGACGATTTCTGAAACCTCCTTGTTGCATATGAGTTCGGCTCCGGCTTCCTGAGCCGCCTTTACAAGGGTATCCACAACCTCAGATGAAAGATGCGAAGCAGGGAATGCCCTGTCGCCTCTCTCCACGACAGTCTCCATGCCATGGCTTTCCAGAAAATCGATCATCTTTTCCGATGTGAGGTTGTAGAACGACGGCTTGAGGAAGTTAGGCTTAGGATGGATATGACCGGAAAATTCATTCCACTGCTTCAGGTTGGTGAAGTTACATCTGCCTTTTCCGGTTATCATGATCTTCCTTCCGGGACGAAGCATCTTTTCGAGTACGATGACCCTACCCGAGATTCCACGTGACGCATAGGTATGAGCTGCGCCCGCCGCGGCCATAAGGCCGGCGGCGCCTCCTCCTATGATTATGATATCTGCTGAATTATTTGCCATAATTCTGCCAACTTATCTAAAATTTCCCTAATTTTGCTATCCCTTTGAATAAGGAGTTTCGTTGCCACTTTAGCTTAGTCGGTAGAGCATCGCATTCGTAACGCGAAGGTCGTGGGTTCGAATCCCATAGGTGGCTCAGAGTATTTCCTCTATTTTTTTCTGGAGTTCTGCCTTGTTACGTAGACCTACCAACATGAATGCTTCTCCCTCCATCGGGATGAAAAGCATTGCAGGGATTGAACTGATGTTGAATGTTTCTGCAAGTTCCCTGCATTTATCTACGTCTACCTTATAGATATCGACTTTACCTTCGTATTCCTTTGCAAGTTCCTCAAGTATAGGAGACAGTCTCTGACAAGGGCCGCACCATGTGGCGCTGAAGTCTACGATTGCCGGTTTGTCCCCCAGGAATTTTGCATTGTCCAGAGATGTGTCGAACACCTTTGAGTTGAATTCCCCGCTCGTTAGCTCGACAACTGCCTTTGGGGTATTGTCAGTTGCCTTTTTCTTGTTTCGTGCTCCTGCATTGCCGCATGCGCTCAGGCATATGATTACGGCCATTGTGACGACCGCTGTCCTTAAAGTCTTCATGGTCTAAAATATTACTTTTACTCCTTGTATCTCATTTGCAGTCAGTCGCTTTATCTCATCAAGCTCGACTGCAACATAATCACCGATCCTTACGGATATCAACTTTGATGCCTTGCAGATGGCGTCTTCTACAAGCATCCTTTCGTCGTCATTCAGCTCCTCGGCTTTCAGACTTGGTGACGGAAGCAAGGAAGTATGATCGGCACATGAAATCAGTGAATCTCCGTTTTCTGGACGGCAATAGAGTAACGTGCCATAATTGTAAGAATCATAATACCTTGATACGAATTTCGGATTGATGCATTTGCCAGCCTTGCTGATTCTCACAAAGATGACCGGTGCCGAATGCATCTCGCTGACACAATCAGGTACGTAGAAATCCTTGTTTTCCCTCTCCCATGTGGTGTCGGGACGGCAGTAGCACAGGTCGCTTCCGTGAGGTTTTACAATGATGTTCATCTTTATTCCTTATCCTGTGAAAACAGATCTCCAAGGCTTTCGAAAGGAGTATATCCTTTTGTTCTCGGGATGTTTGTCGATGGTTTCCTCTCTTGAGAAGCAGCCTTCCTTTCTGCATCAAACTTAGCCTTCAGCAGAGCAAACTGGCGTTTTGTGTCCAAGGTAAAGTCTCCGTTGTCTATCCAGGCGAAATAAGAAGGCTCGCTGAAGTATACTTCGCGTGCTGTCTTTCCCTTATGCTTGCCGAAACTTACTACAGGTTCATCCTTGTCGTTCAGGATAAGTCTGCCTGCATAGTCCACTATCCTCTGCTTTGTAGAGAACTTTGCGAGTTTGTCTACATTGTTCTCGATACGCGGATCTCCTGCATATCTGTCCAGCTGTCCTTTCAGAACTTCGTAAGTGGCCAGGGTGTCTGCCTCTGCGGCGTGGGCGTTTTCAAGGTCACGTCCGCAATAGAACATGTAGGCTGCCTTGAGTGTGCGTGGTTCCATCGCATGGAAGATGTTCTGGACATCCACCATCTTCATCTGATGGAGATCTATCGGAAGTTCGCGCTTCTCCCACCTGCGGACGCGTTCTATTTCCTCAGCAAGCATCGGAAGGTCGAACTTTGCCGAGTTGAAACCGGCAAGGTCGCTGTCAGCAAGCCAGTTTACTACCTCATCCGCTATCTGACCGAAGGTCGGGCAATCTGCAAGATCCTCAGCAGAAATTCCATGTACGGCCTGTGCTGAAGGGTTGATAGGCCTCTGGCAGTTTCTTTCATAATCCCATGGCTTGACGCGCCATGTCTTTACTCTTTGCTCACCGCCAGGCAATATCTTGACAAAGCAGAGCTCAATTATCGAGTCTGATGCGATATTGAGCCCTGTGCTTTCTATGTCAAAAAACAATAAAGGTCTTTCGAGATTCAGTTCCATCTTTATGATATCATAATTGGCATGATGATTCCGCAGATCTTCTCGCTTTCAGCTTCATCCTCTGCCGGAACTACAAGAGCAGCTCTCTTGCTGTCAAGGAATTTCATCACGACCTCTCCGCAGTTCATGTTCGAAAGGATTTCGATGATGAAAGGAGACTTGAAGCCGATTGTGAGGTCATCTCCGTCATACTGGCACTGCATTGTCTCATGTGCTGCGATAGAGAATCCGAGGTCCTGTGCTGAAACCATCATCGAACCGTTCTTGAGGTCGAACTTGATGTGGTTTGAAGCCTTGTTTGAACATACTGAAACACGACGTACTGTGTTAAGAAGCTGTACTCTGTTGATTCTCAGGATGTTTGAGTTGTTCTGAGGGATGACGTCGCGGTATTTCGGATACTTTCCTACTACGAGTCGGCAGATTACCATGGTGTTGCCGAACTTGAATGTAGCGTTCTTTGAGTCGAATGCGATATCGACTGTTTCAGCGTCCTTGCCGATGATGGCCTTGAGGATTGCTGCCGGTTTCTTGTGAAGGATGAAGGATGCCTTCTCTGAAGCGTTTACGTCATTTGTAGTACAGCAGATGAGCTTGTGCGAGTCTGATGCGACGAGGGTTGTCGAAGCTGTGTCGATGTCGAAGAGGATACCGTTCATGGCCGGACGGATTTCATCGTCCGCAGTCGCGTAGATTGTGCTTGATATACCTTCTACAAGACTTTGTGCAGGGAACTGGAGGGTTACCGCTGTGTCGTCTGTACCGGTGATTTCCGGGTAGTCTTCTGCAGGGAAGTAAGGAAGAGTAGACTCTCCGCTTGCCCAGCTGCATACGAATGAGCTGTCGTTAGCTGTGTTGATTGTAAGAGGCTGGTCAGGGAGTTCCTTGAGGAGGTCCATCATATGCTTTGCAGGAACGGCGATCCTGCCTTCTTCTGAAGTGTTCTCTACCTCTACCTGTGTCTTAAGGGTGAGCTCTGAATCGGATGCTGTGATTTCCAGTACGTTTCCCTTGAGGTCGAAAAGGAAGTTTTCAAGGATAGGGAGCGGTGATTTTGCCGGAATGGCCTTGGCAACTGCCATGACGGCCTTGAGCAGTTCTGAGCTTGAAATGATTACCTTCATAATTATGTCGTTTTAATATTTATTCTGTTTTAGCGCGCGGACATAATACCGCATATTAATTCAACAAATATAGTGAATTATTTCCAATGCCGGTGGCATATTTTTTGAAAAATGTAATGCGATTTTCAAAAACCACACGATAAATTTAACAATTTGACAGAATATTTATGAAAAGAGGCATTTTGATCACTTTGCTTTCCGCTTTGGCAGGAGGCCTGACAGCCTATGCTGTCGTTAATAACATGTCATCTGACAATGTGTCCGTCGGACAGATGTCAGGTGACGGTGCTATGTTCCGCACGGTCAACCTTTCACAGGACAACTGGCCTGATTTTACATATGCCGCTGAATCAGCCGTGGATGCTGTCGTATATGTAAAGGTTACATCGACCCAGACCATGCAGCAGGCTCCAAGTTCTATATTCGATTATTTCTTCGGATTTCCTCAGGGTGGAGTGCCGCAGCAGAGGGAAAGAGTAGGCAGCGGCTCCGGTGTGATAATCCGCGAAGACGGATACATCGTCACCAATAATCATGTGATAGACGGTGCGACCAAGATAGAAGTCACATTGAACAACAACCAGACATACCCTGCGACATTGGTCGGAACCGACCCTGCTACAGATGTCGCTCTCTTGAAGATCGATGCCGTGGGACTCCCTATAATCCCTTTCGGAGATTCGGATAAGCTTCGTCTGGGAGAATGGGTGATTGCCATTGGATCTCCGTATGACCTTCGCTCGACAATCACAGCCGGTATAGTCAGTGCCAAAGGCCGTTCGATGCCGAACTACTCAGGCGAATTCAAGATCGAATCATTCATTCAGACCGATGCTGCCGTCAATCCGGGCAACAGTGGTGGAGCCCTTGTGGACAAGGCTGGAAATCTTGTGGGTATCAATACGGCAATCTATTCTCAGACAGGCTCTTATGCAGGATACTCATTCGCTGTGCCTGTAAACATCGTCAAGAAGATTGCATATGACCTTATGGATTTCGGCAGTGTGAAGAGAGCAGTTCTCGGTATATCAATGAAACCTTTGGACGATAAAATTTCAGAGGAATTGAAACTTTCTTCAAGAAACGGCGTATATATTAGCGAGGTTTCAAAAAGCAGTGCTGCAGATGAGGCTGGAATCAAGGCTGGAGATGTCATTACAGCAGTCGATTCAATGCCTGTCAACTCGACTTCTGCCGTTCAGGAAGCTGTAAGCAGATACTCTCCTGGAGATAAGGCTGTCATTACAGTGATAAGGAACGGAAAGGAAAAGAAGTTCGACGTTACCTTCAAGGGAACATCACAGGAAAACGGTACGGTTACCGATGACGGCGCTGTGGCATTCTACGGTTCTTCAATCAAGGAAGCTGATGGCAAGACCCTTGAGAAGTACGGTTTGAAAAACGGCGTGGAGATAGTTGAACTGGGACCTGGCAAGCTCATGGAGGCGGGAGCGACCGAAGGATTCATCATTCTTTATGTGAATGACCATCCGGTAAAGACTCCTCAGGACGTGATAGACATAGTAAAGAAGTCGAAAAGGACAGTATTCATTGAAGGTGTGACTCCTTCCGGTAGAACAGGTTATTTCGGCTTCGGAGTTTAAGAAGATGAAATTAACTTTATATATTAGGAATGAGACAGTTAAAGATTACTAAATCGATTACAAACCGTGAGAGTGCATCTCTTGACAAGTACCTGCAGGAGATCGGTAGGGAAGAACTTATCACAGTCGAGGAAGAGGTTGAGCTCGCCCAGAGGATCCGTAAAGGTGACCAGGCTGCTCTCGAGAAGCTGACAAGGGCAAACCTCAGATTCGTGGTTTCTGTTGCAAAGCAGTATCAGAACCAGGGACTCAGTCTTCCGGACCTTATCAACGAGGGTAACCTCGGACTTATCAAGGCAGCCGAGAAGTTTGATGAGACAAGAGGTTTCAAGTTCATCTCATATGCAGTGTGGTGGATTCGTCAGTCTATTCTTCAGGCTCTTGCAGAGCAGTCCAGAATCGTGAGACTTCCTCTCAATCAGGTAGGATCTCTCAATAAGATCAACAAGGCTCTCCAGAAATTCGAGCAGGAGAATGAGCGTATGCCTTCGAGCGAAGAGCTTTCTGAGATGATCGATGTCCCTAAGGACAAGATCGCCGATACACTTCGCGTTTCAGGCCGCCATGTGTCCGTTGATGCTCCTTTCGTAGAGGGTGAGGACAACAGCCTTCTCGACGTGCTCGTGAACAACGACTCTCCAAGTGCTGACCGCGGACTTGTAAACGAGTCCCTCAACAAGGAGATTGAAAGAGCACTTTCAACTCTTGCTACACGTGAAAGGGAAATCATCAAGTCATTCTTCGGAATCGGATGTCAGGAGATGACCCTCGAGGAGATCGGTGAGAGGTTCGGACTTACAAGGGAACGCGTTCGCCAGATCAAGGAGAAGGCGATCCGCAAGCTCAAGAACAATTCAAGAAGCAAACTTTTGAAAAGCTATTTAGGATAATGACTCCAGAAACATTCATCATAGCTAAAGCGTCTGAAGCAATTCAGGCGCTTTACGGCGTTGAAGTACCGGAAGCTCAGCTCCAGGTACAGGTTACGCGCAAGGAATTCGAGGGTGACTATACACTGGTCGTATTCCCTCTTTTGAAGGTATCAAAGACTACTCCTGAGAATACAGGTAATGCGATAGGTGAGTGGCTCAAGACAAACGTAGCTGAAATAGCAGGCTACAATACTGTAAAGGGCTTCCTCAACATCTCTTTCTCTGAGGTATATTGGAACAATGTGTTTGCGGAAATCGCTTCTGCAGAGGATTTCGGTCAGCTCGCTCCTACAGGCAGGACCATAATGGTCGAGTATTCTTCCCCTAACACCAACAAGCCTCTCCATCTTGGTCACATCCGTAACAACCTTCTCGGTTGGTCAGTTGCAAAACTTCTTGAGGTATGCGGCCATAATGTCATGAAGGTGAACCTGGTCAATGACCGTGGTATCCATATCTGCAAGTCCATGTATGCATGGAAGGTCCTCGGAAACGGAGAGACCCCGGCATCAAGCGGAAAGAAGGGAGACCATCTCGTGGGAGACTACTATGTAGCATTCAACAATCTTTACAAGAAGGAGGTTGACGAACTTGTTGCAGGTGGAATGACTAAGGAAGAGGCTGAAAAGGCCGCTCCTTCACTCAAGGCTGCACAGGAGATGCTCTTCAAGTGGGAGAACGGAGATCCTGAAGTTGTGGAACTCTGGAAGACCATGAACGGATGGGTTTACGAAGGATTCGACAAGACTTATGGAGACCTCGGAATCAGCTTTGACAGAACATATTACGAGTCTCAGACCTATCTTTTCGGTAAGGCTCTTGTTCAGAAAGGACTTGAGGCAGGCATTTTCGAGACCCAGGAGGATGGCTCTGTATGGTGCGACCTTACTGCAGATGGCCTTGACAGGAAACTTCTTCTCCGTGGCGACGGTACATCGGTATATATGACCCAGGACCTCGGAACAGCAGAGCAGCGTTTCGCAGAATATAGCCTTGACGAGCATATCTATGTCGTAGGTAACGAGCAGAATTACCATTTCCAGGTTTTGAAGCTCATCCTCGGCAAGCTCGGATTCGATTGGGCAGAAAGCATCTACCACCTTTCATATGGTATGGTTGAGCTTCCTGAAGGAAAGATGAAGTCTCGTGAGGGAACTGTAGTTGATGCCGATGACCTTATCGCAGATATGTACAATACTGCAAAGGAGACTTCGCTCGAGCTTGGAAAGATCGACAATCTTTCTGCACAGGAACAGGATGAACTCTTCAAGATGATAAGCCTTGGTGCCCTGAAGTATTTCATCCTCAAGGTTGACCCTCGCAAGACCATGCTCTTCGACCCTAAGGAATCTATCGACTTCAACGGTAATACCGGTCCTTTCATCCAGTATACCCATGCCCGTATCAAGTCTATCCTTCGCAAGGCAGACGAGAAGGGTGTCGCACACGTTGCATCTGCGGTAAAGGCAGATTCTGCATTGTCACCTAAGGAAGTACGTATCATAAAGATTCTCAATACATTCCCTGCAAAGGTGGCAGAGGCTGGTGCAGCTCATTCACCTGCGGTCATTGCTAACTATGCATACGAGCTGGCAAAGGAGTTCAACCAGTATTACCATGATACTCCTATCCTTCGTGAAGAGAACCAGGCTCTCCTTGAGTACCGTCTCGTTCTTGTAGAGACCATCGCAAAGGTGCTTTGCAAGGCGATGTCTATACTTGGTATTACACTTCCTGAAAGAATGTAATCACGACAAAACGACAGCCTGCTGATTCAAGCGATCCTTCCCACTTCGTGGGCCCCTTCCCTTTTCGGGAGCCAATGTCGCTTCGAATCAGCAGGCTGTCGTTTTGTTTTGCTAGCTCTCGCTAGCCTCGCAAATGGTCATGTTGGCGTTGAGTTTGCGGAGGGTGGAGAGGAAGCTGCGAAGTTCGTCTTCGCTGATACCTTCCAATATCTGGTCCAGGATTGAGATGCCTTTTTGTTTTGCTCCAGGTTTGAGCTCGTTTGCTTTTTCAGTGAGTACCAATGTGTTTGCACGCCTGTCGTGCGGGTTTTGTTTACGGACAACAAAGCCTTTCTTTTCTATTGCATCTACGAGCTTGGTGACAGAATTCTTGTCTTTCTGCAGCTTGTCTGCAAGCTGCTGTTGCGTCATCTCCCCTTGGTTCCAAAGAATGTCAATAAGCATGAACTGTTCCGGTGTCAACGGAACGCCCATTTCGCGAAGTTTTGCGGCCAGGAACTGCTTCAACTTGCAACCTGTGAGATTAAGTTCTACAGCGATTTCCTTAGATAGTAGCATAGGTATATAGTATAAAGACGTACAAATTTACGCATAAGGAACGAAATATGAAACATAAGTTTAACATTTACAGCTGGATTCTTTATTGTAAAGTTTGTAATTTTGCACTTTAATCAATGGATATGCTAGTAACACTTATAATTCTTCTAATTTCAGCAGCACTTTTTGTCAGTGGCAAAGTGAGGTCTGACCTTGTCGCCCTTTGTGCTCTTCTTGCATTGCTGCTCTTTCAGATCCTTACTCCTGCAGAGGGACTCGCAGGATTTTCAAACACAACCGTCATAATGATGGTAGGACTCTTCATCGTCGGTGGAGGTATCTTCCAGACAGGCCTTGCCAAGATGATCGGTGGCCAGGTGATAAAGCTTGCAGGTACAAGCGAGACCAGATTGTTTCTCATGGTAATGCTCGTGACTGCCCTCATCGGTGGTTTTGTCAGCAATACTGGTACAGTAGCCCTTATGCTTCCGATTGTAGTGAGTATGGCAGCGTATGCAGGCACTTCACCGCGTCGTCTTCTGATGCCTCTTGCCTTCGCAAGCAGCATGGGAGGAATGATGACATTGATCGGTACGCCTCCTAACCTTATCATTCAGGAGACCCTCCATAATGCAAAGGCAAACGGTGTCGTTTCATCAGCAGTTCAGGACATATCGTTCTTTACTTTCCTTCCTGTAGGCCTGGTGACCTTGATTGTAGGCATACTCGTACTTATGCCGCTTACAAAGATATTCCTTACTCCAAAAGCTAAAGACAAGGATAAGAAGAAATCAGGAAAATCGTTGAATGAACTTGTAAAAGAGTATGGATTGACTGAAAACCTTTTCCGTGTCCATATCAACGGTCCTTCCGAAGCAGTGGGAAAGACCATCATCGACCTTGATATCTACAGACAGTATGGCTTGAACGTACTTGAGCTCAGAAGAAGTACAGGACATAATAAGTTTGTGCGTACAGTCAACCAACAGCTCGCGTCTCCGACGCTTGTGATTCAGCAGGGTGATGTCCTCTATTTGTCCGGAGATGCAGAAAAGGTCCACCAGTTTGCCCAGGATTTCAAGCTTCGTCTTCTTGATATCCATACAGATGAAATCGAAGGAAGTTCGTCAAATACATCCCTTGATTTCTACGATATCGGAATCGCCGAGATCCTTATCATGCCTTCGTCGTCAATGATCGGAAGAAAGATCCAGGAAGCAGGTTTCAGGAGCAAGTTCAATATCAATGTCCTCGGTATACGAAGACACAATGATTATCTTCTTCAGGGACTCGGTGCCGAGAAGATTCATGATTCCGACGTCCTTCTTGTCCAGGGTACATGGAAGGATATCGCCCGACTTCGTAATGAATCGAACAACTGGGTCGTCCTTGGTGAACCTCTCCAGGAGGCTGCAAAGGTTACCCTTGACTACAAAGCTCCGATAGCAGCCTTGATCATGATCGGAATGATCGTCGCGATGGGTGTGGATTCAATTCCTGTAGCTCCAGTCACTGCTGTGCTTCTGGCAGCGGTCCTTATGGTCATAACAGGATGCGTAAGGAGTGTCGAGGCTGCATACAAGACCATCAACTGGCAGACGATAGTTCTCTTTGCTGCAATGTTGCCTATGTCTACGGCTTTGGAGAAGACAGGAGCATCTGCGATGATAGCTGACTTCATTGTAAATACATTCGGAGCGAGCGGACCATACGTCGCTCTTGCAGCAGTCTACTTCGCGACATCAGTGATGACGATATTCATCAGCAATACGGTGACAGCTGTACTTATGGCCCCTATTGCCCTTCAGTGTGCCATCGGTATAGGTGTCAGTCCTCTGCCGTTCCTGTTTGCAGTGACAGTTGCAGCTTCAATGTGCTTTGCATCTCCATTTTCAACTCCGCCTAATGCCCTCGTTCTGCCGGCCGGCCAATATACATTCATGGATTTCATAAAGGTAGGTCTCCCGCTTCAGATCATCATGGGAGTAGTGATGGTATTCGTTCTTCCTCTGCTTTTCGCTTTCTGATAATGCTTGGCACACCAATTGCAGTACTGATCAGGATTACTTAACCGTTGCACGTCATATGATAATAACGATCCTGATAATACTTCTGATACTTTTATCTCATCTGCTTCCTCGGAAACTTCGTAAGAAAGTAATAGGAAACATCGCACGAGCGGTAAATTCAGTCAGAAGAAAGATAAGAAGAGCCTGAAATGGTATAGTTTCTGAAAATGTCCGTTTTGTCGTCCTAGGATGACAAAACGGACATTAACTTTTAGATACGTGAAATTATGAATACAGGTAAGTCATTGTTATGCTTCTTTGCCGGAGTTGCGGCAGGAGCGGTAGCTGCTCTCTTCATGGCACCGGATTCGGGTGCGAACACCCGCGCCAAGATCAGGCAAGGTGCAGCCGGTGTTGCCGGCAGAGCAAAAGCTAAAGTTGCTGAAGGACTTGATATGATCGAGGAAGTTCTGGAGGAAGAATGATGTTCTGGGATTTTATCAGTTCGCGACTTTCGCTTACTTTCGGCAGAATCATCGCATTGCTTGCAATGACGGTGGTTCTGCTGATTGTGTTGAGCTTGTTTGCTGCCGGTTTCGTGATGATTCTTGCTAATGCCATCGGAAACTGGTGCGCGGCATTTTTTATCGTAGGCGGAGCATATCTTGTCGTGCTGACAGTAATATTTCTCCTTGCTAAGAGAAAGAAGCCGGAAGACAACCTTAAACCGATGGCTTTATATCTTGTCCGCTATCTTAGAAGTCTGATGTGACCTGTTATGTGCTGATTAATGTCGATCGTATGGAATTATTGATTAAATTTGTACGATTTGGACAATATGGCAGTAACAGTTGCATATATGATACCGACCTCGATCAAGGAGGTCAAGGCGTTGGGATGGGATTACATCGATGTCATCCTCTTTACAGGCGATGCCTTCATCGACCATCCGTCCTTCGGTACGGCTGTCATTGCGAGGTGGCTCCAGAAACATGGATACAGGGTGGCTGTCGTACCTCAGCCTAACTGGAGGGATGACCTTCGTGATTTCCGAAAGCTCGGTGCTCCGCGACTTTATTTCGGTGTCAACAGCGGTGCGATGGATTCGATGGTGAATCATTATACTGCCGCCAAGCGTCTCAGAAGTGATGACGCGTATACTCCTGAAGGAAAGGCCGGCCAGAGACCGGATTATGCAGTCACGGTCTATACTAAGATTCTTAAGCAGATATATCCGGATATTCCGGTAATCATAGGAGGAATCGAAGCATCCCTCAGACGTGTCACCCATTATGATTATTGGCAGGACACCCTGAAACCTTCAATTCTTGTTGACAGCGGTGCAGACTGGCTCTGTTACGGAATGGGGGAGAGGACGATGATAGAATTCACAAGAGCTATCGAATCAGGACGTAATGTAAATGAAATCAGGAAGATACCTCAGCTGGGCTTCTATATGGACGGACGTTGCCGTACGAAGGATGCAGTTATCCTGAACTCATACGAGCGTTGCTGCAAGGACAAGGTGGCATTTGCTGAAAACTTCCATGTGATAGAGACATATGCTAATATGCTACAGCCTCCGGTACTTGTGGAGCCTGCAGGAAACGGTTATGTCCAGATAAACCCTACCTGGCCTCCTGCAACCCAGGAACAGATGGATTCGTTCTGGGATCTCCCGTTCACCAAGCTTCCTCATCCTCGATATAAGGGCAAGCACATTCCTGCATTCGAGATGATCAAGTTTTCGATCAATACCCATCGCGGATGCTTCGGAGGCTGCAACTTCTGCACTATAGCAGCCCATCAGGGCAAGTTCATACAGTCCCGAAGCGAAGATTCCATCCTCAAGGAAATAAAAGGTCTGAAGGACCTTCCCGGCTTCGCCGGAAACATTTCGGACGTCGGTGCACCGACGGCGAACATGTATGGAATGCGCGGAAAGAATCCGGAACTCTGTGCAAAATGCCGTCGCAAGTCCTGTCTTTTTCCAAGCCCGTGCAGAAACATGGACCGTTCGCACGAACGTCTGCTCAAGCTCTACGAGCGTATCGCAGACATCAAGGGCATAAGACATGCTTACATCGGAAGCGGTATCCGCTATGACCTCTTCCTCGATGAAAAGGGATTCGTGGATGAGACATCATATCCATACCTGAAGGAACTGATTCTTGAACATACGTCAGGACGTCTCAAGGTGGCTCCTGAACATACGGAAGACAGTGTCCTCAAGCTTATGGCAAAGCCGTCATTCGCCCTCTTTGAACGCCTGCGTACTGAATTTGACAGGATAGTGGCGTCAAGCGGAAGAAAGTGCGAACTTGTGCCTTACTTCATATCCGGTCATCCCGGCTGCGGAATGCGCGAAATGCAGCGTCTTGCACGCAAGCCTGCCCTTCAGGGACTTTATATGGACCAGGTACAGGATTTTACACCTACCCCGATGACGACTTCTTCTGTCATGTACTATACAGGTCTCGATCCGAAGAATCTTGAAAAGGTATTCGTGGAAAGGGATATTGAAAGGAAGAAGGAACAGAAGTCGTTCTTCTTCAGACGTGGAAAGAAATAAACTAATAATCAAGATATATGAAGACTTATATTGAAACACATAAGGAAAGATTCTTTGAAGAGCTTTTCTCTCTTCTCAGGATTCCTTCAGTGAGCTCACTTGAGCAGCATAAGCCTGATATGCAGCGTTGCGCAGAAAGACTCGTGGAGCTGCTTATGGAAGCAGGAGCAGATGAGGCTGCTGTTTATCCGACTACAGGCCATCCTGTTGTATTCGGACAGAAGATGGTAGACCCTTCGCTTCCTACAGTCCTAGTCTATGGCCATTATGATGTCCAGCCTGTCGATCCGATCGAGCTCTGGCATTCTGACCCGTTCGAGCCGGAAATCCGTAACGGAGCCATCTATGCACGAGGAGCAAATGACGACAAGGGACAGCTTTTCATGCATATCAAGGCATTCGAGTTCATGGTCCGCGAAGGCGGTCTGAAACATAATGTCAAGTTTATCCTTGAGGGCGAGGAGGAGATTGGAAGTCCTTCTCTGGCAGCGTGGGCAAAGGCCAACAAGGAAATGCTCAAGGCCGACATCATCCTTGTATCAGACACGACAATGATTTCAGAATCAGTTCCTTCGATCAACTGTGGCATGCGCGGACTCTCTTATGTCGAGGTAAAGGTCACAGGACCTAACAAGGATCTCCATTCAGGACATTACGGTGGTGCAGTAGCCAATCCGATCAATGTCCTTTGCGACATGATATCTTCTCTTATCGATAAGGACGGACACATCACCGTCAAAGGTTTCTATGACGATGTCGTTGAACTTTCAGACGAAGACAGGGCAAAGCTTTCCCGTGCTCCATTCGATATGGAAGAGTACAAGGAATTCCTTGATATCAAGGAAGTGAAGGGAGAGGCCGGATACAGCACTCTTGAGCGTACGGGTATCCGCCCGTGCCTCGATGTGAACGGCATCTGGGGAGGATACATCGGCGAAGGTGCGAAGACAGTACTTCCTTCGGTGGCTCATGCAAAGATATCGATGCGTCTGGTTCCGAACCAGGACAGCGCTACTATCACAAAACTCTTTACTGACCATTTCCTTGCTATAGCACCTGACTATGTAAAGGTCGAGGTCATCCCACACCACGGAGGTGACGGCTTCCTGATTCCTATATCTTCTCCTGCCTACAAGGCAGCGGAGAAGGCTATGACTGAGGTATATGGCATAGAGCCGGTACCGTCAAGAGGTGGTGGTTCGATTCCTATCCTTGCAGATCTTCAGCGTATTCTTGAGATTGATCCTCTCCTTATGGGCTTCGGTCTCGAACGTGACACGATTCATTCGCCGAACGAAAGCTATCTTCTCAAGCAGCTCTTTGCCGGCATGGAAGCCATCGCATTATTCTATAGATATTATTGATTATTATGAATAGAAAGGAATTATTCGAGCAGATTCAGGCTAAGAAGAGCATGCTTTGCGTGGGCCTGGATGTAGATTTTGATAAGATGCCGGAGCATGTAAAGGCACTGGCGAAACATGGTGAACTCGCAATCAAGGGCGAACTGTATAAAGGCAAGGCACGTTCCATCATCGAGTTCAACAAGGCGATCATTGATGCGACAGCTGCACACTGCGTAGCCTATAAACCAAACCTTGCATTCTATGAGTGCTACGGCATTGACGGAATGAGGGCTTTGGACGCAACAGTGGATTATATCAGAAGCAAATATCCTGAAATCTTCCTCATTGCAGATGCAAAGAGAGGCGATATCGGAAATACTGCGAAGATGTATGCCAAGGCATTCTACGAGGAAATGGATTTTGATGCTGTTACAATCGCTCCGTATATGGGTGCGGACAGCGTGACTCCGTTCCTTGAGTACAAGGATAAGTGGGCCATCGTACTTGCTTTGACATCAAATGCTTCCGCATATCAGTTCCAGACTGCACAGAAGGATGGCAAGCCTCTCTATCAGGCAGTGATGGAGGAAATGATGGAGATTTCCACACCTGACAACATGATGTTCGTGGTCGGTGCGACAAAGGCAGACAAACTTGAAGAGCTCCGCAGTTTCTGTCCTGATAACTTCTTCCTAGTTCCTGGAGTAGGAGCTCAGGGTGGCTCTGCCGAAGAGGTGATAGCCCATGGATCGAATGATCACGGCGGCCTTCTCATCAACTCTTCACGCGGAATCCTCTTCGCAGACAGCACCGAGGACTACGCGAAGGTGGCCGGAGAAGTAGCTGCCAAAACAGCTAATCTTTAATATATCCAAAATTCCCGGATGTGCGCGAGCGGAGCATTTTCCTATGCTCCTGCGGAGCGAGCCACATCCGGGAATTTTGTATTTAGTCCAAAGATTTTAGAAAGAAATCCTTGCACATCTTGCGGCTGATGTCGTAAGATGTGCATTTTGTATGATGCTCAGGCCTGTCTATGGTATTTAGGTCGCAGACATACAGCCTGTCTATCAGTGATATATACAGCTTTGAATATCTTATGTCCAGATGGCGCTGAAGGTCGCAGGTGTATTCCATTGTGAGTCTGACCTCTTCCTCCGAGAGATGATCCTTACAGAAGATGTACAGACCGTATTCTTCGAAATCTCCGTAGAAACCTGAACCTACCTTTCCGACCTTGCTTTCGATTATGCGCCTGAGCGGCTGGGCAAGACGCCAATATTCGTATTCCAATCGGCCGACATATCGTCCTTCCTGAAGACCGTAACCGTAACCCGTCCTGATGATCTGACCCATCTCATCGTCATTGTCGGCAGGGGATTCCACACCAGCCATCTCCAACAGGAGATCCTGTGCAACGTCCTTTCTGGGTTCCATTGCCCTGGTGACTTCGATTCCAAGGGATTTGTCCGGCATCTGAAGGTCAGGTCTGTCTTCATTTATCAGCGCTGAAAACCTGCTCCCGAGGAAAGTCTCGAGAGTGTGCCGAGCGTAACGCTCGAAAAAGCATGTGTCAAATTTACGTCCGGCCATGTGATATAGTCTTATAGATGTTTCGCAAGTCCGCCTTCGCTGGTCTCCTTGTATACTGAAGGGAGGTCCTTGCCGGTCTCCTTCATTACCTTCACGACCTTGTCGAATGATACACGGTGACGGCCGTCTGTGTACATCGAGTAGATAGCTGCATCCAATGCACGCGCTGCAGCATAGGCGTTACGTTCTATACATGGAATCTGCACAAGACCGCAAACCGGGTCACATGTAAGTCCAAGATGGTGCTCCAGACCCATTTCTGCCGCATATTCTATCTGAGAGGGGCTTCCGCCCATAAGCTGCGCTGCAGCTGCCGCTGCCATGGCGCAGGCTACGCCGACCTCCCCCTGACAGCCGACTTCAGCTCCGGAAACCGAAGCGTTGTATTTTACTACTGTACCGAAGATACCAGCCGTGGCAAGCGCTCTGATGATTCTCTGGTCGCTGAAATTATAGAATTTCTGCATGTGGAAAAGTACGCTGGGGAGAACTCCGCATGAACCGCATGTCGGACCTGTCACGATTGTTCCTCCGCTTGCATTCTCCTCGCTGACTGCAAGGGCATATGCGAATATGAGTCCTCTTGTACGGAGTACGTCGCTGTAGCCTTCAGCCCTGATGAAGTAGCTTGACGCCTTTCGGCGAAGATTGAGAGGACCAGGAAGCGAGCCTTCCTGGTCGATGCCGCGCTCGACAGCAGCGCGCATCACCTTCCAGACATTCTCAAGATGCTCCCATACTCCGCTGTTTCTTCCTTCTCTCTCTTCGACATATTCCCAGTATGATTTACCGTTGGCGTTGCACCAGTCCATTATCTCCTTCATGGTAGTGAGGTCATAGACTTCTTCTCCGCCTTCGGCCTCGATAGGATTTTCGATACATACGATATCTCCACCTCCGATGCTGTAGTATGTCCATTCGTCACTTACCTCTCCGTCTGTTCCTATGACTCCTACCTTCATTCCGTTAGGATGCATTGGAAGGAGTTCCTTCGGCTTCCATACGATAGCTACAGTCCCGTCGCGGAATGCGTCTTCGCATGCCCAATCTGTAAGGTGGCCCTTGCCTGTCGCAGCCAATGAACCATATAAGGTTACAAGAATCTTGCGGGCCTCGGTATGATGGTTCACATAATGTCTTACCGACTTGAAGGGTCCCATGGTATGGCTGCTTGAGGGGCCTTTGCCGATCTTATATATATCCTTTATAGATTTCATTCCCATAGTCAGATACGTTAATTAAAGATAATCCTCAAAATACATCGATATCTTGTCGTGGAGGTGTACCCTGTCCTTGCCCATGACATTGTGCTCAGCACATGGATAAGGGAAGTAGTCCACCTGTACATTGTTCTTTATACATTCGCGTATGAAGCTCAGGCTGTGTTCCCAAACTACCACCGGATCTATCGCACCCTGGCAGATCAGAAGCTTGCCCTTGAGATCCTTTGCCTTGTTGATGAGGCTGGTCTTCGCATAGCCCTCCGGATTACGTTCATGATGGTCCATGTATCTTTCTCCATACATGACCTCGTACCATTTCCAGTCGATCACAGGACCTCCTGCCACACCTACCTTGAATACATCAGGATAGTTGGTTATGAGTGATATCGTCATGAAGCCACCGTAGCTCCAGCCATGTACTCCGATGCGGTCGCTGTCGACGTACGGAAGTTCCATAAGCATCTTCACTCCCTCCATCTGGTCAGCCATCTCTGCCTGTCCGCACTGTCCGTGGATCGCCTGCTCGAATGCGAGACCACGGTTCTGCGTGCCTCTGTTGTCCTGTACGTAGACGAGATATCCTCTCTGTGCCATGTACATTTCCCATCTGCGGAGCAGTCCCATGTATGTGTTCTGCACCATCTGCGAATGCGGTCCGCCGTAGACATATACGATTACCGGGTACTTCTTTGATGGGTCAAAGTCCTTCGGCTTGATGAGACGGTAATAGTTGTCATACTTTCCGTCTGCGCTTTTCACTGTACCGAGGCTTATTTCCGTATATGCGTAATCCATGGTCGGATCCTCTGCTGTAAGCAGGTTTCTGACGGTCTTTCCATCTGCCGTACAGAGGTCGATGACACGTGGTACCGAAAGGCTGCTCCACGAATCTGTGAAATGAGTGCAGTCAGGGTTCATCGCAATGTCATGCCATCCTGATTCCGTAGTAAGTCTCTGAGGTTTTCCGAAAGTTGCTTTGGCAATGCCTTTCTTCAATCCTTTCACTTCGATTCTGAAAAGGTGGTTCTCAATAGGGGATACCTCTGCTGAAGTATAGTAGATATACCTGCCGTCATTTCCTACATACTCCACGTCTGCATCGACTGCTGTAAGTCTTCGTATGCTGCCGTTGTCATCAGCCAGGTAGAGATTCCTGTATCCGTCACGGTTGGCGGTACGGTAAAGGAAGAATTCATTGCTGCCTTTGATGAAGTAAAGCGGATCGAACGGCTCTACGTACTTCTCATTGTCCTCAGTCAGTATTGTGCTGACAAGGCTGCCGTCGGAAGGATCATATGAATTGAGCTTCTGATGCTTCTGGCTTCTGTCCAGCACCTGTATGTAGATCTTCGATGCGTCAGGTGACCATGTCACGTTTGTAAGGTATGTGTCATATCCGAAGTCACCGCCTTCTATGCGGGCGGTTGTGCCTTCTGCAATATCATATATCCAAAGCTGTACGTTTTCAGAATCCATGCCTGCCATCGGGTACTTTATTTCCTTGAGGCTGCCGGTACGTGTGGTTATGTCCAGGAGAGGGAAGGAGGTGACCTTCGATTCATCCTTTCTGTAGAATGCGATCTTCGTGCTGTCCGGAGACCAGAATATGCCTCCGTCTATTCCGAACTCATTACGGCTGACGAACTGGCCGTATGTGATGTCAGAGTCTTCGCTTTCTGCTATAGGCTTCACGTTGCCTTCCATGTCGCGGAGCCAAAGGCTCTTACCTTCTGTATATGCACTCATTGCTTTTGAAGCGTTTGGAACATATTCCTTTGATTCTCCGGTCCTCAGGTCATGGGCGTACCATCTACCTTCCTTGTTGACCAGAAGGGTTCCGTTGTCGTCCCATGTGCAATAGAGGTTGGCAGGGGAGAGCTCCCGCGAAAGTATGGTTTCCTCCATTGACAATATCTTTCCATCCTGCGGGTTTGCAGGACGTGTGTCTATTATGCCGGTCTGTGCTGACAAAGTCAATCCCAGGCACAGCAGGCCCAGGATCATATAAGTCTTCTTCATATGTATCTGATTAAATGTCTCGTACTGATACTATCCTGTCTACTATATATTTCTGTTTTCCCCTCCATGGAAGAGTACCGAGATATTCCTTATAGTGCAGCTCCACCATCTTGCCTCCGCATCTCATAAGAGAATCGGCAACAGCCTCGTCAGTAATCGAAAAGTCAAATTCGTATGACTGTATGGCTCCGGCATTAGTTCCTTTACCCTTTCCGAATCCGGCCTGGATTGCGCGTCCTTCATATGTCTTGAAGACATATCCCTTGTATACTACAAAGTTCAGCTCACCGGCCTTGACACCTTCGCCGAATACGAAATAGAACTTGAAGAAAATGAATCCGGCCAGCGCCAGCGCCAGAATTCCTGCAGTGATTCCTATAATTTTACCTTTCATGATATTTAAAGCTGTGTAGTAAGTTCCTTCATTCTTCTTCTAGGATTAGCCCTTCTGTAAAGCACATCATATACCATATCTGCAATCGGCATGTGGATGTTGTGCCTTTCGTTGATGTGCTTGATACATTCGGCAGCGAAGTATCCTTCTGCGATCATCGTCATTTCGTTGAGGGCACTCTTGACTGTATTTCCGTGACCGATCAGCTGTCCAAGTCGTCTGTTGCGGCTGAATGTCGAATATGACGTCACAAGAAGGTCACCCAGATATGCAGACTGCATGGTGTTTCTTTCGAAAGGGTAGCTCTCATTGATGAATCTTGTCATCTCCTGAGCACCTGCCGCTGTAAGCACTGCCCTGAAGTTGTCTCCATAGCCAAGTCCTGCTGCAAGGCCGCCCGCCAATGCATATATGTTCTTCAGGATACCGGCATATTCGATACCGTATATGTCGTTTGAAAATCTTATCTGCAGGCTGGATGTCGCGAATCTTGATCCGATGATCTTTCCGTTCTCTTCGTCGGTACTGGCTACCGTAAGATATGAAAGCTTGTTTCTGGACACCTCCTCCGCGTGTGAAGGACCGGATATGAGACCAAGGTGGTCGTATGACAGATTGTATGTGTCTCTGAAGAATTCTGTTATGGTCTTGTAGTCATCCGGAATGATGCCCTTTGTCGCTGAAAGGATGAACTTGTCGTCAAGAGGTTCTGTAAGGTCTTTCAGGAAATCCTTCAGGTATGCAGAAGGTGCCGCAATGATAATGATGTCGGAATTCCTTACGACTTCGTTGATGTCATCAGTTGCGTTTATATATTCCCTGTCAAAATCTATGTCGCTCAGATACTTGGCGTTCCTGCCTTCAGTCTGGATAGATTCGAGTACCTCCTGATTGCGGATGTGCCACCAGACGTTCTGTCTGTTTGCATGTAAGGTATATACAAGAGCTGTAGCCCAACTGCCGTAGCCGATCATTCCGCACACGGCATCTTTCTTAATCTTGTAGCTCATTATCATATCTTTTGTACAAAGATAACATTTATATTTTTATTAAAGGGAATATTTTACTATCTTGCAGGATGTTTGACTGAAATTAATAACACATTTATAGCTTTTATGGAAAGAACACTTGTAATTCTTAAGCCGGGATGTCTTCAGAGAGGACTTGTAGGCGAAGTTATTTCACGATTTGAAAAGAGAGGACTTAAGCTTGTAGCCATGAAGATGGTTCAGCTTGATGAGGAAATCCTCAAGGTTCATTATGCTCATCTTCTTGACAGACCTTTCTTCCCTTGGCTCCGTGACGGAATGATGGCAGCTCCTGTAATCCTCTGCTGCTGGGAAGGCTACAGCGCAGTACAGGTTGTACGCGATATGGCTGGTGCAACAAAGGCAAGCAAGGCTGTACCAGGAACTATCCGTGGTGATTTCAGCCTCAGCGCACAGGAGAACATCGTCCATACTTCAGACTCCCTTGAGAATGCAGAGATCGAGCTCAAGCGCTTCTTCGTCGAGTCAGACTACTGCGATTACACATCACCACTCGATCCGTTCAAGTACGCTCCGGATGAGTATTAAAATAAAGTTTATAAATAAAAAAACTGCTTGTGGAATTCCACAAGCAGTTTTTTTTTGTCGGTAATTACCGGTTGTTTATGCCATGAATGCTGCAACGAATGCGAGGATGGCGTAAAGCTCAGGAAGCGCACCGTAGATAAGAGTCTTTGTGAAGACGTCGTGGCCCTGTGAGATACCGATGATACCATTTGCACAGACCTGACCCTGACGAAGAGCAGAGAAGAAGAATGCTGCACCTGCTGCAAGACCGATAGCGAAGATCGAGAGACCGTCAGCTGCGAAATCCTTACCGATCCATACGAAGAATGCTACGAAACCGTAAAGACCCTGTGATGCTGGCATCGCAGAAAGGACCATGTAGTTGGTAGCTCCGTCCGGATTCTTCTTGAGCGCGCCTTCAGCTGCGTTTCCGGCGATAGTTGTGCCGATAGCACTACCTACGAATGAAAGACCAAGCATGAGAGCGAGGCCGATGTAACCGAGTAATTCAATTGTGTTCATAATGTTATTTTTTGTTATTTATAAATTATTCTTTGTTTGTTGTGAGCGGATTGTAGGCCGCACCCTTTCCTTCATATCCTGCATTCTTGAAGTATTCCATGAATGTCAGACGCATAGGATGTACGAAAGCTCCAAGGCCTGAGAGCATGATGTTCATCACGTGACCGATTATAAGAATCAGTACGAATGGAAGCCATGTCACAAGGCTGTCTCCCTTTACAGAGACCGCAAGGTTGTTGAATGCCTGTCCAAGCATTCCACCGGCAAGTCCGAGTGCGAAGAGACGGAGGTAGCTGAGTACGTCACCGAGGATACCTGTCGCCATATTGTAAGTGTCCCAGAGACCGGCTCCGATATTTACCAGAGGGTTTCTTCCCGGAGTGTTGAAGATGTAGATCGCGAGTGCAGATATTCCACCGACTCCAATTACAGCCCATTTCATCGCTTCTGGAGAGAGGATCTTGCCGATTCCGAGGAGTGCAAGGACAACTCCTCCGACGATAAGCAGAAGCCATCCCCATGTAGCTATGTTCTCCTTGATTCCGAAACGCTTTGTATAGCAGATCGCCTTGACTGTCATGGCAAGGCAGATGTGGAAGATACCGATACCCATCGCAAGAATCATCTGGATGTTCAGGACTCCGATGCCGACGATTTCGATGTCTCCTACAATCATGCAGCTCTTCAGCCACTGCGGTACCCATGCCGCGTCAAAGAGGCTTGTGCCGAAGAATGTTCCCAGTACTGTGCCGACAAGGATAGTTCCTGCTCCGAGAAGCGAGATGATGTTGCCGAGTCCGTCAAACATTCCGACCTTGAGTATGCCTTTGCTGAGCAGAAGTCCGAAAAGAAGCAGGATTATACCGTATCCTGCATCTCCCATACACATTGCAAAGAAGAGCAGATAGAACGGTGCAACGATCGGAGTAGGGTCAAACTCTGTGTATACAGGCATACCATACATCTCGGTGAAGACTTCGAACTGACGCGTGAACCAGTTGTTCTTCAGCTTGATAGGTGGGTTGTCTTCCTGTACTGCATCTTCCTTGATATAGAGGATGTCCATCTTTTCAAATGCTTCAACAAGCTCTGTGTCGTTTTCAGAAGGAGCAAAACCTGTAAAGACTGTAAGCATGTCTTCTGCTGCTGCAGCAGCAGCATTGTCTGCAAGATATCTGTCAAGTTCTACAAGGTCGCTGTTGCATGACTCCTTGATTGCAGGAATATAATCCTTGGCATTCATAAGTCCGGCCTTGCACTTGATGATCTCCTTTCTGATTTCTTCAGCTTCTGCCTTTGCCTGTGCTGCTGTTCCTTCCGGTGCAGCAGTTTCCTGTACAGGGAATGAATAATCCTCGTCTTTATGAGATACGGTTACAAACCAAACTTTCTTGTTGTAGTCCGAAACAACCTGGAGAGGATGGAGTTCTGCCCACTCTGGAGCGAATCTCTTCTCGTCCACGCAATAGTATCTGACTTTATAGCCGAGGTCGGCGAGTCCGTCAAGTGCTGCCTTGTCAAATTCTCCCCATGGAGCTCTTGCGTTGGCCTGTTTCAAGGCGTTTGCAAGGTCCGATTCAAGTGCGCTGATTCTTGCCTTGCATCCTTCCACAAACTCTACAGGACTTCCCTCTACAGTTGCAGTGGTCTTTGCGATAGCTTCATGATCCGCGTCTTTAGTGTAGTCAATGCCTTCAAGGAACTCGATGGTCTTTCTTGCCTTGGTTGCCTTTGCGAGCATTTCAGAAGAGTCCTGATCCACAGGTTTTACAGAACGCGTGATATCAACGACTCCAAGCTCCTGAAGCTGCTCCAGGAAGCCGTCCTTCTCTCCGCTTAGGAGAATGAAGGAGTATTTTGTCATTCTTATGATCATGCTGTCTGTTCCTCCTCTTCTTCTTCAAGAGCATGTCTGCTCTTCACGATCTTGGAAGCTGCCTTGGAGAGGTTCTCCTCGTCTTCCATGTATCGTTTGATCTTTCTGATTGCCTCCTGATATCCCGGAATCTGGACCTTTTCGTAAAGGTTTACCTTCTGAGTGGTCTTCTTCCTTTGGAAATCCAGAATACGTGCCTTCTCCAGATAGACCTCTGATTCTATTCCCAGTCTTGAGAGTTCCTTGAGTATCGCTACTCCGTCTGCGTACCATGCAGGACAGTTGAATGCGTTGAACTCGTGTATCTCATACTTGATCTCTCCCAAAGCTGGAGTCTTTACACCGGCTACTTTGACGGTGTAGAGGTCTACATCCACGATAGAGATCAGATTAGGCTGGAATTCGTTCCAGAGTGCTGCGAGATAGTCGTATTTCTTCAGAGCGGCATCAAGATCCTCAATAAGCTTCTCCGAATAGTCCTTGGCCTTCTTCACCTCAAGACGAAGAGCCGACTCCTTGTTCTTCAAGGTAGGAAGGGCATTCTTGCGCATCTTGAGCTGTTTGTTCAAGTTGTTCAGAGATGTCTTATTATATTGGAATTTAATTGCCATATGTTATTTTTTCCAGTATGTGTCGATAAGTTCCTGCTTGATACCTGTCTCAGCCGGAGTGAAGTATGTTCCGAAGAGTTCCCATGCTGTGTCAAGCATCTCGTCGATCTTGAGGTTTACATCGATCGCGAGAAGTCTTGTTGCATATGCCTTTGCATATTTGAGGCATCTTTCGTCGTAGTCACTGAGGTCGAAACCGTTCTCGAGCTTGGTCTTTGCGTTCTGGGCGTCTGCGTACAGACGTACAGAAGCATTCATCACCTGACCGTGGTCCTTTCTTGTCTTCTTGCCCTGTACGAGCTGCTTCAGACGTGAAAGCGAACGGAACGGGTCGATGATGACCTTTCCAGAATCCGGGTCGGTACGAAGGAAGAGCTGTCCCTCTGTAATATAACCGGTGTTGTCCGGAATCGCATGGGTGATGTCTCCGTCGTTGAGGGTGGTCACTGCAATGATGGTGATTGAACCACCGTCAGGAAGCTGCACAGCCTTCTCATAGATCTTTGCAAGGTCTGAATAGAGAGAGCCTGGCATCGAGTCCTTTGAAGGAATCTGGTCCATACGGTTAGATACGATTGAGAGCGCATCGGCATAGAGGGTCATGTCTGTCAGGAGCACGAGAACCTTCTCGTTCTTTTCAACTGCGAAGTACTCGGCTGCAGTAAGCGCCATGTCCGGAATGAGGAGTCGCTCTACAGGAGGCTGCTCTGTTGTGTTTACGAAAGAGATGATCTTGTCGAGTGCACCTGCTGCCTCGAACTCCTGCTTGAAGTAGAGGTAGTCGTCGTTTGAAAGACCCATACCTCCGAGGATGATCTTGTCTACGTCGGCGCGGAGAGCAACCTGAGCCATCACATTGTTGTATGGCTGGTCAGGGTCAGCGAAGAACGGAATCTTCTGTCCTGATACAAGGGTGTTGTTGAGGTCGATACCTGCGATACCGGTAGGAATCAGCTGTGAAGGCTGCTTTCTCTTGTATGGGTTTACTGAAGGACCGCCGATCTCAACTGTCTTGCCGTCAACTGCAGGACCGCCGTCGATAGGCTCACCATAAGCGTTGAAGAAACGTCCTGCAAGATCGTCGCTTACGTTAAGGGTAGGCGCACCACCGAGGAATACGACCTCTGCATCGGTAGGGATGCCCTCTGTGCCTGAAAAGATCTGGAGAGTCACGAGGTCGCCTTTTGTCTTAACTACCTGAGCAAGGCGGCCGTCTACGAGCGCCAGCTCGTCGTTTGATACACCAGTCGCCTTGAGCGATACGGTTGCCTTTGTGATGGCCTCCAGCTGGGTGTATATTTTCTGAAATGCCTTATTTGCCATTGCTTAGAAGATTATTGAGTTTTTCCTGATATTCATAGAATCGTTCGCTCTTGAAGATCGAGTAGTTCATCTGTCTGAGAGCATTGATCAGCTCCTTGAAGTACTTGCGGCACTCTTCGAAGTCTTCGAATTCAAATTCGCGGTCACAGATGCCCATCACTAGTTCGAGCATGTATTTCTGTCTTTCGATAGGGCAGAGGGCGTCGATGTCATCGAAAGCATCCTGCTGGAGGATCACGAAGTCCACGAGCTCTGACTTCCAGAAGATCTCATGATAGCTCATAGGAACACCGTCGTCACCGAGGATGTTGATCTGGTCGTTTGCTTCCTTACCCTTGCGGATGATGTTCTTGGTCTTCTCTACCATCTCGACCCAGCCAGGCATGATGGTCTCATTGAGGTACTGACGGATCTCAGGGTACTCGAGATACTTTGAGTATGAGTCGATAGGGTTTACCGCAGGGTAGCGTTTCTGGTCTGCACGGTTCTGCTCGAGTGCGTAGAAGCATCTTGCAGCCTTCTTTGTAGACTCTGTAACCGGCTCTTTGAGGTTACCGCCGGCTGGTGATACCGTACCGATGAATGTGACTGCACCTGTCAGGCCGTTGTTGAGGACTACCATACCTGCACGGGCATAGAAGTTCGAGATGATGGCTGAGAGATCGACAGGGAATGCGTCTGCACCCGGGAGCTCCTCCATACGGTTTGACATCTCACGGAGAGCCTGAGCCCAACGTGAAGTGGAGTCAGCAAGGAGAAGGACCTTGAGTCCCATTGCGCGGTAGTACTCGCAGATTGTCATCGCTGTATAAACGGATGCCTCACGAGCTGCAACAGGCATGTTTGATGTGTTACAGATGATGGTTGTACGCTCCATCAGGTGACGTCCTGTATGAGGGTCGATGAGTTCAGGGAACTCGGCGAAGATCTCCACAACCTCGTTTGCACGCTCTCCGCAGGCTGCCATTAGGATCACGTCAGCGTCTCCCTGCTTCGCGATAGCATGCTGGAGCACAGTCTTTCCACATCCGAAAGGTCCAGGGATGAAGCCTGTACCACCTTCCGCGATAGGGTTGAGGGTGTCGATTGCGCGTACACCTGTCTCCATGATCTTCGATGGTCTTGGTTTTTCCTTATATCCCTTGATGGCGACCTTTACAGGCCATTTCTGCCACATGGTCACCTCTACATCTTCTCCTGAAGCGTCAGTAAGTACAGCAACGACCTTGTCGATGTTGTACTGACCTGCAGGAGCGACTGTCTTTACTGTGTATTCGCCCTTGAATGCAAAAGGAACCATGATCTTGTGAGGAAGCCAGCCTTCCTTCACTTCTCCCAGCCAGTCTGCTGCCACTACCTTGTCACCTGGCTTGGCGACAGGAGTGAAATCCCAAAGCTTCTCATGGTTGAGAGGATCGGTGTATTCTCCTCTCTTGAGGAACACACCTGTCATTGTGGTGAGGTCGTTCTGAAGACCGTCGTAGCTGTTTGAGAGAAGGCCTGGTCCGAGAGTAGCCTCGAGCATCCTGTCTTCAAACTCTACGGTGTCACCGTTCTTGAGTCCGCGGGTACTTTCGAATACCTGTACTGCTGCGTTCTTTCCGTTTACCTTGATGACCTCGGCCATGAGCTTTGTGTCACCTACGGTAATGTAACAGATCTCGTTCTGCGACACCGGACCGTTTGCTTCTACAGTCACAAGGTTGGATACGATACCCGTAACCTTTCCTGTTGTTTTCATGTTATAGTATTTTATTTGTTTTCGTTGTATTCAACACCTTTGAATGTGCCTCTGACTTCGTCGACAAGTCTCTTGAACATGTCGCGTCCGGTCTGCTCATCAAGGATGAGCCACCTTCTGATTATCATCATCTTTGCTACCAGACCAAGGATCTTGTCGAAGTTGAGATAATCGAAAAGAGTGAGTTCATCGATCTTGTCCCAATACAGGTCGTCGATGCCTCTCTCTCTGGCGAGGATGTCGTTTCCTTCAAGGATAGACTGAAGTCTTGCCTGCTCCTTGAATTCCGGCGCTTCAGGCTCGAGTCCGGTATCTTCAGCTTCAGGATCCCTCATTGAAAGGATATCCTTTTCTGGAGACCTTCCCAAAGCGTTGTTGAGATATCCGACCTTCTGATTCCTTACGTTCAGGTCAAACTGGAAGAAGTCTCGGATGAATCCCATGCGGTGCGAAAGCGCCTCCTTGTAGAACTCATAGCCGATCTTGTCCTTGTCGAAGCCGTCAGCCACAAAATTCACAACTTCGTTGTCCTTTGCTGACAGAAGCTCGTGAATCTGCTGAAGGTATCCGTCAAGACTTTCTCCGCCATGTCTCCAGTCTGGAGTGAAATCCGGAAGTCCTGCTATTATGTATACGTAGTTGTTCATTATCCGAAGAGAATCTTCTTTGTTGCCGGTCTGAGGTATTCAGCGATGAGCTCATTGAAGGTCTCATCTGTGAAGCTTACGAAATATCCTCCGTTCTTAGGGCCGATCTTGAATCCGCCGCTTACCTTCTTGGAGAATGACGCTTCTACGCCAGCGCCAAGTATCTTGGCGAGTTCATTGTTGACAAACGGCTCAAGCTCCTTCTGAAGACTTTCAGGAAGAATGAGCGCAAGGTCTACAGGTCCTTCTGTAGTGAACTTTGCTGCTACAGCCTGGATGAGTTCCTTGACGAACTCGGCTGATGTCAGAGCCTTCTTTACGGCTTCATCCGTCATCTTGCCGACAACGAGTGTCTCGATGTCGTTTCTTGTAGCTGCAAGACTCTGGCTTGATGCCATTCTGATGTCAGATGCTACCTTGGTCTTGATTTCGTCAGCCTGCTTCTGGGCAGCTGCTACGATCTGAGCAGCTTCTGCCTGAGCCTTGGCGATCATTTCCTCGGCCTGCACCTTTGCCTTTGCAAGAAGTTCCTCACCTTCCTGCTTGCCTTTTGACAGTCCCTCATTGTAGAGTTTGTCTGTCAGTTCCTGCAATTTGTTCTGCATGTTATGTGTGATTAATATGTTTTAGTTTACAATTCTTAACAATCCCGCAAAAATAGTGATAATATGCAGACTTATCAACCATTTGGGCTATAAAACACTACAAAAAAATAAGGATTGACTGCTCAATCCTTATTTTTTTGTAATCAGTTTTCAAGATGTGCGACGATAACGGATATATTGTCAGCCCCTCCGTTCCTGTTGGCCGTTTCCACCAGGCTTTCAGCCGGCCGTTCATTTCTGCACAGGATTTCTTCTATGCCTTCGTCGTCAACCATGTCGGTAAGTCCGTCAGAACATACGAGAATCGTATCTCCCTCCATGATCCTGTCCGTGATATCTTCAACGGTGAGCCTGCCGTGACTGCCGCCGCCTATTGCGTTAAGCAGGAGCTTGCTTGCGTTTTCATCTCCTGTTATACCTCTCTCAGTATCGTCTGTTGTCAGTTGCTTGAGGATGCCGCTTCTGAGACGGTATGTACGGCTGTCTCCGGCATTTACAAGGTATGTCCTTGCCCCTATCCATATGACTCCTGTCAATGTGCATCCGAGGATACGCTCCTGATTCTCTTCGATTCCCCGCATGTTAAGCGTGCAGCTTACTTCATAAACGAGCTTCCTGAGATTTTCTTCCGCGTTTTCCGGACTGATCCTTCCATCCATGAATGAATCCGAAATACATTTCAGGAGGAGCTCGCTGGCTTCTTCGCCCTTTTCATGTCCGCCCATACCGTCGGATACGAGAATGTAGAAGTAGCTGTCTGATTCATCGTCGATTTCCACAGGCAATTCCAATGAAGCGTCACGAAGCAGAATGCCTCCTACGGACATCATGTCTTCATTGTTGGTCCTGGAACAACCGATATCGTTGACTGCATGTATCTCAAGTTTCATGTCAGTTTACATTGAATTTTACTGTAGCAATCTTTACCTGGTCGCCTTTCTTAAGTGCAACCCATGTACCCGGGACAAGTTTCGAGCCGTTTACATATGTTCCGTTAGTAGAACCGGAATCGGAGATTTCCCAGTTGTTCCCGTTCTTTCTCATCTGTCCGTGTCTTCCTGAAACATATGCTATTGAAGCAAGTTCCGGCCAGATACCTCCTGAACGGCCGAACTGTCCTTCCTTGAACGTCAGTTTCCATCCGTTGCCTTCAAGACAAGGTACTGATGCCTGTCCGGCTGCTGCTGTCGCAGCTTTGCCGAATCCTCCGGCACTGAACATGTCATTCATGACATTATCCAGTCTGGCCGTTATGTCAGGCGCTGTTTGAGGAGCAGGAGCAGCCGGCGCCTTCTGGCCGGCCGGCTTTCCTGAACTGAAATATTTCCCGGCGTCAAGAAGTGTCTCGCCGCATGCAGGACATTCCGTTCCGCGCTTAGGCGCGCGGCACTCCGGACACCATTTCAATTCTTTTCCACATTGGTCGCAGAACCAGCTGTCATCAGGAATCTGCTCCCTGCAGTATGGACATTTAGTCATATCTGTAAGCTTTATATGTTATCTTATATCTTCAGGCTGGATTGTCTTCAGCTCTTCGAGGGTAGGGGAGGCAAGGAGTGAGGTCCTTGTCGCCATGTTGGCCTTGACTGATTCAAACATGTTTCTTGCTTCACGTGCATTGCCGAACTTATCATCCCTTCTCATGTATATCATCTTGAATCTTGCTCTGAGCAGGGTAGCAGCTTCGTCAGTGATGATGATATTCTCCTTTCTGCAAAGATTTGCGAAGATCTGGTAGAGTTCATCGTCATTATAATCCTCGAAATTGATCCAGTTTCTCTCAGGGAAACGGCTCTTGATGCCCGAGTTTGCCGCCACGAATGCCTGCATCTCCTTTGTGTATCCGGCAACGATGCATACGAATCTGTCGCGCTTGTCCTCAAGCTGCTTGAGGAGTGTATCCAGGGCATTTCTTCCGTACTGGTCACCGGCAAGCGAATAAGCCTCGTCAACGAAGAGGATTCCTCCCATGGCGCTGTTTATGACTTCTGTCGTTATCGCTTCCGTCTCTCCTACATATCTTCCCACCAGCTTGCTCTTGTCTACCTCTATCACATCAGGACGCTGGATCACTCCCATCGAATGGAGGATCTTGCCCATCATTCTTGCCACGGTGGTCTTACCGGTACCAGGATTTCCAAGGAACATGAAATGTCCCGGCATGACTGTGGATTTCTCTCCGGTAAGCTTTGCAAGATGGTTCGCTCTGTTGACGCTGTTGATCAGGGCGCGCATAGCATCCTTTACCTGCTGAAGACCGACGAGTGAATCAAGTTCTGCAAGACATTCGTCCGGAGAAAGCTTCTTCGCTTCTTCAAACGGGATGTCGTCAGCGACTATGGTGGTCATGAGTTCAGGCGTCCATGCTTCATATGGAATGTCCTTGAGTCTTGATGCAAGATTTCTCTTTGTCTGGTCAAGCACTTTCCTTGCTTCACGTGCGTTACCGAACTTTTCATCCTTGGAAGCTGTCATCCTTTCGAACATCTTGAATGCCCTGTCCCTGACTGTGTCGTTCTCCGGCTGCAGCGCTTCGGCCTTCAACATGTTCATGAAGATCAGACAAAGTTCTTCCGCCGTGTAGTCTTCTATATGAAGGAAGTGTGTGAAACGGCTCTTGAAACCTTCATTGGCTCTGATAAGGTCGTTCATCTTGTCCTTGTAGCCGGCTGCTATGACGACGAACTTGCCTCTGTCATTCTCCATTCTTGTCAGCAAAGCCTCGAGAGCTTTCTTGCCTTCAGGATTGGTACATTGTCCTGTCGCATCGACAGGAGCTATTGCATATGCCTCGTCAAGGAACAGTACGCCGCCCATGGCCTCATTGACAGCATCGTCCATATTCTTGTCGGAACAGTTGACATATCCGCTGACGATATCCTTCGGCGTCTTTTCAACGACCTTGTCTGAGGCTGTGAGTCCGAACGCCTTGAAAAGTTTGCCCAGTTTGCGTGCGATAGTGGTCTTTCCTGTTCCAGGATTACCGGTCAACACTATGTTGACAGGAGTAAGGGATGCCTTTCCTATACCGAACTCCATAGCCTTCTGCTGTCTGAAGAGGTCGTATCCGATTTCCTTTATGGCATCCTTGACGCTTGTCATTCCGATGAGTTCATCAAGTTCCTTCATGATGTCATCCACTGAAATCTGCTTTGTGCCCTCATCACCGGCAATATCGTGCCATGTAAGTATTGATTCAGCATCATCGTATGCCTTGCCCTGCAGCTTGCTTCTTCGTGACTTGTATCTTCTTTCCGCATCATTGAAGATATTCCTGACTACTCGTGCATTGCCGAAATTGGCTCCTCTCTTGAGATGGATCATGTCGAAATGGCGCGCGATGTTCTCTTCTGCCTCGCTGTCCAGAGTGAATCCCTTGCTCTTGAGTGTGATCCGGAATATGGCCTCAAGTTCTCTGGCATTGTAGTCAGGGAAGTCGATGACCTTGTTGAAACGTGATTCAAGACCGCTGTTCTGTCTCATGAAGTCGCCCATTTCCTTGCTGTATCCTGCAAGTATGCAGATGAACTTACCTCTGTTGTCCTCAACCAGCTTCAGCAACGTGTCAATTGCACCCTGGCCGTAACTTGTACCGTCGTTGAGACCGTATGCTTCGTCGATGAAAAGGATTCCTCCCATCGACTTGTCCACAGCTTCCCTCACATTCCTCTCAGATGCTCCGATGACATCTCCGATGAGGTCCTTGCTGCCTACCTCGACCAGATGTCCTTTAGGAAGCACTCCTAGTGCATTGAGGATGTCTGCAAAGCATCGTGCCATCGTGGTCTTTCCGGTTCCGGGGTTACCAGTGAATACGAAGTGGTCCCTGATTTCGACCTGAACATCGTTGCCTTTCGAACGTTTGGTCTCCTTTATATCGTCAACGATGGACCTGATCTCTGCCTTGACACTCGCCATTCCTATGAACTTGTCGAGTTCCTGCCAGATTTCCGCCTCCGTACGTGGCACGAATATCTTTCCTGATACATCCTGAGGCTCGACAGTCTGACTGCCTCTGGTCAGTGCGCTGATAGCGATTTCCTGCGCTTTTGTTTCTGCGAAATGGCCGTTACTGATCTGTTCAGTGCCGTTTCGGAACATCCATGTGAAATGTCCTTTCAACTTTTCGGCCACTCCATCTGCTATCTTAAGACGGTATTTGTTCCTTATGCCGTCCATACATATGGACACCATGTCGTCTTCATTCATTGACTGAAGGTCAAAGCGGAATTCGAAGAGTCTTGCGATGTCTGTGTTCTTCTTGAGGAATCCTTCCATGCCTTTACGCAGTCCGCTCATGAAGATGACCGGCATGCTCTGTCTGCTTCTTGCCATCCTTGAGAAAAGTCTGTCAAGGTCATTGATGTCCACAGCCTCTTCGCTCGGAAGGAGCTTCTGTGCATTGCATATCATCAGGACACCGTCATTGGCCTTGTCCAGATTGTCGTCAAACTTCTCCGACCAGGCTTCATAGTCGGCTGCATCCACTACCTCGATCTTGCTCTTGGTTATAACCCTGGCCTTGAGGAGTATCTCATTCAGCTTTTCAGCTATGAAACTCTTGCCTGTTCCGGTGTCGCCGGACAGTATGCAGTCAAGTCCGACGCTGGCTCCGCCGGAGTTCTTCAGCTGTCCGGCAATGGCAGCCATCTTGCGGAACCTCTCTATCTCAGGATATATGTTATCCTTTCCATAGTATCCGCTGTATGCGTCAGAAGCCGATGTCTCCATCGCATTTCCGCACTTCTTGCAGAAGCGTGCAGAATCGCGGTTGTCAGTCTTGCATTTCTTGCAGATCGCCATATTGTTGTGTTTTTATATTTATACAGATTAAGGAAGGAAGCCCCCAAGCACCAGAAGCACTATAGTGCTGATGATGAACAGGATGAGAGGCCTGCGTCTTGCCTTGATGTCGTCCAGCCAGTCCTCGACGTCTCCATCGTCCATTGTTCCGTTGAGCGATGAGTCAAACTCTTCGACATCAGTGTATGCATAATGCAGTGGCTCAAGTTCCAGCTCTTCGAAGCCCGGATCTGTCACATCCTTGGCATCCTCTGCGTATCCGCTGACATTGAATAACGTCTTCCTGCTGAAATATATGATTACGAAGATCACAAGTGCAAGGAATATCCAAAGCAGGAACGGAGTCAGGAAAGCAAGTACCAGCCATACGATTCCCGAAACGATTCCTCCTATGATCAGAGCGGCCAGGCAGCTGTCCATTTCTCCAGTAAAGAATACGATGACAGCCACGATCAGTCCTATGCTGTAGAAGATGGATGAGAACTCTATGTCGCTTGAGAGCGTAGGATCCTGGATCAGAGCTCCGATGATCCTGATTGTAAGATACAGTAAAGGTATGACTCCGAAAATCACTGCCAACGCTTTCTGACCCATATCCCTCATGTATGTCTTCTTCACTCTGCCTCCGCACTCGGATGCAAGTTCCCTTGCCTCCTCGGCTGCTGTCTGGTAGTTTACGAAATATGAGTTTTCCGGATCGATCGCTCCCAGACACTTGGTGTATTCCAGAAGTTTCTGCTCGTATGAATATTGAGCGCTGAAGTCTGCATGAGGGTCTTCGTGATACTGGACTGTAAGCCATCCTCCGAGACTATGCTCATAGAAAGCATCCTCGACCATCTTCTTTTTGCCGAGATATCTCCTGAACTGTGAAAGATCGGAGACTTCGATGTCGGTTCCGAAGAAACGGTATGTCGGCTTGTGTCCGAACGCTGAAATCAGCCTCATTATGGTTGTGCCTTCAATTATGGCAGAATCATCAGGCCTGAGCTGGTTCCTTCCCGGGTGGAACCTTCTGTTTATTTCACTCTTCAGCGTTGCATCCTGGTCCTTGAATCTCTTTCCCTTGGTCTGGAAGAAACGGTGGAGGTATGAGGTTTCATAATCATCTGTCTCGATGATGTAGAAAAGCAGAAGTTCGTCCATATGTGTGTTATATGGGGCGTACTTCGGAGTCTTCCATTCGTCCACAAGGCTTTCAGGGTCGTCTATGAAATCTACATGGAGCGTCTGGTATGCAACGTTCATCAGACGTGCTATGCTTGCTCCTGTCATTGCATAGAGAGGATCATTTACATTGTTGCAAAGACAGATGTCGCAGAGCGGATCCATGGTCTGGATCCTCAGTCTGAAGACGATGTCTATTTCTTTCTGACGCTCATCTTCGTCCCTGGTATACCTTGGAGTCAGTTCCTCGATGCGCCACAGTTCTTCGAAAAACTCCAGACTCAGCCAGTCTGTAAAAAGGTCAGAGACAATTTTCTCCTTTGTCTCGAAATCGCAATAGTTCTCGGTACAGAACTTTATGACTTCGCCGGAGTCTCTAGCCGACAGATACACTTCCTCACCTGTCTGTCTGTTCCATCCGCTCAGAAGGAATCCATATTCAGGATCAAGCGCATAAATGGCAGCCCATACTCCGAGGTCCATGTCTTTCGGATATCGTTTCTCGACAATGTCCTCAAGCTCATCCTGAAGCTCAGGGCGTGCTTTCAGCCACGCCTTGAGCTTTCCCTTGTACAGATATCTCTTTGCAAGGTCAAGGTCCTCTACCATGAAGCGTGCAAGCTCCTCCACGGTATTTGCTGTCTGGTTCTTGCCGGCATTGTACACAATGCCGAGGTCTTCCAGTATTTCGTCTTCCTTTACGGAAAAGTTTCCTCCGGCAAGGAAATTCTGGATTTCATCAAGGTCCCAGCGTTTCAGAGGGTTCTTGAGGAGCAGACCTCTGGCGATAGTCGCAAGAGGATCCGGCATATCTGCAGGCACGACGATGCCGGTTGTGAGTTTCTTTATACTCATGTCTGTCTCCTTGACGAGGAATTCTGACTCTCCGTACCAGAGGCTCAGGATTGTCATGCCTAGTGCATAATAGTCAGCCTTTCCGGTAATCTCAAACAGATTCTCTCCGTCAACGATGGAGATAGCCTTCTTCGGGTCGTAGATTTCGGGAGCTGCATAGATAGGGGTCCTCAGCTGGCGCGTTGCAGCCTTTCCATCCTTCAGGATGTCCGCGATGCCGAAATCACATATCACAGAGTCCCATGTCGTCTTGTCCTTGATAAGGATATTCGCCGGCTTTATGTCCTTGTGGACGAACCCGGCCTTATGGAATACATCAAGTGCCAGAGCTGTCTTGACTGTAATTGCAAGGATTGCGTCGCTGTTGCCCTTGAGACCTGCTGCATTAGCCGAACCGAGCGGATACCAGTCCATCAGTTCGTAGTCATATATGACGTTGCGGAGGGTCGTCTTGCCGGCAGAATGTATCGCAGCAGTGTATCCCTGGTCCTGTATCTTACCAAGTATCGGTCCGATCTTGCCGTTAGGCTTGAATCCCTTTCTGTAAAGTTTCAGACCATATGACTTCCTGTTGCAGGTCACTTCGTACAACTCTGCTTCGGAGCCCGAATTGAATCCTCTGACCACTTTATAGTCCTTGCCGTCAATGGTGACTACATCTCCTGGCTGAAGAGTATACGAGTGACCGGAAGACGCTGTGCCAGCAGCCTTTGATGATACTGCCGTACCCTGCGGCGCAGCAGCTGTTCCCTGTGGTGCCACGGCCGTACCCTGCGGTGCCACAGCTGTACCTTGCGGCGCTACCGCTGTGCCTTGAGGAGCCACAGCGGTTCCCTGTGGCGCTACGGCTGTTCCCTGCGGGGCAACAGCCGTTCCCTGAGGTGCTACCGCTGTGCCTTGTGGTTTGTTGTCTGCCATATGTTATTCGTATTTATATTCCCTAACTGTAGTTGTCTCCACCTTTTCGATGTACACCCATGTGCCGCCAAGTTGAGGTTCTGCACATTCACTCGGGTTGTTATGGTGGCATCCGCAATAGTTGCATATCCATTCGATCGGCACCTTGACCTTCTGCCTGATTGTAGTCTCTACGGCAACCTTTCTTGCGGAGAAGAAGTTGCGCTGTTCCTGTGGAGTCGAACCGGCAGGAGGAAGCATCTCGTCCAGAATCTTGTTTACATCGCGGACGGTTCTGCGGTATTCTTCCTTGATCTTGGCTACGTCTCTTTTTGCTGACACCGGTTTTGGATCGGCAGGAGCCGGCTGTGCCGGCTTGGCATGTTCCGGCATGCCCGGTTTAACCTTTCCCATTATCTCCATCATCCTGCGGGCACCTTCAGAAAGAGGCTCATTTCCTTCCTCTGAACTGTCCTCACTGATGTCGGCGCCTGCAGCTTCAAGTTCCGCTTCCAGCTCAGCCAGCCTGCTGCACATCTCTGCAGCCTGCTGTACCTTAGGGTCTGCAAGGGCCTTCTGTATCGCTTTCTGAGCTGCTCTTGTCAGTGGCTCGTTACATGCCGAGCAGAACGAACGATGATTGAGTGTACCGCACTTAGGACATTTTACCCCTCCTGCAGGCATTCCGCATTCCGGACATTCCGTATCGCTTCTGTCCATGTCTGCTCCGCAGAAAGTACAGTAGTTTACCAGCTTTCCGCCGCACTCCGGGCAGATTTCAAATCTTGAGTCTATCTCCGCTCCACAGACAGGACATCTGGTTCCGTCCGTACTGTGTCTGTGTCTTTCCTTTTGTGCAACCTTGTCCTGGGTGGCTGCCTTTGCTGCTTGTCCTTGTATCATAGCTTTTTCATTTAGTCGGTCATTAAAAGCATTCCTGAAGGATGCTTACGATGTTCTCGGACTTGCCCATGGTATAGAAGTGGACTGCCGGAACTCCATGTGCAATGAGATCCTTGCACTGCATGGTACACCATTCTGCACCTATCCTATATGCGGCTTTCCTGTCATCTCCTGCAGATTTCATCGCTTCAGTAAGTTCGAGAGGTATGTCAAGGGAGAATGATTCAGGCAGTGTTCCTATCTGTCTGACTGTCGATAATGGTTTGAGACCCGGTATTATCGGAACGGTAATGCCTGCTGCTCTGCACTTTGCAACAAAGTTATAATAAATATTGTTATCAAAGAACATCTGGGTGATAATATAATCTGCACCCGCGTCCACCTTCTTCTTGAGGTTCGCGATATCAGTCTCTATGTTAGGCGCTTCAAAATGCTTTTCAGGATATGCTCCTACTCCTATACAGAAGTATCTGTCATCGGTATCCAGACCTTTGCTTCTTCTGTAGGTACTGCTTCCCTGGTAGTTCCTGATTCCTTCTACTAGTTCGCTTGCGTATCTGTATCCTCCCGGAGTCGGGGTGAATCTCTTTTCTCCTGTCATGCTGTCTCCTCTCAACGCCAGTATGTTGTTGATGCCGAGGAAGGCCAGATTGTCAAGTCTGCTTTCTATCTCTTCTACGGTATTGCCTCCGCAGATCAGATGAGGCACAACATCTACATCATATCTTGACATGATGGCTGAGCAGACCGTAGTCTCGCTTATTCGGTTACGTACAAGATGGCGGCTGAAGCTTCCGTCTGCCTCCTGCCTGTATTCGAACTCATCCCTGTGGCTTGTCACATTGATGTACTTAGGCTTGAACTCCATGAAAGGCGCGATGCTTTCCAGAAGTTCTTCCTTTGTCAGCCCCCTGAGCGGAGGTACAATCTCAAGCGAAGGGAATGCCTTGGTGCTTGTTGCTAAAATTTCAGAAACTTTCATCTTATCTCAATAAATGTCCGAGGAAGCGGCGGGCTCTGTCTTCGTCCATGCCTCTTCTGCGGGCGTAATCGTCATATTGTTCTCCGGATATGCGGCGGATTTCATGGTATCTTGCCTGCGGATGCAGGATTATAAGGCCGCATATGCTGGCCTCCGGTATCATGGCATAACTCTCCGTCATCTTGATTCCGAGGTCGTACTCTCCGGAAAGTAGGCTCATGATGTCGTTCTTGAGAGTGTGATCCGGGCATGTCGCATATCCGGCGGCTGGCTTGATGATCTTTGTTTCATCATTTGTGTGGCTGAGGATTTCCTTGTCCAGCCACTTTGAGGCAGCCTCCGCCAGCGTCATTCTCACTGCCTTGGCGATCAGGTCCTCATATTTGTTCGAACATGCCGGACAGCAGCAGCCTTCTTCGTGAGCTGCATTTTTGGCTTTGACGCAGATGGTGAACATTCCAAGAGGCGCCTTGTTGCCGGATTCATACGATGGCATATAGTCGCACAAGGACATCATCTCCCCGATTTCCTGGCGAAGCATGGGAAGACGGACCTTGTCCGTGATTATATCCTTGCCGTCTGTACATGCTCCGAAGAACCTTGCAGATACCCTTATCGTGTAGTTTCCTAAGTCAAGTTCATCCTCGGCATCTTGTCTTAACTGCATGAGTTCCATCGCTTCAGGCGACACACTGCCGTATCTTACTCCCCATATAGCATAGAACATCTTCCAGTCGAAGTACGGCATGACCTCTTCAGCGGAAAGCTCCCTTGACGGTATGTCAGAGGGCAGCTCTATCGGGCTGCCGGATGCCCGAACAGGTCGGGCATGACGGGTATCGTCATTCCCCGCTTTTGATACGTCATTCCGAGGAGGCGCAGCCGACGTGGGAATCTCCTTATTGTATAGTCCGCGGATCTTCTCCTGCTCCTGATGCTGCTCAGCTTCAAATGCATCCCTGTCCATCATGCATTTCTTTGCCATCACAGCCGCAGCTGATGCATCTGCACCATGGAATACATGTCCATAAAGCGGTGCCAGCTTTACGGCAGTATGCAGCGATGACGTCGTCGCACCTCCGACAAAGAGGGGAGTGTCCATGCCTCTTTCATTCATTTCCCTGCATATCTCCTCCATCTGATACAAGGACGGAGTAATGAGGCCGCTGACTGCAATGATATCTGCATCCAGCTCACTTGCCTTTTCGAGAATGGTCTCCTTGTTGACCATCACTCCAAGGTCATGCACATCGAATCCGTTGCATGTGAGGACAATACCTGTGATGTTCTTTCCTATATCGTGTACATCTCCCTTTACTGTCGCTATCACTATCTTCGGACGGCTGCTCTTCCGGTCGTCATTGTCCATGTATGGTTCAAGGATGGTTACGGCGTCCCTCATCACTTTAGCAGACTTCACTACCTGCGGAAGGAACATCTTTCCTTCTCCGAAGAGCTTGCCTACTGTTTCCATTCCTGCCATGAGAGGTCCTTCGATTACCTCCAATGCACTTGAGTATCGCTCCATAGCCTCCTTGAGGTCGGATTCCAGAGTTGCTGATGACCCTTTGACAAGGGCTGCACGGAGTCTTTCCTCAACGGATTCCTTGTGGCATTCACAACAGTGACATCCAGCGTGGTGATGATGATCTGTTTTCCTATCAGCATTGTTTCCTACAGCCATCTCCTTCTGCCTCTGGCAGTAGTCCATGAGCCTTTCCGTAGCCTGCGGGTCGGTGTCGAATATGACATCCTCAACGCACCTGAGCAGTTCAGGATTGATTTCATCGTATATCTGAAGCATGGAAGGATTGACGATAGCCATATCCAGACCTGCCTTTATCGCATGGTATAGGAAAGCAGAATGCATCGCTTCGCGTACGGCATTATTGCCTCTGAATGCAAACGACAGGTTTGATACTCCGCCTGAAGTAAGCGCTCCAGGAAGGTTAGTCTTGATCCATCTTACAGCTTCAATGAAATCGATTGCGTATTTCGCATGCTCCTCGATTCCTGTTCCAATGGAAAGTATGTTTACGTCGAATATGATGTCTTCAGGGCTTACTCCGGCGTCTTCGGTAAGAAGTCTGTAGGCTCTTTTGCATATCTCGATCTTCCTGTCATATGTTGTCGCCTGACCCTGCTCGTCGAATGCCATGACAACCATTGCAGCTCCGAGTTCCTTTATGACCTTTGCCTTCTGTACGAATGCTTCAGGACCTTCCTTAAGGCTGATGGAGTTGACTATGCATTTACCTTGAGCATTTTTGAGTCCGGCAAGCAGAGTGTCCCAATGAGACGAGTCAATCATCAGAGCTGCCTTTGCAACGGCCGGGTCATTGGAAATGTAGCGGACAAACCTTTCCATCTCTCTTGTACTGTCGAGCATGGCGTCGTCCATGTTGATGTCAATGATGGTTGCCCCATCCTCGATCTGCTTTGCGGCTATCTCAAGCGCCTCTTCATATTTGCCTTCTGAAATCAGTCTTGCAAACTTACGTGAGCCTGCAACGTTCGTCCTTTCACCGACATTCGTGAAGTTATTGCGTTTTACGTCTATCGTTACAGCTTCCAGGCCGCTCACTTTCAGTGGTCTGTCCGGGAATACCTGGCTATTCCCGGATGACTGGATGTTTTTATTAGGGTTGTCCGGGAATTGAGCAGATTTTACGGATAGAGACCGTGGTTTTGATCCGGCAAGAGCCTTTGCGATTGCCTTTATATGGTCAGGAGTAGTGCCGCAGCATCCGCCGACGATGTTTACGAGTCCTTTTGAGGCCATATCCCTTACCTGAGCCGCCATCTCCTCCGGAGTCTGGTCGTATCCTCCCATCTCGTTAGGAAGACCAGCGTTAGGATAGCAGCTTACTGCACATCTGCACCATTTGTTGATGTCCTCTACCAGCGGCATCAGCTCTGATGCTCCAAGCGAACAGTTCAGGCCGAACGACATGATAGGGTAGTGGCTTACAGCCGTATAGAATGCCTCCAGAGTCTGTCCGGTCAGTGTCCTTCCGCTACGGTCTCCCACCGATACCGAAATCATTACTGGAACACCATGATGACTACACAGGCCCCCTCCCAGCCAAGCTGGGCCCCTCCCCCTAGCCGGGGGTGGCAAAATGCCTGTTCCGTCATTCATGCTGTTCCTATCCAGTTCAGCGATGGCTGCCAGTGCGGCCTTGACATTGAGCGCGTCAAAGCAGGTTTCGATAAGGAATATGTCTGCACCACCACGGAGCAGCGCCTCTGCCTGTGTGCGGTATGACTCTTTCATCTGGTCGAATGAGTAAGGCCTGAAAGCAGGGTCTGCCACATCAGGAGACAGCGAGAGCGACTTTGATGTCGGTCCCATGCTGCCTGCTACCCATACCTTTCTCTGCAGTCCCACAGAGGCTGCGACGGCCTCCGCCTCGTCGGCAGCTTCGCGCGCAATGCGCGCGCCCTCGAATGCCATCTTTTCAGCAAAGCCTTCACATCCGTATTCGGCCTGCGAGATTACATTTGCACTGAATGTGTTGGTCTCTATGATGTCGGCTCCGGCTGCTATGTATTCCTTATGGATTGCCTTAATGATCTCAGGACGTGTCAGATTCAGACACTCATTGTTGCCCTTAAGCTCCTTTATACAATCAGCAAACGGACCGCAGTGGTAGTCAGACTCTGCGAGTCCGTATCTCTGAATCATGGTGCCCATCGCACCATCTAAAATATATATCTTGTCAGTCAGGTTAATCATAACAACAAAGGTAATCATAATTTCCTTATGATTACCTTTGTAACAAGCTATAAATCTGATGTTTTATCCAAGAAAACTGAGTAGGATACCGGCGGCGACAGCCGAGCCGATCACGCCGGCGACGTTAGGCGCCATGGCGTGCATCAGGAGGTGATTGTTCTTGTTGAACTCGCGGCCTACGTTCTGTGATACGCGGGCGGCGTCAGGAACAGCAGATACTCCTGCATTTCCGATAAGAGGGTTGATCTTGTTCTCCTCCTTGCAGAACAGATTCATGATCTTCACGAATCCGACTCCGCAGATGGTTGCGATTACGAAAGAGATAAGACCGAGTGCAAAAATCTTGATTGAAGTTGCACTGAGGAATACATCGGCCTGAGTCGAACATCCGACGGTTACACCGATAAGGATTGTCACGACGTCGATCATCGGACCGCGTGCGGTTTCCGCAAGACGCTTTGTCACTCCGCTTTCCTTCAGGAGATTTCCGAAGAAGAGCATTCCAAGAAGAGGCATGCCGGAAGGTACTATGAACGCAGTGAGGATGAATCCTACGATAGGGAATATGATCTTTTCTTTCTGCTGAACAGGTCTAGGGGTCTTCATCCTGATAAGACGCTCCTTCTTTGTCGTCATCATCAGCATGATAGGTCTCTGGATGACCGGTACAAGGGCCATATATGAATATGCAGATACAGCGATTGCTCCCATAAGGTGTGGAGCAAGTTTGGATGAAAGGAAGATGGCTGTTGGACCGTCTGCTCCTCCGATGATACCGATAGCTCCTGACTCTGCCGGTGTGAAGCCCATATGCAGTGCAATTGTATATGCACCGAAGATACCGATCTGGGCTGCTGCGCCGATCAACATCAGTCTAGGTTGTGATATCAGTGCGGAAAAGTCAGTCATCGCACCGATTCCAAGGAAAATGAGAGGAGGATACCATCCCTTCTGCACTCCCTGATACAGGATGTTCATTACGGAACCCTGTTCATAGATACCTACCTGAAGCCCTTCAGTAAACGGAATGTTTCCGATTATCATACCGAAGCCTATAGGTACCAGCAGAAGCGGCTCCCAATCCTTGATTATGGCAACAGTGATGAAGGCTATGCCGATTGCAATCATGATCAGATGCTGATATGTCATGTTCGCGAATCCGGTATATCCCCAGAACTGCTGCAGGCTTTCGAATATCGTATTCATGATTATGCTATTGTTACGATTGGAGCTCCTTCAAGAACTGAGTCACCTTTTGCCACATTGATTGCAGTGACAGTTCCGTCGTGAGTTGCCTCGATGGAGTTTTCCATCTTCATGGCTTCGAGGACCGCAACTTCCTGTCCTGCCTTCACCTTGTCTCCTACATTTACCTTGACTGCGATGATCACGCCAGGAAGCGGCGAGGTAACGGCTTTGCCGCTACCAGCCGCAGCAGCTGGAGCTGCCGGAGCGGATGCCTGAGCCGGTGCAGGGCTCTGTGCGGGTGCCGATGCTGCAGGTGCAGCGACCGGAGCCTGTACAGGTGCAGCTGCAGGCGCTTCTTCAAGTTCCACCTGATATGCTGTGCCGTTGACTGTTACGGAAGCATTCTTTCCTTCCACTGAATTGATCGCAACCTCATAGTCGTTGCCGTTTATCTTGAATCTATAAGTCTTCATGTGTTATCTTCTCCTTATTGTAATTATGTAACTTTCCATATCGTGTACTGTATCGTTCAGATACTGGTGCATTGCCATGCCGATAGCTGCATATACCTCGCCGTTCATCTCCTGGTCAAGCGCCATTGCAATTGCTGCCGCTATTTCAGGGGCAGGAGAACCCGAAGGGTCTTCTGCCTTTTTCGCCTTGCGTTGTCTTTGAGGGAATTTAAGGCTGATCTGTCCGGACGAAATCTTTCCGATGAATGTGTATGCAAAATAGAGTACCACCAATGCTGCAAAGACAACCAGCACGGATACAAGAGTGATGATTACTCCGTGCGGGTCCTTTTCCAGCATGTCAGCGCTCTTTGCCGCGACCGTCTGCGATGCCTGCAATAACATAAATCCGTTCATGTCTCAAGGTCATTAAAGTGGCAGATTGTCATGCTTCTTCCATGGGTTTTCCTGCTTCTTGCCGGCCAGCTGCTCAAGAGCGCGTATCACGCGGAAGCGTGTGTTGCGCGGCTCTATCACATCGTCGATGTATCCGTATGAAGCAGCGTTGTAAGGGTTGCAGAAGAGGTCGTTGTAGTCCTGGGCATTGATGTCCTTGAGGATGGCGACGGCTCCTTCAGCTCCCATCACAGCAATGTTTGCCGAAGGCCATGCGTAGTTGATGTCTCCGCGTAACTGCTTGCAGCTCATTGTGATGTGCGCTCCGCCATAAGACTTTCTCAATGTTACAGTTACCTTTGGAACAGTAGCTTCTCCATAAGCATAGAGGAGCTTTGCTCCATTGGTTATGATTCCGCCGTATTCCTGCTGTGTTCCGCAGAGGAAGCCAGGTACATCAACCAATGTCACGAGAGGAATGTTGAAGGCGTCGCAGAATCTTACGAATCTTGCTGCCTTGCGTGAAGCGTTGATATCGAGGACTCCGGCAAGAATCTTAGGCTGGTTTGCCACGATTCCTACAGAACGCCCGTTCATGTGCGCGAATCCGACGATTATGTTCTTTGCCCAGCTCTTATGGATTTCCAGGAATTTTCCGTCATCGACGATGCTGCCGATGACCTGGTACATGTCGTATGCCTTGTTAGGATTGTCCGGAATGATGTCATTCAGAGCGTCATCCACTCGACCCGCAGGGTCGTTGGTGTCGACGAATGGAGCCTGTTCCCTGTTGTTTGAAGGAAGGAAGGAGAGAAGATCTCTGATGACCTTGATTCCGTCTTCCTCGCTGTCAGCTGCGAAGTGTGCTACACCGCTCTTTGTGGCATGGACGCTGGCTCCGCCGAGCTCTTCCTGGGTAACTGATTCTCCGGTAACTGTCTTTACCACTCCAGGACCTGTAAGGAACATGTATGATGTGTCCTTGACCATGACTGTGAAATCAGTAAGGGCAGGGGAGTATACTGCACCACCTGCGCATGGGCCGAAGATGCCGGAAATCTGTGGTACGACGCCTGAAGCGAGGATGTTCCTCTCGAATATCTCGCCGTATCCGGCGAGGGAGCAGATACCTTCCTGGATACGGGCTCCGCCGGAATCGTTGATTCCGATGAACGGCGCGCCGTTGCGTACAGCCATGTCCATGACCTTGCTTATCTTCAGGGCCATTGTTTCAGACATCGAGCCTCCGCTGACTGTAAAGTCCTGAGCAGATACATATACGAGACGTCCGTCTATAGTTCCCATTCCGGTAACCACGCCGTCTCCGTCAAATTTTGTCTTTTCCATTCCGAAGTTCGTGCACCTGTGCTGTACGAACATGTCGAATTCCTCGAAGCTGCCTTCATCCAAAAGCATCGCAATCCTTTCCCTTGCGGTAAGTTTGCCTTTCTGGTGTTGTGCGTCTATCCTCTTCTGACCGCCTCCCTGGCGTGCAGAAGCTCTGCGCTCCACCAGCTCCTTGATCTTTTCCTGCTGAATACTCATATAGACTATTTGTTGATTAAGGTGTAGGTTTCAATGTGTTAATCTGAGCAAAGATAGCATTTATTTTGAATAAACCATATAAAACAAAAACAGTACCGACTCTGATGAAGCGGTACTGTTTCATATCGTAAAGGGATATTCCCTCGATTACGGCTGCATTGTAGTATATACGTTCTGTACGTCGTCGTCTTCCTCGATGCGCTCGATAAGCTTCTCGACATCAGCCTTTGCATCGCCTTCAAGAACCTTGAGCTCTACGTTTGGAAGGCGGGTGAACTCAGCTGCCACGAGTTCGTAACCGTTTTCCTCGATCCACTTCTGGATGGCGTTGAATGCTGTAAACTCACCGTAAAGAACGATTTCTGTTTCTTCGTTCTCGTTCTCCTCCTCGAAAATCTCCTCTACACCGTAGTCGATAAGTTCGAGCTCGAGCTCCTCGAGGTCATAAGGGTTGGTGGTCTTCATGCGGAACATGCACTTGCGGTCGAACATGTAGTCAACGCTTCCTGATGTTCCAAGCGATCCGCCGCTCTTTGTGAAATATGAACGTACGTTTGCAACAGTACGGTTGTTGTTGTCAGTAGCAGCTTCTACGAGAACTGCGATTCCATGAGGACCGTATCCTTCGAATACAACCTCCTTGTAGTCTGCCTGATCCTTGTCGGTAGCTCTCTTGATCGCACGCTCGATGTTGTCCTTAGGCATGTTCTCGCTTCGTGCTGTCTGGATAAGCGCGCGAAGGCGTGGGTTACCTGTAACATCAGCACCACCCTGCTTTACAGCGATAGTGATTTCCTTACCGATCTTTGTGAAGACGCGGGCCATGTGACCCCATCTCTTGAACTTTCTTTCTTTTCTGAACTCAAACGCGCGTCCCATATTACTTCACCTCTATACGTCCGATATACTTGTCCACATCGTATGCCTCGACTGACTGAGGATACTGATCCTTGATCTTCTTGTAGAATGACAGAGCCTTGTCATTTTCTCCGAGAGCCTCTGCTACTGCACCTGCCTTGAGGAGGTAACCTGCTGCATACATGTTGTCAGCCTGAGCAGCCTTCTCGAAATAACCAAGAGCCTTCTTGTAGTCCTCAAGACCTACGTATGCATCACCGATGCATGCTGTAGCGCGTGCTGCGAGGATAGTGTCCTTACCCTTGTAAGACTCGAGATACTTGATCGCCTGCTCCCACTCTCCGAGCTGGAGTTCACATACACCTGCATAGAAGTAAACAGCCTTACCTGCCTTCTTGCCATACTCGTCGATGATCTGAACGAAACCGAGAGCGTTGCCGTCACCGTTGAGGGCGAGCTCGAAGTCTCCTGCACGGAAGTTCTGCTCTGCAGCAGCCATCTGGCCCTGAGCCTCATTTACTTTTGGCTGATAAGCGAACTTGAACCAGCAGAACACGAGTGCGCATGCCACTACGAATGCTGCGCAGATGATTGAAATAAGTTTTCCGTTGTCCTGGAAGAACTTCTCTGTCTTCGAAACCGCCTCAACTACTGCTTCGGCATTTTCATTTTTGATTTCCTTTGCCATATTTTAATGATTTTATATTGTCTTTTAATGTGTTATGATTATGCTTTGCACAAACAGGCGGCAAATTTAGAAAAAAATGTCCAAACTCCCAATAAAAATGGTTATCTTTGCCTTGATATAAGAAAGAATATGCCTGTACTCGAAAAAATCGTCATATCCGACTTCAGGAACATACAGCTTCAGGAACTGGAGTTCTCGCCAAATGTCAATTGCATCAGCGGAAACAATGGCGAAGGAAAGACCAATCTTCTTGATGCAATCTATTATCTTTCAATGACAAAAAGCGCTTTTGCAACCTCCGAGAAATTCAACTTCCGTCATGGTACCGATGAGTTTTCCGTTGCTGGTACATACCGCATGGAGAACGGTCTTTCAAGCCGCTTTGCATTGAAGGTCAACTCAAAAGGTGAAAAGAAGATCAGACGTGATGATAAACCGTATCAGAAGGTCTCGGAACATGTAGGAGTGCTGCCGATAGTCATGGTATCTCCGGCGGATATCTCCATGGTAAGCGATTCCGGTGAGGAAAGACGTCGCTTTGTCAATGCAGTACTCTCGCAGATGGACCATGAATATATGTCCTCGCTCCAGCAATATAACCGTCTTCTGATGCAACGCAACAGGATGCTCAAGGAGATGGAGCCTGACAGGTCGCTGCTTGAAGTGATAGATATGAGGATGGGAGCTCTTGCCGAGCCGATATATCAGAAAAGGAAGAAGTTCATAGAGGATCTCAAGCCTATTGTCTCGGAATATTACAAATACGTTTCCGGAGGTTCTGAACCGGTTGATATCGAATACGAATCTGAACTTTCAAGGGCAGGTCTGGAACAGCTCCTTTCCGCATCGTTCGACAAGGACAGGATCCTGAAATATACTTCATCCGGTCTCCAGAGGGATGACTTCATCTTCACGATGAACGGTCATCCGATCCGAAGGTACGGGTCGCAGGGACAGCAGAAGTCCTTTCTTGTTTCCCTTAAATTCGCGCAGTACGAGATAATGAAGAAGAACTATGGCTTCGCACCAGTCCTTCTGCTTGACGATGTCTTTGACAAGCTGGACATGAACAGGATCTCCAATCTGCTTCAGATGGTGGCGAGCAACGACTTCGGCCAGATATTCATAACTGACAGCAATAAGGTGCGTATGTCCGGAATAGTCGACAGGCTTACCCAGGACAGAGCATATTTCGAAACTGTTTCAGGTACTTTCAGCACAATCTGATATGGCAGGTGGTAACAGGATAGGACGCAAGGATGCCCAGGGAATGGAGGAACTGATCAGGCTGTACATCCGTGAGATGAAGCTCTCGTCCGGGTTCAACCGTCAGCGCGTCTTTGAAGCGTGGGATGCTGTTTCAGGAGCTTCCCGTTATACCATTGACCGTTTCTTCAGAGACGGTATGCTGTATTGTACGATAAGTTCGTCCGTTGTCCGTAATCAGCTGTATTTCCAGCGTGACGTGCTTGTACGGCAGATGAATGAATATCTTGACAAGGACGGAATGTATGTGCGTGACGGTAAGGAAGGACCCGTTATAAGGAATTTGATATTGAAATGATATGAAGGTAGTTTGTGACAAGGATGTGCCTTTCCTCAAAGGCGTTCTGGAACCGTATGGTGAAGTTGTATACAAGAAAGGAACTGAAATCACAAGCGATGATGTCCGTGATGCAGATGCCCTGATTCTTCGTACAAGAACCCGATGCAATGCCGAATTGCTGGAAGGTTCGTCAGTCAAGCTGATAGCTACAGCCACAATCGGTACCGATCATGTTGACTTCGATTACTGCAACAACCATGGTATCATGGTACAGAATGCTGCCGGCTGCAATGCAGGAGGTGTGATGCAGTATGTCTTTTCTGCCCTTTACGGAGTCGCTGCCCGCAAGGGCATAAAGATTGATGGTGGCACATTAGGCATTGTCGGTGTAGGCAATGTCGGTAAAAAGGTGGAAAAGATGGCTGAATATCTTGGATTCAATGTCTTGAGATGCGACCCTCCCCGCGCAGAGGCCGAGGGACCTGAGGGTTTCTGTTCATTGGAACATCTTCTTGCCAACTCGCAGATAGTGACGATGCATGTTCCTCTGGACGATACCACACGCAAGATGGCTGATGAAGCCTTCTTCGCGCTCATGCAGCCGGGTTCAATATTCATCAATGCTTCAAGAGGCGAAGTCGTTGATGAAGACGCCTTGAAGACAGCTATGCCTAAACTAGGTGCTACAGTGATCGATACATGGAATAACGAACCTAATGTAGATGTCGAGCTGGTCGATATGGTGGATATCGCCACTCCTCATATAGCCGGATACTCCTACCAGGGAAAGCAGATGGGCACGGCGATGGCGGTAAGAGCGGTAGCACGTCATTTCGGAATTGAGGCTCTGTATGATTTTTTTCCTGAAGATGAACCGGATCATGAGCCTGTGCTCCTTGATCTTAAAGGAAAAAATCATGGCCAGATAGCCGCGGTTTTCCAATATAATTATCCTATATTTACGGACGATTTCAGATTCCGTATGGAGCCGGCGAAATTTGAGAAGCTCAGGTCTGAGTATCAGTATCGTAGGGAGGTTTACGTAGAATAACTCTAAATATTTAATAATCACATGTTTACTAAAGAAGATATCGCGCAGATAGAGCAGAGAGGCTCATCAGTGCAGACTGTCGAAGGACAGGTTGAGCGTTTTAAGAAAGGTTTCCCTTGGCTGAAGATTGTTGCCCCTGCAACTCCTGAAAGAGGTATCCAGGTGCTCGACGAGGCAGCTGTTGAGGCAGCTGCAAAGTATTATGAAGGAGCAAAGATCAACGGAAAATGCAAGTTCGTTCCTGCTTCAGGAGCTGCTTCGCGTATGTTCAAGGACCTTTTCAGCGGTCTTGATGCCCTCAAGGCAGGCAAGGAGCTTGCTGATGATGCTCCTGCAGCAAAGTTTGTCGACAAGATCGCAGAGTTTGCATTCTATACTCCTGAACTTTTCGGAGAGCAGACATGCAAGTGTCCGGAATACAGGATGGATGTCCTTGCAAAGACTCTCACAGACGAGGGTCTTGGGTATGGAGCAAAGCCTAAGGGTGTCCTCAAATTCCATAAGTATACTGACGGTGAGATCCGTACTGCATTTGCAGAGCATCTTGTAGAGGCTCAGAACTATATGAGAAATGATGACGGAACTGCAAATCTAGTTGTCACCATCTCTCCAGAGCATCAGCATCTTTTCGAAGAGGCTTATGCTGAGGTAAAGGAAGCATATGAGGCTAAATACGGAGTGAAGTACAACATTACCTTCACATTCCAGGACAAGGCTACAGATACAGTTGCAGTAGACGTTGAGAACAAGCCTTTCAGAACTGAGACAGATGCGCTCCTTTTCCGTCCTGCAGGACACGGTGCGCTCATCTACAACCTCAATAAGATCGAAGAGGAAGTCGTATCGATCAAGAATATCGACAACGTAGCAAACGAGCGTCTCCTTCCTGAGACAGCTACATGGAAGAAGGTTCTTCTTGGAAAGGCTCTCGAACTTCGAGATACTCTCCACGGATATCTCCGTGAGCTTGACCTCGTATGCAATCCTATAGAGGGATCAAGAATGGTTACAGTAGGTGTACCGGGCTATGATCCACTTTATGAGGATCTCTGTGCTACTCCTGAAGCCGTTGCACTTTGCGACGACATCGAGGCATTCCTCAAGAACGTTCTCTGCATCGATATGCCTGTAGCTGAGACCCCTAAGGACCGCGTAGAGGCTCTTCGTGCAAAACTTAACCGTCCGGTAAGAGTCGCAGGTATGGTTAAGAATCAGGGTGAGCCAGGCGGTGGTCCTTTCATCATCGCAGAGAAGGACGGTTCGACTTCACTTCAGGTTCTGGAGAGCGTACAGATCAACATGTCTGACGACCATGCACGCAACGCACTCGCATCAGCTACTCACTTCAACCCTGTAGATATCGTATGCTGTCTCCACGACTACAAGGGACAGAGCTTCGACCTTCTCCAGTATGTTGACGAGGATGCAGGATTCATCAGCTCGAAGAGCTACCAGGGACGCGAGCTCAAGGCGCTCGAGCTTCCTGGACTCTGGAACGGTGCGATGAGCAACTGGAACACTCTCTTCGTTGAGGTTCCGCTCGAAACCTTCAACCCTGTGAAGGTCGTCCTCGACCTCCTCAGGCCTGCTCATCAGAACTAGGAAACAACCTTGTGAGATTTAGTGGTTCCTGCCAAGGACGGATACTCGTCCTTGGCAGGAACTGTCTTTGATACGAGTTCCTCAGCCAGAAGGAGTCTCTTCATCTCCTTTCTGTGCTGTCTGAGGGCTTCGCGCAGTAATTCTATGCTTCGAGGGAAGAACTTCCTGAATTCACGCACATTGTCGCAGAACATCTCACAACTGAACATGAGGTTCTTCATATCGTCCAGGACCACCGGCTTGACGATGAAAGCCTTCATCATCGTTTCATTGGCTGCTTCAAGAAACAGAGGGTAAGTCTCCCTTTCGATCGAGAAGAACAATCTTACTGAAAGGATACCTTCCTCGTACTCCACGACAGCCAGGTTGTCCTCCAGCCCGAATGTAATATGTGTGTTCTCATAAACAGGGTAATAACCCTCTTCCATCATGCATCTGAAGATGCTTCTCATGTTCAGACTTGTCTTCATGTCACTGGATTTATTGTCGGCTGTCTTTTTTGGCAGAAAAAGTGCCGGACAGGGTCCGAATGTGAATTATTTTTTCTTAAATTTGAGAGATTTTAACACTGACAGATGAAACATATCGTTTTGCCCGAGGTCAAGGACCGCAGTCTTGTCTTTTATCTTGCCATGGAGGAGTTCGTGGCGAGGGAGATAGAAGGTGAGGCGTTTTTCGTCTGGAGAGTTGATCCGACTGTCATAATCGGAAGAAATCAGGACCTTGAGGCAGAGGTCAATATGGATTATTGTCGTGAGCACGGAGTAGAAGTCGTAAGAAGAAAGAGCGGGGGAGGATGCGTATACTCTGATAAGGGAAACATAATGATTTCATACATATCCGGCCGTGGTGATGTCTCGGAGGTGTTCGAAAGGTATCTGGACATGCTGACTTCATGCCTTCGGTCGCTGGGGCTCCCGGCGGAGAAGTCAGGAAGAAATGATGTCCTGGTCGACGGACGTAAGGTCAGCGGAAATGCCTTCCATATGCTTCCGGACCGAAGCATTGTGCATGGCACATTGCTTTATTCTACGGATTTCGATGCGCTGGAAGCAGCGATCCGACCTCCGGTCGAGAAGCTGGAACGCCACGGAGTGGCCTCTGTAAGGCAACGTGTGACAAATCTCTCCGAATGTCTGGATCCGTCAGTGATCGGCAGTGTGGAGCAGCTGGAAGATTATTTAGTCAGTCATTTTACTGATGTCGCAGTTATGCTTTCTCCACAGCAGATAACTGTCATTGAAGAATTGGCGAAAGAATATACGAAATACATATAATAACATGGAAGATAACCTTTTGAAAACCTGTCTTTATGACAAGCATGTGGCCTTGGGTGCCCTCATGAGTCCGTTCGGTGGATTCATCATGCCTATCCAGTATACAAGCATTACTGACGAGCATAATGCTGTGCGCCATCGTGCCGGAATGTTTGATGTGTCCCATATGGGAGAGATCTTCGTCAGCGGTCCTGATGCAGAGAAATTCGTGAATCATATCTTTACTAACAATGTTACAGGCATTCCAGATGGAAAGATCCTTTACGGAATGATGCTATATCCGAACGGAACTGTTGTTGATGACCTTCTGGTATATAAGGAATTCGAGCCTGGCAAGTATCTTCTTGTAGTAAATGCCTCGAACATCGCAAAGGATTATGAATGGATATGCGCACAGAAGGATGGATTCGATGTGGAAGTGGATAATGCATCCGATACATGGGGAGAGATTGCACTTCAGGGCCCTGAAGCTGAAAAGTTTGCAGTCGATACTCTTGGACTGGAGCCTGCTGCCGGTCTTGGATTCTATACTTATTATGAGGCTGAGTGGAAAGGTACCAGGATGATAGTCAGCCGTACCGGTTATACCGGAGAGGACGGATTCGAGATATATTGCAGCCATGAGGCTGTCAATGAGATTTGGGACATCCTCCTCGCCGCGGGCGTAGCCCCTTGCGGCCTCGGATGTAGAGACACCCTTCGTTTCGAGGCGGGACTTCCGCTTTATGGACATGAACTCAGTGATGAAATCACTCCTTTGGAAGCAGGCCTCGGAATGTTTGCAAAGATAAAGGAGAAGGATTTCATCGGACGTGATGCCCTTGCGGCCCAGAAGGAGGCAGGATTGACACGCAAGATCGTCGGAATCGAACTTCAGGACAAGGCTATTCCACGTGCAGGATACCCTGTCGAGGTCGATGGAGTACAGGTAGGTGTCGTTACAACCGGATACCGCTCTATTTCAACTGACCGCAGCGTATGTGTCGCCATGGTTGATAAGGCTTATACAGAGCTTGGAACCCAGGTCGAGATCCGTATCCGCAAGAAGGTTTTCCCAGGCATCGTCACAAAGAAACGTTTTTACGAAACCAATTATAAAAAATAACAATAAAACTATAACATTATGGCAAAGACAGTAGAAGGACTCTATTACAGCGAGTCACATGAATGGGTAAAGGTTGAAGGCAATGTAGCGGTTATCGGTATCACTGATTTCGCACAGCATGCGATGGGAGACCTCTCGTATGTGGATATGCCCGAAGTGGACGATGAATTCGAAGCAGGCGAGGAGTTCGGTGCAGTTGAAAGCGTAAAGGCTGCCAGTGATCTTTTCTGCCCTGTTTCAGGAACAGTGGTGGAAATCAATGAAGAACTCGAGGATGCTCCGGAGCTTCTTAACCAGGACGCCTTTGCTAACTGGATCATGAAGGTAGAGATGAGTGACCCTTCAGAACTTGAGGGACTCATGGATGCAGCCGCTTACGAAGCAATGTGCGCTAACGAGTAATACATACGCTTATGGCTTTTGCTTATTTTCCACATACGGAAGATGATGTACGCCAGATGCTGGACAGAATCGGAGTAGGATCCCTGGAGGATCTCTACTCCGATGTCCCTCAGGACGTAATCTACCGCGATGAGTTTGATCTGCCGGACGCAATGTCCGAACTCGAAGTGCGCCAGTACTTCGAAGGGCTGGCTGAGTATAACACCAGCCTTTTCTGTCTTTGCGGACTTGGTGCATATGACCATTATTCTCCAGCCGTCATCCCTCATATCATCTCCCGTTCCGAGTTTCTGACCGCTTATACACCTTATCAGCCTGAGGTTTCGCAAGGTACACTCCGCTATATCTTCGAATATCAGTCGATGATCACAGAGCTGACAGGCATGGATTGTACCAATGCATCCATGTATGACGGCGCTACCGCTGCAGCCGAAGCTATGATGATGGCCATGGCGTCTACAAAGAAGAAGACCCGTGTCCTTCTTTCGGAAGGCCTGCTTCCGCAGGTGGTCGGTGTCGTGAAGACGTACGCCAAGTTCAACGGAGTACAGCTTGGATTCATCCCGTGCCAGGACGGACAGACATCATATGGTGCTCTTGCCGCAGAACTTGCTGCCGGCGATGTCGCCGGTGTGCTCGTTCCAGGTATAAACAGATATGGTATCATCGAGGACATGACCGGATTCGCTGACGCGGTCCATGCGCAGAAGGGTCTGTACATGGTATATTCGGATCCATCATCGCTTGCTGTCATAAAGACACCTGGCGAATGGGGCGCGGATATAGTCTGCGGCGATTCGCAGTCGCTCGGCATACCTCTCTGCTACGGAGGTCCATATGTAGGTTTCCTTGCATGTAAGAAAGAACATGTGCGCAAGCTTCCGGGCCGTATCGTAGGCGCGACCAGGGATGTGGACGGGAAACGTGCATATGTGCTTACCCTCCAGGCTCGTGAGCAGCATATCCGCCGTGAGAAGGCTACCAGCAACATATGCTCGAACCAGTCGCTCATGGCTCTTTATGTGACCGTATACATGTCTCTTATGGGACCGAAGGGACTTCGTGAAGTAAATGAACTTTCATACGGAGGTGCCCATTATCTCCATGACAGACTTCTTGAAACAGGCCTTTTTGAGAAGGCGTTTGACAAGCCGTTCCTGAAGGAATTTACCTTGAAGGCTCTTGTACCTGCGCGAAAGATCCAGGATGCTCTTATGCTTATTGGCGTCTTCGGAGCAGTTGAGGTTGAAGAAGGACTTGTCAATTTCTGTGTTACCGAAAAGGTGTCCAAGGAGAATATTGATGCTGTTGTTGAATATCTTAAGGAACTGGAGGCATGAAGTACTACGATAAACTGATCTTTGATCTTTCCAAGGCAGGAAGACAAGGATATTCGTTACCGGTAAACAGGTGGGAAAACTCTGTTTCAGAGCTTCCGGCAGGCCTTCGCCGCAGTGCGGCTCCGGCGCTTCCGGAAGTAAGTGAACTTGATGTCGTGCGTCATTACACGAATCTTTCTCAGATGAACTTCGGTGTCGACAGCGGTTTCTATCCTCTCGGCAGCTGTACTATGAAGTATAATCCGAAGATCAATGAAGAGATCGCAGCAATGCCAGCATTCGCAGGATTGCATCCTCTCCAGCCTTATCAGACAGTTCAGGGAGTGCTGAGACTGTACAAGGACCTTTCACATGCGCTTTCCGAGATTACCGGAATGGCTGAGTTCACCCTTAATCCGTTTGCCGGAGCACATGGTGAACTTACAGGTCTGATGGTGATTCGCCAGTACCATATGTCACGCGGAGACATTAAACGTACGCGAATCATAGTTCCTGACAGCGCCCATGGTACCAATCCTGCTTCTGCAGCTGTCTGCGGACTTGAGATCGTTCAGGTTAAATCAAAAGCTAATGGTCTTGTGGATGTCGAGGATCTCAAGCCGCTGCTTGACGATACCATTGCCGGCATCATGATGACCAACCCTAACACTCTCGGTCTCTTTGAAAAGGATATCAAGGAGATTGCTGCACTTGTACACGATTGTGGAGGTCTTCTGTATTATGATGGAGCCAACATGAACCCTCTGATGGGAGTAGTACGTCCTGGTGACATGGGATTCGATGTGCTTCATCTCAATCTCCATAAGACATTCTCGACTCCGCACGGTGGCGGAGGTCCTGGAGCAGGTCCTGTAGGCGTTGCCGCCCATCTTGTCGGACATCTTCCTGTTCCGAAGGTAGTTGAGTCAGAGGACGGTACCCTTCAGATTGTCGATGCTGAGGGTGAACCATGCGGACGTATCTCCGGGTTCATGGGTAACTTCGGTGTCCTTCTCAGAGCATATACCTATATTCTCATGCTTGGAAAGCAGAATCTCAAGATGGTAGGTCCTCTTGCTGTTCTCGGTGCCAACTATATCAAGGAATCGTTGAAGGACTGCTTTGAACTCCCTATTGAGTCGGTATGTAAGCATGAGTTTGTGTTTGACGGACTTAAGGACAAGTCAACCGGAGTGACAACCCTTGATATCGCGAAGAGATTGCTTGACTATGGATTCCATGCTCCGACAATCTACTTCCCGCTTCTCTTCCATCAGGCAATCATGATCGAGCCGACAGAAACTGAGTCTAAGGAGACACTTGACGGATTCATAGAGATCATGAAGCACATTGCAGCAGAGGCTGGCTCAGACCCTGAGTCTCTGAAGACGGCTCCACACACTACTCCTGTGCGCCGTCTCGACGAAACCACAGCTGCCCGTCAGCCGATTCTACGTTATAAGGATATGAATTAATATGAAGATAATAATCATAGGAGCAGGGCCGGGCGGTTATGAGACCGCCCTGCTGGCTGCTGAAAGGGGAGTCGAAGTTGTCCTGGTTGAATCGGGACATGTGGGAGGTACATGCCTTAATGAGGGATGTATACCTACGAAGTCTTTCTGTAAGAATGCAGAGGTACTGGACGGATTGCGTGAAGCGGAATCCTTCGGTATAACAGGACTTGACTTCGGGTTTGATTTCAGTTCTGTCGTTTCTCGAAAGAACGCGGTTGTTGAACAGCTGCGTGGGGGAGTAGAAGGACTTCTCGGTCATAAGAATATCACTTTGGTGCGTGGAAAGGCATCCTTCAAGGATGAGCATACCATAACTGTTATCCCGAGCCTTTCAACTGTCATCCCGAGCGAAGTCGAGGGATCCCCACAGGAATACACTGCTGACTATGTAATAATAGCGACCGGTTCGGTGTCGGCATCTTTACCGATACCTGGTGCAGATCTGCCTGGCATCTTGACCTCTAAGGAAATCCTTGATGTTGAAGAGGTTCCGCAGAGGCTCTGCGTCATCGGAGGTGGCGTGATAGGACTTGAATTCGCATCTGTATTCTGTAGTTTCGGTAGTCAGGTAACAGTTCTTGAATACTGCAAGGACATCCTGCCTCGTTTTGATACCGACCTTGCAAAGAGGCTCAAGCAGAGTCTCGGAAAGAGAGGTGTAGAAATCAATACCCAGGCTCAGGTGACTTCCATCGAACAGCTGGGTTCGGAATATAAGATAACATACCTACGTAAAGGCAAGGAGGAAGCAGTTCTTGCAGACAAGGTGCTGATGGCAGTCGGAAGAAAGGCGAATGTCGGCAGCCTCAATCTTGCTGATATCGGCCTTGAATACACAGGGCGTGGAATTACTGTTGATGACAGGACCATGCAGACCAATATCCCTCATATCTATGCCGTCGGTGACATCAACGGAAAGATGATGCTTGCACATGCTGCTACCTTCCAGGGAATCGTGGCTCTTGACCATATCATGGGAATAGAGAATCATATCGATCTGTCAGTCATGCCTGCGGCTGTATTCACATCACCTGAAGCTGCGAGTGTAGGAATGACTGAAGACGAGTGCAAGGAGAAAGGTATTCCCGTAAAATGTCTCAAGTCATTCTTCCGAGCAAACGGAAAGGCTGTGACCATGGGACAGACCGACGGATTCTGCAAGCTGGTTGTGGCGGCAGAACCTAAGGATAATCAGACTTCTCCGTTCAAGACAGGTCAGCTTCTTGGTTGCCACCTCTATGGCCCTCATGCTTCTGACATAGTCCAGGAAGCATGCGCTCTGGTGACACGAAAGGCAACTCTTGATGAGTTCAAGGATATAATCCACACCCATCCGACCCTTGCAGAGGTCCTCCAGTCTGCTGCGCATTCTTGATGTGTGCGGCGTAACTTGTTGGTGTATTGTTGTTTATATGTTTGTCCTGCATGGATTGGAATGCAGGATAAACAAATAAGAAATTGATTTACAATGTATTATAACGCACGTTTTTTATTAGCGATCATTATTGTTTCTCTGTTTTCTTGTACGCAGAAACAGAATGAACCCGAATTCTGGCTAGGAGCCGATATCGGATGGTGCACCGAGTATGAATCAAAAGGTTATAAGTTCTACAATAAGGACGGACAGGAACGTGAATGCACCGAGCTGATGAAGGAGCTTGGTCTTAACGCTGTGCGCCATCGTGTATGGGTGGATCCTTCTGCACATGGAAACTGGTGCGGCAAGGAGGATCTTCTTGTAAAATGTCAGAGAGCCAAGGCTCTTGATATGGAGATTCTTCTGGATTTCCATTACAGCGACTGGTGGGCAGATCCTCAGAAGCAGAATATCCCTGCCTCATGGAGCGGTCATAGTTATGAGCAGATGAAGAAGGATCTGTGGAATCATACCGTTGATGTACTTCAGATGCTTAAGGATAATGGAATAGAGCCTAAATGGATACAGGTCGGAAACGAGACACGCAATGGTTTCCTGTGGTCTGTGAAGTCAAATGAGTTCGGATGGCCCGAACTCGATGAAAACGGTAATACGACCATAGTCGAGTCTATGGGACACGTCGTAAATAATCCTGAGCAGTATGCCGGATTCTTTGCGACCGGTTATGACGCATGCAAGAGAGTATTCCCGAATTCCATTGTAATGGTCCATCTGGATAACGGCTTTGATAAGGACCTGTATGACTTTAACCTCGGTGTCTTGAGAGATAATGGAGCTAAATGGGATATGATAGGTATGTCCCTCTATCCATATTGGGCTCTTGACGGAGGATTCCGCACTGACGAAGACCAGACCATCACCGACTGTATCGAGAACATAAGATATGTCAGCGAGAAGTTCGGTTCCGATATAATGATAGTCGAGACCGGCTTCTACGTCGATGAAAATGATCCTGCAAGACTTGAAAGAGGCAGGAAGCAGCTTGCCCGCGTCATTCGTGAATCAATCAATGAAACTAACGGCAGATGCAAGGGTGTGTTCTACTGGGAACCTGAATGCAGGCCTTCACAGTATAAACTTGGAGCATTTACTGAGGACGGACATCCTACAGTCATCATGGATGCCTTCATGGATTGGTCGGAGTGATAATTATTCTTCTGCTGAATTCCTGTATTTTCCAGGGCTCATTCCTGTGTGCTTGCGGAAGTATTTGCCGAAAAAGGATTGATTCGGAAAATTGAGTTCATATGCTACCTGCTGGACAGTCATATCTGAGTGTTTCAGCAGGTATTTTGCATCCTTTATGATAAATCGTACCAACCAGTCGGATACAGTATATCCACTGACCTTGCGAATTGTAGTTGTAAGATAGCGTGGAGTAAGATTCATCTTATCTGCGTACCAGTTAACTTCCTTATGCATGATGTAGTTCTCGCTGAGAAGTTTCATGAATCTGTTGAAGTGCTCTTTTTCCCGCTTTTGGGATCTGATTTCATACTCTATTGTGGGCAGATGTCTATATAGTATGTCTGCCATGGTATAAGCGAAAGTGCTCAATGCCGATTTAAGAATGCATGACTTGAAAGGAGTTTCTTCCTTTTCCCTTATGTATTCAGAAATCATTTCCATGGCACGACATATCTTCAGGCACTCCTCTTCCTTGAGATATATCAATGGAGAGTCATAAGCCTTGTCCATCAGTTCAGGAATATGTTTGGGGTCAATTGCGAATTCAGACAGCTCCTGCTCTTCAGCTGCCATGATATATCCGTCAAAATTCTCTGTCACTGACAGGCTGAGCGTATTATGAGAATGAGAAATGAATACGGTATTCTCCTTAAGAATGAACTTTCTGAAATTACAGGTTATTTCCATCTGTCCTTTTGAGCATATGATTATCGTCAATGCATTCAACTTACCTGGCTTGTTCACCTGACTGTTGACTCTAGTGCCAAGATGTCTGTATATCCAGAATTTTCCATACGAAACGCTGTCAGGCAGCAATTTCTGCAGTTCTTTTATAAGGCTATTCTTCATTTCTATGAAATTGGGTTGTTATATTTGTTTTATTCTCATGGCAAATGTAGCAAATACTATGTCATTGATGTTCTATAGGTTCGATTATGGCCATGAGTCTGTACGTATGGAACAATTTTCTGATTCGTCAGAAAGAAATCTTATCTTTGCACTCATGAAATCATTACCGCTTTCTTTATCCGGCGTTGCACTAGGCATCGCCCTTGCTGCAGCAGATTACCATGTGGACTGGAAAGTTGCACTTCTGCTGATGACTACTGTTGCTTTTCTTCACTTGTATTCAGTTACAGGGAAAGTTGAAAAGTCTCCAGCTGCAACAAAGGTATTTCTGATTGCAACTATAGTCTCCGGACTTGCCATGCTGAATTTCAGCTTCGGTACCATCTTCCTCATGGAACCTCTGGTACTTATCGCATCGGGATATATGATCATACGTGCAGTCAGACATACTGAATTCGTAAGTCGAGGCAAGGGTGTATTCTATATTCTCCTGCTTTTCGGATTTCTGGCAGTATTCGGAACTTATTATATCTGTTCGCATTCTTTCGGGTCATGGCCGCTTCTGTTACCAGCCTTGTCAATAGGCCTGCTGAGCGTTGCCGCCAGGACGGGAGAATCCCGGAAGACATTAAGGCTCGCCATGACATCCGCAGGATGGATGGCTATGATTTCATATGCATGCCTCAGGATGTTCGATCCATGGCATTTCCTTTTCCTGCTCTCTCTTCCGTTATTCTTTATCAAGAGGTTTTCAGATTGGTCTGTCTTTGCCTTTTCTGTTCTGACGGGATTGGGCTTTGTGGTATATCTTATGTAATTTCAAAAACAACTTTATAGATACAATGAAACAGTTAAGCGAAAGAATATTTTATGTAGGTGTCAATGACGATGACAAGGTTCTTTTTGAAGGCCTTTGGCCACTTCCTGTAGGTGTCAGCTATAATTCGTATATAGTTGCAGATGAGAAGGTTGTGCTGATAGATACAGTCGAGTGCGGATTTGAAGACGAGTTCATAGCAAACATAGAAGAAGCAGTTCCGGGAAGGCAGATAGACTATCTTGTCGTGAACCATATGGAGCCTGACCATTCGTCGCTTGTTGCCCTTATGCTTGAAAAATACCCTGAACTGAAGATCGTAGCAAATGCAAAGACCCTTCCTATGCTCGCCGGATATTATGGAGTACCTGAAGAAAAGGTAATGGTCATGGCAGAAGGTGAATCTCTGTCTCTAGGTTCATGTTCGCTCTCATTCCATATGATTCCGATGGTACATTGGCCTGAGACCATGGTGACATGGCTCGCAGAAGAAGGTACATTGTTCAGTGGAGATGCCTTCGGTACATTCGGTTCCATCGATGAAGATGTCGTGGACACTGAAGATACATTCGAGCAGTATCGTGATGAAATGATGCGTTATTATTCGAATATTGTCGGCAAGTACGGCGGTCCTGTCCAGACTGCATTGAAGAAACTTGCCGGACTCGATATCAAGAGAGTGTGCAGCACTCACGGCCCGGTATGGGAAAAGAATATATCAGAAGTCATCTCTCTTTATGACAAGATGAGCCGTTATGAAACCGAGAGGGGAGTATGCCTTGTATATGGCTCGATGTACGGCAATACAGCTGCAGCGGCTGACGCTCTTGCTATGGAACTTGAAGCCTTGGGAATCCCATATGCAATCCACGATCTTGCAGGAAACAATGCAGGTGAACTTGGAGTTTCCGGTGCTTTGAGGGATGTTTTCAAGTACGACACTATTGTAGTCGGTTCTCCTACATACAACAACGGCATCTATCCTCCAGTAGAGACGTTCATGAAGGCGCTTCAGGCACGCATGATAAAGAACAGACGCTTCTATGCCTTCGGCTCATATACATGGGCCGGTGCAAGCGTCCGCCTTCTCAATGAAATGGCATCGACGATGAATTTCGAGATCCTTGGTGCAGGCCTCTCCTTCCCACAGGCCTATACACGTGAAAAGGTCGACATGGCTGCAGTTGCTCAGCTGCTGCGATAACTATATTGTAAAAAATACAGCGGATATTAATGCAGGTGACATGCCACCCCCGGCTAGGGGGTGCCCTCGTAGAGGGCGGGGGTCACCGGAATTAATATCCGCTGTATTTTTTAGTCTATGAACTTGACTTTGCCGAAGTCGCGAGGCTTTGCCTCCGGACTTTCGGCAGGGTATCCCATGCCGATGCAGATAACCGGAGTATATCCTTCGCTGAATCCGAGTTTTGCAATCGCCTCAGGGGCATTGCGAAGGAAGCGGACTGGACTTCCGAGGCATACAGAACCAACTCCAAGTGACCATCCGGAAAGCATGATGTTCTGCGAGAGGATACCGCAGTCGATGACTGAGAAATCATATGACGGGTCATTAGCTATGAAGACCATTGTAGGAGCTCCTCTGAAACAGCCCTTGATCATTCCAGGGTCTGCCTCCGGATTTCCGGCCTGCATCAGACCGATGATTTCCTTCATGACTTCCGCGTTGTCGACAATACGTATCTCCCAGGACTGCTTGTTCTGACCGCTCGGAGCATTGATTCCGCATTCCATGATGGTCTGCATGGTTTCGCGTGCAACCGGACCTTCAGCATATTTGCGTATGCTGCGGCGGGTCATGATGTTTTCTATCACTTGGTTTTCATAATCTGAAGACGCCTCTATGGCCTTCTGCTGTCTGTTGCAGGAAACCGAACACATCAGTAAGATCCCTGCGATGATGATTCTGAAGATTCTCATATTTATGAATTTAGAGGAATATGACTTGATACTTAGATATTTGATGCTAAATTTACACAAAATTTTAAAATCATGTATAGACATTTTCAATATCTGCTATTATATGTTCTGCTTATTCTTCCTTTCCAGATATCTGCGCAGATCAGAACCGAGGATAAGGCAAGAGTGATAGTTACAACAGATCTCGGAGGATCTGACCCTGATGACATACAGTCGATGATACATCTTCTTTTGTGCTCTGATATGGTCGATATTGAAGGACTTGTCAGTTCCCAGACCTGGATTGACCTTCCGGACAACTCTTCCCTGATAAGGACATATGTTGATGAATATGCAAAGGTCTTCGCTAATCTTAAGGTCCATTCTGCCGGTTTTCCCGATCCCGAATACCTGAAGTCTGTCACCGTTTTCGGACAGAGAGGATGTCATATGGATGGAGTCGGTCAGGGTAAGGACTCGGAAGGATCAGACCTTATAATACGCGCTGTCGATAATAAGAGTGATGCAAGGCCTGTATGGGTTCTCGCTTGGGGAGGAACAAATTCCATTGCTCAGGCTCTGTGGAAAGTTGCCGAAACCAGGACTGAAAAAGAAGTGGCCGAGTTTGTGTCAAAGATCCGTGTATATGATATATTGGGTCAGGATGATGCTGGAGCATGGATTGCAAAGACTTTTCAGGATCTTATATATATAAGGAATACAGAAGTATATGGATGGGCTCCATCAGATGATTGGACTGATGCCAATATTCAGTCAGTTGTCCCTTTGGGGACAGCTTATCCGGACAGGATATGGGCTACAGAAGGAGATTCTCCATCATTCCTTTATCTGCTCGCAAACGGCCTTAATGTACCCGAACACCCGGAATATGGAGGTTGGGGAGGACGGTTTGATCTGGTTGAACAGAAAGGAATCCGTGGCATGTCCTTTATCAGCCGTAGTGGCAAGGATGAATCGAAGTACGATCCGTATTATATGACAGCAAGCGCAAAAGACGGGGTCGGAGCCATCAATAAGTGGCGTCAGGCTATCTGGAACAACTTCGCTGCAAGGATGTCATGGACTGCTGCCGGTATATATGAAGAAGCAAACCACCATCCTGTAGCCATGATAGGACGTGACCGCACTTTGGAATGTCTGACAAAATCTGTTCGTCCAGGTACTGTGCTGAAGGTTGATGCTTCTTCCACATACGATCCTGACGGTGATCCTATGACTTTCAGATGGGAAATATACAAGGAACCTGGAACATATAAGGGACGGATTCAGCTTCAGGGAGCAGATTTGCCGGAATGCTCGGTCATGATTCCTGATGAAGCCGCCGGATCTGTGATCCATCTTGTTCTTGAAGTGACGGATAGTGGTACCCCTGCCCTGACATCTTACAGAAGAGTTGTAATCAATGTCAAGGGAAGGCCGGAGAAGAACGTGATGGGTCTTAAGCCAAGAATCGTAGTACTTACCGATATTGCTCCCGGTGATATAGAACCTGACGATATGGAGTCTATGATACGTCTTATGTCACATGCCGACCTTTTTGAGATAGAGGGTCTCATCACATCCGGAGGATGGAACAGCAGCGGACGTCCTTATCCCGTCGGCTGGAAAGACAGCCTGAGCACAACTATAATTGCATATGAAAAGGATCTTCCTAATCTTATGAAAAGAAGTTGTCAGAAAGGTTTCATGTCATTGAAGAAAGAACAGGACAAGCAGTCTGTCGGTTATTGGCCGAGTGCCGCTTATATGAGAAGCAGATCTATGCTTGGCAGTCTTGAGCTTGGACGTCATAAGATAGGGGAAGCTAACCGTTCTGCAGGCAGCGACCATATCATAAGCCTTGCAGATGAGGATGATGAAAGACCTATCTGGATTCTTGCATGGGGCGGAGCAAACACATTTGCCCAGGCAATATGGCAGGTACAGCAGGAACGTACGCCTGAACAGGTGAAGGCTTTCCTAAGAAAATTCAGAGTATATACGATTACTGATCAGGATGTTCCGTGGGGAGAACGGCATAGCAATTATCCTTTCAGTTCCCATTATGAGATGCGCCGTGACCTTTCAGATGACCTTATCTTCATATGGGACGAAAGCGCATGGTTGTCACAAAATTCCATAGGTTCTTCAAAATGGAGAGAATATGCAGAACATATTCAGATGCACGGGTATCTAGGTTCTATATATCCCAAGAACAAATGGGGTGTAGAAGGTGATACCCCATCCTTCCTTCATGTTCTTCCTAATGGTCTTCATGACCCTTCTGTTCCTGAAATGGCCGGTTGGGGCGGATATTTCAGATGGGGGAAAGGTATGGATGATGCCACATATTCATATACCAACCATACCGGCACGACAAAAAAAGTGTCAGAAAAGTATGAACATTATTTTTATCCGGCAGTTTTCAATAACTTTGCGGCGCGAATGGATTGGGCTGAATATGGCAGAGGCAACAGGAATCCGGTTGTTGAGGTAAATGGAGTCAAGGGATTGGATATGATAAGGATGGATGCGACCCCTGGTTCGACTGTCGTTCTGGATGCATCATCCTCTTATGACCCTGACGATGATTCTCTCTCTTTCAGATGGTGGATCATGCCGGAATCAGGAACATGGGATGGTCCGGTGGATATAAAAGTCGGTAATTCCGCAACAGCTGAGCTCATGGTTCCTGCTGATGCCTCCGGTCACACTGTTCATGTCATTTGCGAAGTCCGTGATGCCGGTCAGCCTGCACTGACATCGTACCGTCGTGTAATCATCAATGTATCAAAATAGAATTATGACAAATTCAATACTTCCGACTTCAGGCGACCCTATGGGCGCGGCTATTTATGACTATCATAAGAATGGTAAAGCTGATACTCTTGTGGTCCGATCGAGCATGTTTGATGACGATGAGATTCCTGTCGCTGACCTGTTCAGAAGTTTTGAGGATATGCCTTTTCTTGAGCAGAAGGCTCTTGAACTTGCGCATGGTAGAATTCTGGATGTCGGTGCAGGCAGCGGATGCCACAGCATCGCGCTGATGAAGTTGGGTAAAGATGTCACTGCTATAGATATATCGCCTCTGTCGGTTCAGGTAATGCTGGATAGGGGAGTTCATGCACGACAGGTCAATTTCTATGACCCTGCTTATGATGAAAAGTTCGATACCGTCCTCATGCTGATGAACGGAACAGGCATCATAGGTAATCTTGATAACATAGGAAATTTCTTTACCAGAATCAAGGCTGTGCTGAATCCGGATGGATGTGTCCTTATCGATTCAAGTGACTTGAGATATCTGTTTGAGGAAGAGGACGGAAGTCTGATGATTGACCTTGCGGATGATTATTATGGTCAGCTTGACTATCAGATGCAATACAAGGGTGTTGTCGGAGAGCCTTTTGACTGGCTTTATCTCGATTTCAACACCCTTGCATATTATGCTGAAGAGAACGGCTTCAAGGCTGAACTTGTTGCCGAAGGCGAGCATTATGATTATCTCGCCAGACTTACTCTTGCGTAATCTTTACCTTGCTTGATTCATACGAATCAATATATCTTTCCGCCTTTTCCTGATAAATGTCTGCTATGGTGATCATCATGGCGGTGTCATAGCAGTCCCCGAAGTCAGGGTCGAAAGTTGTTCCAAAGGTCTTCATGCTAGATGACAGACCGATGTATGAGTGGATAAGCGGAGGAATTGTGTCTCCGAAGGACTTGACATAATTGTTAAGGATCTGATAATTCTCCTTATAGTCGGCTCCTGTAAACATTTCCTTGAACATCTCTACCTGCTCTGGAGTACATGTCTCCGGGTTCTTTGATGTTATAAGCCCCTTACGGTCGCCGAAACACATGTCCAGATAATATATCATCGCCTTTCTGCTGAGTTCAGGGCTTGAGCTATAGATAGTTACCTTTCCTGCAAGATATTTTACAGAAGGGTCGGTGGCAATGAGACCGCCGATGCCGTCCCAAAGATTATCAAGAGCGAAAAGGGCCTTGCGTCCAGCCTGAGCTGACTGATATTTTGGCTGTACGAATGCCCTTGCCATCTCGATGCAATAAGGGAAATAATCATTGATGAACTCCTGAGAGAAGTCAAACAGATGCTCGGTATTGACGTATGGCTGTCCGTTATCGTGGAAAGATGCCATCTTCCACCTTGTAAACCTGTATCCTCCGATTATCTCATCTGCTTCAGGATTCCAGACTATGAGCTGGAAACAAGCCTTGTCTTCCAAGTCGAAATGGTCAAGGTCGCAGTCTTTTCCGCTTCCTCCGCCTACTGCACGGAATGAAACTTCACGTAGACGACCGATTTCCCTGAGGACATTAGGAGCGTTCTCGTTGTTTACTACATATAATTCATTGTTTCCTCTGTTAGTTGTACGGAGGAATGTCTCTTCGTTCAGCTCCTTCTTCAGGAGAGTGACGTCTACGGGGTCTATGATTGGTGGTAACATACGTTCTTTGTTTACATGTTTGGCAGGCATCCGTTGCCTTCGGAAAGTTTCTGGACCATGTCCTTCATTTCTGCAGCCCACTGGATGTCTGTTCTGGACTTGTCGAAAGTTGTATAAGGAACAGGCTTACCGATAGTGATGACGAACTCTTCACCTCTCTTGTTGAATAATTCGTCCACAAGGAAGAGCATACCTATGTTGAACTTCAGCTTAAGGAACATGCTCAGTTTGGTGAAGAAGAAGAATCTCTTTGAGTTGAATCCGGAGATATGCATAGGAACCACATCTCTTTCATATCTTTTTGCCTGAGTTACAAACATCTTCTTCCATGGCATCTCTGTGACCTTACCTTTGATTTTCCTGGCGCAGAGACCGGCTGGGAAGACGAGTACCTGCTTGTCAGAACGGAACATATCTGCAATCTGTTCGCCTATGTCGCGGCTCTGACGAGAACTGAAGACCTTTACCGGAACGAAGAACTCTCTGAGAGGTTTCAGGTTTGCTATCAGATGGTTTACAGGTACCATGAATCCGTCTCCGTATATCCTTTTGAGTACGGATCCGATGATCAGTGCTTCCGGGCCACCGATAGGATGATTGCATACGAACAGATATCTCTTTTCAGGATCAAGGTTCTCTTCACCGCGTATCCTGAATGTGATGTTTACGTATTTCAGTGCCTCATCAAAGAACTCCGCACCTTTGTAATGCTCGGCCTTCATGATGCAGTCATTGATCTCGTCCTGGTGGATACGTCTCTTGAGAAAATTGATGGCGAATCTTGGAAGTTTCTTGACCAATTCCGGACCAAGTACGGAATTTATATCGAGTAAGTAATCAGTCCTGTTTTCTGACATAGGTCTTTCTGATTTTAAGGTAGAACAACAATCCGATACCTATCCATATCAGCAGTACGACACGGCTTTGGAATGAGAGATAACCAGGCATTCCCGGAATTATCAGCAGCGAAAGGAAGAATACTGAGAAAAGGCATCCGATGAAGCCGATCCACATCTGTTTTCTGTCATTCTTGCGTTTGGCAAGAATTGCTGCGGAAATGGTAGTGTATCCGAATACTATGGCTGCACCTACACTTGTCATGTCCACAATCCAGAGAAGAATCTCTCTTCCGAACCATGGGGCAAACAGACTGGCTGCCATTGTGAACAGGATGGCGTGCTTTGGAGTTCCATATTTTGGCGAAAGCTGTCCGAACCACTGAGGGAGGCTGCCTTCATTTGCCATTGCATACATAAGACGGGAAGTCGATATGTAGAACGCATTCATTCCCGATACCACTGCACAGAACATGGCAATACCAAGGATAATGATTCCTACCAGACCCACGGTGTTACGTACTACATATCCTGTAGGCCAGTTGTTTCTGTCGGCAAGCAGTTCCTGCCATGGCTTGAGTCCGACCGCTGTGACTGCGCAGACAGCGATATATAGGATTGCTGCGACAAGGATTGCTGAAATCATTATGCCGGTTGATTTCTTGTGGCTGAAGTTATATTCTTCTGCACTTTGAGGTATGCAGTCAAAGCCGATGAATGCCCATGGGGCCATGGCCACGATGCTGAATACGCCTTTCCACCATCTTCTTCCGTCCGGGAATCCCGGTGTGAGGTTTGACCAGTCTGCAGTACCCATCACTATGAATGTTATGATGCATATGCAGCCTACAAGGGTAAGAGCGATTGCTGTTTGAAGCCATGCGGCTTCCTTGATGCCTCGTATGTTGATGATGGCCATGAAGATGATGAAGGCGGATGCAAGAATCACCTCGCCGGCATATACATCCCACCCTGCGATCTGATAAAGAAGTCCCTGCTGGACTATTCCGGGGAAGAGGTAGCGGCTTATCAATGCAAGTGCAGTCGCATTCAGCGGGATAAGACTCCAATATGCGAGAATCATTCCCCATCCGCATACGAATGCATTGCGTTTGCCGATGGCTTCCTTTGTGTAGATGAATTCGCCTCCGCTGACAGGGAACTTACGGATAAGATATCCATAGCTGAGGGCTATGACAATGATCAGGAACGCTCCGATGAGCATACCTAGAGCTGTACCGAGAGGACCGGCTTTGGGAAGAAAAGCACTGCCCGGAAGGACAAAGCAGCCCCAACCGATTATGGCACCAAGCGCAAGGCCCCATACATCGATAGGACGCATGGCCTTCTTGAAGTTTCCTTTAGAATTTGACATCTTGAGGTTAGTTTAGTACTGGTTTAAGTTCCAAAAGTACGAAATACTTCTGAATTATGATGTTTTTTTCTTTTAAATTCAATTGATAGCATATTCGGGATTGATGTATCTGGTATTTTGGTTAATTTTTTGTGACAACGTATTGAAAATTTGACTACATTCGCGGCCGTTTTTTAAAAACCGAAGTTTAACCATATTATAATTTATCATCATGCCACAGACGCAGTCAGTAAATTATAGTTTCTTAAGTAAACTCAAGGAACATGTTTCATCCAGTGCCGTACTTATTTTCTTTACAATCGCGGCACTCTTATGCGCTAATATTCCTGCAGTCAAGGACTGGTATTTCAGCCTTTGGCAGAATACCGTAAGTCTCTCAATAGGAAACTTCAATTTCTTCAGTCACAACGGACATTCAATGTCGCTCGGGGCCGTGATCAACGACTTCCTGATGGCTATCTTCTTCCTGTCGGTAGGCCTTGAAATCAAACGTGAGATCAAAGTGGGAGAACTTTCAACCCGTGAGAAGGCCCTTCTGCCTATTATAGGAGCCTGCGGTGGTATGATTGTTCCTGTTATAGTTTTCTATCTGGTCTGTCCTGGTGATCCTGCCATGCAGAGGGGACTCGCTATCCCTATGGCTACAGATATAGCTTTCTCTCTAGGAGTACTGACAAGTTTCAAGACAAGGGTTCCTCTCGGCCTTAAGATCTTCCTCGCCGCTCTTGCAGTCGCAGACGACCTTGGCGGAATAATAGTGATAGCGCTTTTCTATACATCCCATATAGATACTTTGTTCCTTATACTTTCTGCGCTATGTGTCGTTGCAATGATACTTGCAAATGTCTTGAACTGCCGTTCAAAGGCATGCTATGTAACATTCGGACTTGTTCTGTGGTACATGATGCTCAATTCCGGTATCCATGCAACCATAGCCGGTGTGATTACGGCGTTCTGTATCCCATCGACCCTCAAGAAAGGAACGGGCCATTATCTCGAGAGGATACGTGAACAGGTGAATCTTTTCCCTGTCATTGATGTTGATGAGAGACATAACACTATAGTACTTACAAATGAAGAGATCCACACTCTCAAGAGCATAGAATCTGCAGCAGACAAGATGATCAGTCCTCTTCAGGATCTTGAAGACAACCTCCATTTCCTTATCAACTACATAGTCATTCCTCTGTTTGCTTTTGCAAATGCAGGAGTCTGTCTGGCCGGAATGAGCATCGGGGGACTCTTCAGCGGAGTAGGACTTTCTGTAATGCTCGGTCTGATAATCGGAAAATTCGTAGGCGTGTTCTCATTTTCATGGGTTGCTGTACGTATGGGAATTGTGAAACTTCCTGCAAATACCACTTGGAAGGCATTTGCCAGCGTATGCGTAGTCTGCGGAATCGGTTTTACCGTATCAATGTTCATAGCGGATCTTTCATACGCTGGTCTTGGTGCCGAGGGTGCAGCATTTCTTGATCAGGCAAAACTCGGAGTTCTTGTCGGTTCTGTCGTATCTGCTCTGTTGGGATGTATCTTGCTGAATCATACACTTCCAAAGTGTGAACGATAAGATGGACATAAATCCCATTGCATATATCAGGACAGAATTTCCTGAAAAGTTCGGAATTCCACGTCAGAGCGGGCTTGCAGATAATCTGCGGGCCCGTATCATCTTTGAACCGGAATATCGTAATCAAGATGCTGTAAGAGGTCTTGAGGGATTCTCGCATATCTGGCTTATATGGGAGTTCTCCGCCAACAGGCGTTCCTGCTGGCAGCCCACAGTACGTCCACCTAGATTAGGAGGTAATGTGCATATGGGCGTATTTGCGACCAGATCTCCATTCAGACCCAATCCTCTCGGACTTTCTTGTGTCAAGCTGGAACGGATTGACATGGATGACAGGGAAGGTCCTGTCATCCATGTCAGGGGAGCCGATCTGATGGACGGGACTCCGATATTTGATATAAAACCTTATATAAAATACTCTGATTCCCGCCCACATGCCATATGCGGTTATGTCGATGACTTGCCTGAACGTACATTGAAAGTGGTTCTTCCTGAAGAGTGTTCGTCCCTGATTGAAGATAAGACAGTCATCCCCGCTCTTGTTGAAACCCTGTCGCTGGATCCAAGACCATCATATCATGATGATCCTGAACGGGTATATGGACTTTCATTCGCAGACCTTAATGTCCGTTTTAAAGTGAAGGACGGAGTGCTGAATGTTGTAGGAATCGAATGAATGGATTATATTTGACTCCCAAAATCAGAAACCTATGATCAAACTCCTTCGTTCCTCTATATTTGCCGGCATTGCAATCGGAACCGCCGGTTTCGGATTCCTTGCCTCTGGAATACAGTCAGAAGTATACGGTTCCCTTGTAGGTGCCGTATTGTTTTCTTTTGGACTCCTGACCGTTTTAGGATATAAGCTGAAACTTTATACGGGAACGGCAGGATATATAAACAGGAACGAAGTCGGACAGTTGTTCCTGATTCTTCTTGGCAATATAATCGGATGTCTATGTGTTGCCCTTCTTACAAGAATGTCACCTATGGATATCCAGGCTTCCGCTCAGAAGATCATGGAGCTGCGGCTTGGTACAGGTCCTCTCAGATGTGGCCTTCTTGCCATAGGATGCGGTTTCATAATGACTACATGCGTCCAGTTCGGAAGGCAGGGACAGTACCTGCCTCTTCTTCTCGGAGTTCCGCTTTTCATTGTCTGTGGCTTCCCTCACTGTGTTGCTGATGCCTTTTATTTCCTGTGTGTCCCTGTGGCATTCGTCAAGTCTCATATCCTTCAGGTCCTGACTCTTTATATATGTATCGTTCTTGGCAATCTCGTGGGATGTAACCTGTATAGGATAGTATTGGAAAAAGACCAGTACTGATTTATTTATTTTTTGCTTATCTTTGTAAGATATATGCGGATATGAATTCATGAGGAGACTTTTTTCAATAACATTATTGTACCTTGTACTGGTCACCACTGTTTCAGCACAGTTGTTCAGACCTGTGCCGCATGAATTTTACCAGGAAGGCAAGAAGTCTCTTAATATATCCAAAGGTGTCGCTCTGATCGATCCGAAAGGTGTTTTTACCGATGATTGCGGATTTCTCAAGGCAAGGACAAAAGGAACATACCTGTCCATTGACTTCGGACCGGCAGTTTCCGGTCCTGCCGGTGTTAAATCTGTTCCTGGGGCATATAAACTTACAGTTACTCCGAAAGGTATAATCATTATCGGATATGATGAACAGGGGGCATTCTGGGGACTTCAGACCCTACGCCATATGGTTGAAGAATCTGATGATTTGCGAATCCCGTGCTGTACGATAAAAGACTGGCCGGATAATGATACTCGTGGCATGACTGACTGTTCTTATGACGGTAGATGGTCCCAGGACTTCCGTCTTTCTGTCATCGGTCTTGCCGGAAGCCTTAAGATGAATGAATATGTATACGCCCCTGAGGATGATCCTTATGTAAGTGGTCCCGATTGGTATATGCCTTATCCGCAGGGTGCTGCTGACAGTCTCAAGGTTCTTGTCGATGCCTGCAAGAGCAACCGTATGGCTTTTACGTGGTGCATACGCCCCAATGAAGAGTTCTCATGGAGCGAATCTGATTACGGTCTGCTTCTGGGCAAGTTCGAGATGATGCATTTCTTGGGAGTCCGTTCTTTCGGAATTCTCTTTGATGATGTTCCGTATTCGGAAGGTTTCGAAGTCAGGAAGCAGGAGTTTATAGATCGTCTCAATTCCGAATTCGTGTCAAGAAAGAAGGATGTCAAGCCTCTTTTGTCTACATTGGATGGATATTACAATGCAGGTTCCCGCCTGGAATCCCTCAAATTAGGACTATACGGTTTTGCTGACCGTGGTTGGAATTCAGAAGATTACGATCCCATGGCTAGTCTCGAATGGGCTGCAGGTAAGATTTCCCCTGATGTGGCCGATGCATATGTCAGATATGTCATTGATTCAGAAGTAGCATCTGAAGGATTCGGCATGGATGAGTCAGGTGATGTGGAACTGATCGAAATCAAAGGATATAGTCAGGATTCATATGACAAGCTGATGGATAGGTTCGTGGCAATGGAAAAGGTTCCGGAGATTATGGCTGCAGCTGCCGATACCCTGCTTTACGAAGATCTGAAGCCTTGGATTTCGGAATTCGGCAACCTGGCTTCACGTTGCCGTAGAATCCTTGAGTGCATCAAGTTCTTCAATGCCGGCGATGTACCTGGATTCTGGTCTACATACGCGTCGAATCTTATGAGTGATGACGATATGAAAGCCTTCCGGGCATATCCGTCAGGTATGGCTGTTCTTTATCCATATTACGAAAGAATGATGAAGGAACTTGCCGATGCATTCGACGCCTCATATAAGGATCAGGTGGAATATACTCTTATCCCTGGAGAGGGAATACAGACTTATATCGCTCCGGATGAGGCATCCGTATGCCATCTTGTTCTCGATAATCCTCATCGAAGTGAGGTTATTGTCCGTCTCTCAGATGCTTATGGCATGTTTACAGCAGAGTTCTGTATCGTCGATTCTTATCTTGAATTCGAGATGAAGGGCGATGCAGTCAAAGTGGAGGTCATCGGAGATGTTCCGGTATTTGAAACAGTATTTGTAAAGTAATAAATTGAAAAATATATGGGAAAGATCATTTTGACAGGCGACCGTCCGACCGGTAAACTTCACCTCGGACATTATGTGGGATCTCTTAGAAGAAGGGTTGAACTGCAGAACTCAGGAGAGTATGAGAAGATTTTCATCATGATTGCTGATGCTCAGGCACTTACTGATAATGCTGACAATCCTGAGAAGGTTCGCCAGAACATCATTGAAGTGGCTCTTGACTATCTTTCTGCAGGTCTCGATCCTGAGAAGGTCACTATATTCATTCAGTCTCAGGTACCTGAGCTTTGCGAACTGGCGTTCTACTATATGAATCTTGTTACAGTTCAGAGGCTTCAGCGCAATCCTACCGTCAAGCAGGAGATTGTCCTTAGAGGATTCTCGGATAATGACGAGGAGGAAAATCAGAACAAGAAGGGTATTCCTGTAGGATTCTTCACGTATCCTATCAGCCAGGCATCAGATATTACAGCATTCCGTGCCACGACAGTGCCAGTGGGTGTTGACCAGGCCCCTATGATCGAGCAGACACGTGAGATCGTACACAAGTTCAACACTGTTTATGGGGAGACTCTTGTGATGCCCGAGATGATGCTTCCTGAGAACGCTACATGCTGCCGTCTCCCGGGTACTGACGGCAAGGCCAAGATGAGCAAGTCTCTGGGCAACTGCATCTATCTTTCAGATACATCGAAGGAAATCAAGAAGAAGGTGAACAGCATGTATACCGATCCTGAACATCTGCAGATTACAGATCCTGGCCATGTTGAGGGTAATGTCGTATTTACATATCTTGATGCCTTCAGTACTACTGAGCATTTTGCAAAGTTCCTTCCTGAATATGCAGATCTTGATGAGATGAAGGATCACTACCGTAGAGGAGGTCTTGGAGATGGTACATGCAAGAAGTTCCTCTTCAATATAATGGAGGATATGCTTCAGCCTATCCGTGAAAGAAGAGCTCAGTATGAGCAGAATATCCCTCAGGTATACGAAATACTTAGAAAGGGTTCAGAAGTCGCACGAGCTGAAGCTGCAAAGACCCTCGCCGATGTGCGTCGTGCAATGAAGATCGATTATTTTGATGATGCGGAACTTATAGCAGAACACACCAGAAAGTTCCAGAAATAATCAGATACAATGAAAGCCTCCTTCACAGGAGGCTTTTCTTTTTTTGTGAATAGAGAAACTACCTTTCGTACTCGACTTTTGCGCGTACATCCGCGATAGTCTTCACATACTGTATCACGTTGTCCCTCAAGGTGTCTGCCTTGTATGCCGCAAGTGCTTCCCATGAGTCGAAATCTGCGAGCATCACTGCGTCGTACGATGTCTTTCCCTCGTTACGGTTCACACCTACTTCGATGCTTTTAAGACCTGGCACGAGTCCCAAGAGGGACTCATATTTTTCCTTGACGTCTTCAGCGAGTTCCTTTGAAGTCTTGCCATCTGATGGCTTGAACTTCCACATTACACAATATCTGACCATATCCGTTTGGGTTTTTAGTTTCATATTCGACCACTAATTTAGTAATTATCCCTAACATTACCAAAAAAGATTATTAAATTTGCTTTTAAATGAAACTGATGGATCAGAATGCCCATAATACGAGAAGAATTGCCAAGAACACCCTGGTACTTTATGTCAGGATGCTTGTGCTTATGCTTGTCGGATTATATACCTCAAGGGTGGTTCTGAGCGCCCTCGGAGAAAATGATTTCGGCATATATGACGTTGTCGGTGGAGTCGTCGCGATGTTCACCATTATTTCCGGTTCGTTGAATTCGGCAATTTCACGATTCATCACGTTTGAGATGGGCAAGGGTGACCAGTCACGAATGAACAAGGTATATTCCACAGCAGTCACCATTCAGCTTGTCATTGCAGCTGTTGTAGCGATCATTGCTGAACCTGCCGGTCTATGGTTCATCAGAAACGAGATGACTATTGACCCCTCGAGAATACCTGCGGCCATATGGGTACTGCATTTCTCTCTTGCATCCTTTGTCATCAATCTCATGAGCGTGCCTCAGATGGCTTCCATAACTGCCCATGAGAAGATGTCTGCCTATGCATATATCGGAACCATGGAGGGCCTTCTTCGTCTCGCGGTTGCTGTTCTTATCTCACGATCCTCTTCAGACAGACTTGTTCTATATTCAGCTCTTATGATGGTCACGGTGCTTATGGTAAGGGCTGCTTACGGAATATATTGCAGAAGAAGCTTTCCTGAATGCAGATACAGATGGGTAAATGATGCTTCGCTTGTAAAGGAGATGTTCTCTTTCGCGGGATGGAACTTCATAGGAGCATCTTCCGGAGTGCTTAGGGATCAGGGAGGCAAGATACTTGTCAACCTGTTCTACGGAACAGCCGTCAATGCTGCAAGGGGAGTTGCGATGCAGCTCAACGGTGCTGTACAGGGATTTGTGACGAACTTCATGACCGCGGTAAACCCGCAGATAACAAAATCATACGCCTCGGGAGATCAAGGATATATGTACTACCTGATATCCAAGTCTTCGAGGATGTCATATTATCTGTTGTTTGTACTTGCCCTGCCTGTGCTCTTCAATACCGGGTATATACTCGACATATGGCTTGAGGATGTGCCGGCTCATTCAGCCCTCTTTGTTCAGCTTTTTCTTATATTCACTCTCAGTGAGTCCCTCTCCAATCCGCTCATAACTGCACAGCTTGCTACCGGTAACATACGTAATTACCAGCTTGTCGTTGGTGGACTTCAATTGTTGAACATACCTGTCTCATATGCTTTCCTTAAGGCAGGAGCCGCCCCTGAAGTTACTGTGATGGTCGCCATAGCCATATCGCAGATATGTTTCTTTGCGCGACTTTTCATGCTTAAGGGAATGATAGGGCTTCCTGTCGGTGACTTCCTGAAGAAGGTATATATGAATGTCCTTGGTACTACAGCCTTGTCACTTGCAGTTCCTTTTGTTATACATGGGTTCCTTCCTGATACAATCTGGGGGGTCATCATAAGTGTCACATTATGCGTGATATCTGCCGGACTTTCTGTCCTGACTTTCGGCCTTTCGCGTGGGGAAAGACATGAGATTTCTTGTTGGATTAAAAAAGCCCTTGGTAAATGATAAAGGTCACGGATAAGTCCAAATGTTCAGGATGCACCGCATGCTATGCGGTTTGCCCTCATCAGGCCATATCCATGAAGCCTGATGCCTTGGGATTTCTGTATCCGGAGGTGGATATGGACAGATGTACCGACTGCGGCTTGTGCGAGCGTAAATGTGATTTTGTCAATGCGCAGCCATCCTCTATGTCCTTTCCTGAAAAACTATCTGTCTTCGCCGCAAGAAATGCTGATCCTCAGGTTTTGGAGTCCAGTCAGAGCGGAGGTGTCTTCCCGGCATTGTCCAAGGCTGTAATCTCTGTCGGAGGTGTCGTATATGGAGCTGCTTTCAGACCTGACTTCACGGTAGCTCACATGCGTTCTGCCGACCTGAAAGGCTGCGCCGCTTTCAGGGGCAGCAAATATGTTCAGAGTGAACTTGGAGACTCTTTCATAAACGTCAGAAATGATCTGGAAGATGGTAAGACCGTATTGTTCTCCGGCACTCCATGTCAGGTGGCCGGTCTGCTTTCATATCTTCCCGAACGGCTCCGTCAAAATCTGGTTACTGTAGATTTTATATGTCATGGAGTACCTTCTCCTGCCGTCTGGAAGGATTATGTACGGTATATGAGGAAGAAAGGAGAGATCATGTCTGTTAATTTCCGTGATAAGTCAGCCGGAGGCTGGAAGGTCCATGCCGAATCGTTCACATATGCGCACGGAAAGAAGGTCTTCAGAGAGACATACAAGGTCATGTACTATAAGAACGTGATGCTCAGGCGAAGCTGCGCTTCCTGCCCTTATGACTATAAGGGAAGGAAGAGCGACATTGTCATGGCTGATTTCTGGGGGATAGAAGAATTTCTGACACATTGGGATGGTAATTCGGGCACTTCAATGCTGATGGCTCTTTCAGCAAAGGGTCATGAGTGGATTGCCCGGGCTTCCGAGGACCTGATGCTGGAGGCTGCAGAGGTTCCGTCAGAACTTATATCACGACGTAATCCGAACCTCATGCGCCCGTCCAAGATATATCACGAAAGCCGTATGTTTGAGGAATCCTATCCTGAAAAGGGCTTCATATATGCTGCGCGCAGATGGGGTGATCTGGGTTGGAGATACAGGGCGTGGAAATTAAAGGTGTTGATAAGGAAAATGACCGGAAGGAAATGAAAGTAGGTATTTTGACATTTCATCGCGCGCATAATTATGGCGCCGTGCTCCAATGCTATGCGTTGCAGGAAATCCTGAAACGCAGGGGACATGATGTGCGGATAATAGATTATCGTCAGCCCTGGATAGAAGAATTCTATAAGGTGTTCAGCCGGAAGCTCTTTAGTGATGCGGATGGAATTGCAGGAAAAGCGGCATATGTCAGAAAGAATCTCAAGAAGTTTCTTCTGGCTCCGCACAGAAGCAGGAATTTCAGCTCATTCAGGCTCAATTTCCTTGAGCTCACATTGCCTTGCGGCAATGATGTTCCTCAAGACTTCGACTGCTATGTGATAGGAAGCGACCAGTTGTGGAGCCTCCATTGCCTGGGCGGAGAAACCGATGATGTGTATTTCGGTAAATTTCACCATGGCGCCGGAAGTCGTGTCATAGGATATGCTGTAAGTGCAGATATGAAATCCATTGAGGCAGTCGAAGCTGAACTCCCGTTCCTTGTGTCGGGATTCGATGCATTGTCAATGAGGGAAAAAGAGGTCGCTGAAAGGGTGTCTTCATATACTGGAAGGCCATGCGAAGTCTGTGTAGACCCTACTTTGCTGACAGATTCTTCGATATGGACTCCTTTGATCAATGAGAGATGGAAGAGACGTAAATATGTGCTTGTATATGAAGTCAGACGTAAGGATGAAGATAAAGGGCTTCTGATAAGGAAGGCTGAACAGATAGCTTCCCATATAGGGGACGGGTGTGAAGTGATCGATCTGTCCCGTGTAGACAGGTCCGTGACGGATTTTGTCTCCTTGTTCAGATATGCAGAATATGTCGTGACGACCTCCTTTCACGGATGTGTCTTCTCGATATTGTTCGAGCGCCCGTTCTATGCTCTTCCTCTATGGAACGGTTACGACCTCAGGTACAGGGAACTTCTAGATTCTTTGGGAGCTTCGGACCGACTGGTCGAAAGGTATAATCCCATGACTCCTTCTCCTATGGATTATTCCGTCATAAGGACTTCATTGGAAGCATTGCGCAGGAAATCTTTCGCATTTATTGAAGAATGGATATGAAGGTAAATATATCTGTAATAATACCGGTCTACAATGCCGAAGATACAATAGAGAGAGCCGTCAACAGTATCACCATACATGAGTATGAACCTCTTGAAGTGATTCTTGTTGATGACGGAAGTACAGACAATTCCGGAAACCTTTGTGATTGTCTTGCATCACAGGATGATAGAATCAAGGTCGTTCATAAGGAAAACGGAGGTGTCAGCTCTGCCAGGAATGCCGGCCTTGATGTCGCTGCCGGCGAGTATGTGATGTTCCTGGATGCAGATGATGCTGTCAGGTTCGATACATTGCAGATGATGTACCGACGTGGGTTTGACATGATTCTCGGCGGCTTTGCCAAGTTATGCGAAATGTCAGTTGTCGAGTCATATAAGCCGTCGGCAAAAATAGAGTACCGTGATGTCAATGAAGTCGCGAACTTCCTGGACAGGACAATAACACGCAAGCATAGTTATCTGCTCAATTCTGCATGTTTCAAACTCTTCCGCCTTTCAATCATACGGGATAACGGAATCAGGTTTGACGAGGAACTCAGATATGGTGAGGACAAGATGTTTGTCTTTACCTTTCTGTCTTATGTCAATAAGGTGCTTACTGTTCCGGATATTGTGTATGATTATATTCTTCAGCCGGAATCTCTCAGCAGCGATCTTACCTCTGACCGCCATCTGAGCCAGTTATTCCTTCTGTTGGAAAGATACCGGCCTGTTCTTGACGGCCTGAAGTCGAGGTTCCCTTCGAGCATCAGGCTTGCGGAACTTTATCATGTGGATTTCATCGGGAGATACGTGTGCAGGATTCTGACGGTCTTTGCACGAGGCAAGTCATCGCTGATGACAGAATCGAATATCTCGACTCTATATTCATATATGTCCGAAGACAATCGTCTTGGCCTGTTTTCATTAAGGCCTGGCCAGATTGTCAATATCCTGCTCTACAAGATAGGCAAGCCATCATTCACCATGGCGTTTTACCGCTTTACCTCCATGATGTCAAGGTAGATCTGCCTGAGCTGCTCCATTACGCTGTCAGGCAGATAAGGCCTGACATTCCTGAGGCTGATGCTGCCTTCCTGGCTGATGGCAGATGGGTTGTCGATGTATCTTGACATTGCTGCCCATATTTCGTCTGCATTTCCCGGTGTGACGAGAATACCGTTTCCGTCTACTACTTCAGGAATGCCACCTACAGGAGTGGATATGACAGGATGCCCGTAACTCATGGCTTCAAGGATACTGATAGGCAGTCCTTCATTGAACGAAGGCAGGATGTACACGTCCGCCCAGTTAAGAAGGCGTAACTTTTTCTCACCGCTGACCCATCCTTCGAATATGACTGTCTCTTCAAGCCCGTTCTCCTTTATTGCACTGATGAGCTTCTCTTCATTTCTGTTGCCTCCGATTCTCAATTCGATCTTTCCTTCAGCTTCATCCTTGTGTTGAGCTATTGCCCTGATTATGTCAAACACTCCCTTTCTTTGTCCTATTTCTCCCAGGAAGAGAAAATGAATCTTTCCATCATCGACTTTTGCGGAGGGGATATATGTCGGTTCTGGTGTTATGTTATGCAGGATTGTAAGGGACTCTTTCCTTATTCCTATCGATTCAAACCATTCTTTCCAGGACTGTGACAGTACGATGATCCTGTCGACGCTCTTCAATGTTCCGGTAATCTTTTCTTTGTTTTCAGGCGAAGCTTCATTATAGAAGTCCTTGAAGCGGCTTGCGTGTATGTGAAGTATGATCTTCTTGCCGAAGAATCGTCCTAGTCTGACCAGGTCGGCATTTCTCCAGAAGGATCCGTCCGCTGCCGTATGAAGATGCATGATGCTTACCTTTCTGTCGAAGGCCATCTTCAAGGCCATTCTGACATATGATGTGATGTACCACCATGCCTTGACCGGTTTTCCTCCGATCTTATAGATAGGGTAATACTGCAATCCGTCAAAACATCCGCTCCAGTATCTGACTACTGCGGAAATGCCCCCGGGGTGATTCTTGAGATAATAATCACCGGACATGATGACCTTCGAGGCCAGTTCTTCAGTTATCCTTATGCCAGCCATGTGTCAAAAGTATTGAGAACATCGTTCCAGACAATCTCTTTATGCGTTTCATTAAGAATCTCGTGTCTCATGCCGTTATATAGACGTGATTTTACATCTGTATATCCTACAGTCCTCATGTAGTCGGTCGCATGGACGAAATCCTTGTAGCTTGTGATGCATGGGTCATCCGATCCCGCGATGAACATGACCGGCATGGCAGGCTTCGATACCTGCCATTCCACCAGGCTGTAGCAATCTTTCATGAGGTTGAACAGACCGATGAATCCGTTGGCTGTAAAGGTATAGCCGCAGAGAGGATCCGCATTGTAGGCATCTACTACATCCTTGTCAGTGGCAAGCCATGAGTTCGGGCCTTCGTTTTCGAATTTCTTGTTGAAGCCGTCGAATGCCATCTTCCGGATGATTTCCGGACGATGCCTTTCTCCCTTGACCGAGGCAATCAGGCGGGTCAGCAGGAGTCCGGCTCCTGTGGCCGGATTTCTGCTAGGACTTCCGCAGACTACAAGACCGTCTATTACATCGTCAAACCTCTTTGCGAAGCATCTTACGGCGAGAGATCCCATGCTGTGGCCGAAAAGATAAATGGGTTTTCCCGGGAACATGTTCCTGGCCATTACATTTACTCCGAATATGTCTCCGACTATTCCTTCCCATCCGCTGTCGTAGAAATAACCTGTGTCATCCGGATTCTTTACAGACTTGCCGTGTCCTCTATGGTCATGAATCAGGCATGCATAACCGTTTCTGCAAAGGAATTCCATGAAAGGGAGATATCTTTCCTTGTATTCGCACATTCCGTGGGCGAACTGCACCACTGCCTTGGGTTCTTCCGTATCAGGTGTTGCGACCAGAACGCTGATGCCCAGCTGGTCTGACTGCGAGTCCAGTGTGTATTCTGTGGTATTCATTGCGGTTATTTTATCTTAGTTCCTTGGGGATATCGGCGTTGAACTTCATTACCTTTCCTGTCCATGGGTGGATGAACGACAGGCCTTGCGCATGAAGGGCAAGCCGTCCGAAAGGGTTTGTGGAAGCGTCATATTTGCGGTCTCCGGCGACAGGATGACCTATCCATGCGGAGTGTGCTCTGATCTGATTCTTTCTGCCTGTCTCGAGATTGAACTCCACGCAGGTGTATTTCTGACCGTTCTTTTCCATGTGCCTTAGTGTGCGGCAGTGGCTTGCGGCGAACTTCCAGTCCTTACGCGGAGGTCTGTTCCTGTCATCTCCCTTGTTTACCGGATAGCAATGCACCTTAAGCGATTTCGGATGTTCATACATCCATGATTCTATCCATCCTTCCTCATCCTCTATGTGTCCCTCAAGTATGGCAAAATACCTTCTTTCCCTTACGGCTTCGTCCCAGTTGTCCTGCAAGGCTCTTTTTGTATCTTCGTCCTTCGCGAAAACTATGAGTCCGGAAGTGTCGCGGTCCAGACGATGCACGATATAGATCCCTTCCGCATAATCATAGAGCATTGAGTACGCTGTTTCATGCTCGGGATGCCCGGCGGACATGCTCAGCAGTCCGCTCGGTTTGTTGACGACGATAAGCCAGTCGTCTTCATATACTATCTTTAGTCTCTTTCCCATTCTTATGTGTTTCTCCCTGCAAATCTAACAATTATTTTGACTATCTTTGCATGATTGAGGATATGAGAACGGTATTTGATCCATTACGCAGAAAAGAGGTTGCGCTAACTCCCGAGGAGGAAGTGCGCCAATGGTGTATAAAGGTACTCGCTGGGCAGCTTCAGGTACCGATGCACATGATGATGAGCGAGGTTGGATTCAAGCTGGGTGAGAAGAAGTTCCGTGCGGACATCATTGTTTATGACAGACAGGCCAGACCTCTGGCTGTCGTCGAATGCAAGAGGCCCGAAGTGGAACTTAGCAGGGAAGTGCTTGACCAGGCGGTCAGATACAATATGGTCCTTAATGTAGCATATATGATTATTACGAACGGAAGGCAGACCTTCGCCTGCAGAAGGATGGAGACTGACGGTAAACTGCATTATTCCTTCATTGACACGGTGCCTTCCTATAACGAAATGATATGTCAGCAACAATAACACAAGGTTTTCTTGACCATAAGGTCTTTTCCATCGTATCTGAAACTGCAGCTGAACTTGGCGTGCGTGCCTTTGTGATCGGAGGTTATGTGCGCGACTGCTTCCTTGGACGTCCGAGCAAGGATATTGACATTGTAGTCGAGGGCAGTGGAATCGAACTGGCTGAGGCTGTCGGTGCCAAGGTTCGCAGCAATGTCTCAGTATTCAGGAATTTCGGAACAGCAATGCTCCGCTATCGAGGCATAGAGGTGGAATTTGTCGGTGCTAGAAAGGAATCATATCGTCGTGATTCGCGTAAGCCTATAGTTGAGGACGGAACCCTGGAAGACGATCAGCTCAGAAGAGACTTTACAATCAATGCCATGGCCTTCAGCCTCCAGAAAGAGGATTTCGGCGCCCTGGTAGATCCTTTCGGCGGCATCCGTGACCTTGCTGCCGGCATTATCCGTACGCCTCTTGATCCGGATACCACATATAGCGACGACCCTTTGAGAATGGTCCGTGCTGTCAGGTTTGCCACCAAGCTGTCTACTCCGGAACTGACTTTTACGATTGTCCCTGAATCCCTTGATTCTATCAGAAGGAACAGGAACAGGATGGAAATTCTTTCTAAGGAAAGGATTGTCGAGGAACTGAACAAGATACTTGTTACTCCGAAGCCTTCAATCGGCTTCCGTCTTCTTGATGAGACCGGACTTCTTGACTACATCCTTCCTCAGCTTGCCAAGCTGAAAGGTGTGGAGACAGTTGAAGGAAAGGGTCATAAGGAGAACTTCTCACATACGCTCGAAGTACTTGACAATGTCGCTGTACTTGAGATGGAAGCAATAGCCGAAGGACGTCTGAAGGACTATGTGTTCGAGGATGGAGTCGAGACGGAAAAGATAAGGACAGAGCCGAATGTGTGGCTCAGGTGGGCTGCTCTTTTGCATGATATTGCAAAGCCTGCCACAAAGAAGTATGATCCGGCTCTCGGTTGGACCTTCCATGGACATGAGGTAGTGGGAGCACGATGGATACCGAAGATATTCCAGAGCATGAAGATGCCTCTGAATGAGAAGATGAAGTTCGTCCAGAAGCTTGTCAACCTCCATCTGCGTCCGATAGCCCTTGTGACGGATGAAGTTACAGATTCTGCAGTAAGACGTCTTCTTTTCGATGCGGGAAACGACATCGATGACCTTATGCTTCTCTGTAATGCGGATATCACATCCAAGAATCCGAGAAAGGTGGCACGTCTACATGCGAACTTTGAACTGGTCAAGGCTAAGCTTGTCGAAGTCGAGGCCAAGGATGCAATACGCAACTTCAAGAATCCTATTACAGGTGACTATGTCATGGAACTTTTCGGAATCGAACCTTGCAATACAATAGGTCTTCTCAAGGAACACGTCAAGAATGCCATCCTTGACGGAGAGATAGAGAACACATTCGAGGCGGCTGACGCGCTGATGCGCGCCAAAGCCGCGGAGCTGGGCCTCTTTCCAGTAAAGTGATGTTATGGATATCATAGATTCATATCTGACTTATGTCAGGGTGGTCAGACGATACTCGGACAGGACGGTATCCATATATGACGGAGTTCTTTCCGATTATCTTGCTTATGTTTCACGTCAGACCCCGATTTCTTCAGATGAGCAGTTTGCCCAGACATTCAACGTCTCTGAACTGAGAAGTTACGTGGCTCATATGCTTGACGACAAGAGCCCGAAGTCTGCCAGGACCGTCAATCTTCATCTTTCTGCCTTGAGCGGATTCTGCCGTTATCTGATGCAGCATGGCCTCCTGAAGTCGAATCCTGTCAAGCTTGTAACCAAGCCGAAGACAGAGAAACGTATTCCTCAGTTCTATCGCAAGGATGCGATGGAGGAATATTTTTCCTTGTCTCAACATTCTCTTGAAGATACATATGACGGTTTCATAAAAGAATGTCATACAAAAAGCGGCAGGAAGGCCTATTCCAGAATTATTGAAAGGGTAATCGTTTCTACATTATACTCCCTTGGCCTCCGCCGTTCCGAACTGATAGGGATGTGTATTTCAGATGTGGATTTTGGCCGAAATGTTGTAAAAGTAAGGGGAAAAGGTGATAAAATGCGTGAAATTCCTCTCGTCCCTTTATTGTCTGAAGAAATTTTATTATATTTGAAAGCAGTTGAGGTGATGTGCGGAAGGAAGAGATCTTTGAAAGAGCCGCTTTTTGTCACATATGACGGTTCGCCTTTGTATCCGGCGTATGTGGACAGGGCCGTAAAGTCCGCGCTTGGGGAAGTGGGAAACATAAGGAGACAGAAATCTCCGCATGTACTCAGACATTCCCTGGCTACGGAACTTATGAACGAGGAGACGCCTCTGAATTCCATAAAGGAACTTCTGGGACACTCTTCCCTGGCTGCGACACAGGTCTACACCCACAGCAGTATCGCCCGGCTTAAAGATAGTTATGAACGCGCCCATCCAAGGGCTAAAAACGGAGGTAAACATGGAGATTAGAGTTCAGAGCATCAAGTTCAATGCAGATCAGAAACTGTTGGACTTTATCGAGAAGAAGTTCTCAAGGATCGAGAAGTTCTATGATGCAGTAACAGGAGTAGATGTGGCACTGTCATTACTTCCAGACCACGAAAACAAGAATGTAAAGGTTGTGGTTTCGATTCCAGGCCGTACGATTGTGGTCGAGAAGAATGCCAAGACCTTCGAGGACGCAGTAGTCGACTGCGCTGACATTCTCAAAGAGAAACTTGTGAAAGAAAAAGAGAAGAGAGCAGAATAATTGAAAATGAAAGGCACCTGAATCCGGGTGCCTTTCATTTTTGTTATAATCTTCTTATCTTTGTAAGATTATGGCAAAAGGATTTGTAGAGACTGACACTCAGTGCAGACAGATAGTTCAGGATGCCCGCAGCGGCATCTTCAGTCCGGTTTATCTCCTGATGGGAGATGAACCGTATTATGTGGATATGGTATGCGATGCTGTTCTGGAATATTGTCTTGACGAAAGCGAAAGGGACTTCAACCAGACGGTGTGTTATGGTGCTGATGTCGATGCCGATGCGGTGATCACAGCTGCACGTCGCTATCCGATGTTTGCTGAAAGACAGCTTGTGGTCGTCAAGGAAGCCCAGATGATGAAATCTCTTGAAGAACTGGCTGTTTATTGTCAGAATCCTCTTGAGTCGACTGTGCTTGTCATAGCAATGCATGGCGCTTCTGCTGACAAGAGGAAATCTCTTTACAAGACTGTATCCAAGATGGGAACTGTTGTGGATTCGCAGGCGTTGAGGGACTTTGAAATGCCAAAGTGGATTTCGATGTTCTATCGGACCAAAGGACTTGCCATTGCTCCTGATGCCGCTGCACTTCTCGCCGAGCACGCGGGTACGGATCTCAATAAGATAGCTATTGAGACAGAGAAGATGCTTAAGAATCTCCCTGAAGGTGTTACAGAGGTGTCTGCATCCGATATAGAGAAGAATGTCGGTATAAGCCGTCAGTTCAGCATATTCGAGCTTACCAAGGAACTGTCCATGAAGAACTCGGCGAAAGCATTGAGGATTGCCGCTTATATGGGTTCATCTGCCAAGTTTGCCATGCCGATGGCCGTCAGTGCCTTCTATACACATTTCTACAGGATACTGAAGTACAATGCGCTCCTGATGAAGACCCAGCGTCCGACAAACGAACAGAAGTCAAAGGTCCTGGGAGTCAATCCATACTTCTTTTCGGAATATGATACGGCCGTGCGCAACTACCCTCTGACAAAATGCATGGCGGTAATCTCGCTTCTGAGGGAATACGATTATAAAGGAAAGGGTGGAGATGTCGGTGAAGCTACTCCTGCTGAACTTATGGTCGAACTTACAGCTAAGATATTGAACGTATAAAACATATAAGACTATGGAATTGATCCGATGTAAAGATGTCTGCAAGAGCTTCGGCGAGAAAGTCGCTCTTGATCATGTTTCGGTAGACATCCCGAAAGGCAAGATATTCGGTCTGCTTGGCCCTAACGGGGCCGGCAAGACCACGTTGATACGTATAATCAACCGTATTACCATCCCTAATTCAGGCTCTGTCCTTTTCGACGGTCGTCCGATCACGCAGGACGATGTCGAAAAGATCGGATATCTTCCTGAGGAACGCGGACTTTACCGCAAGATGAAGGTAGGTGACCAGGCCATGTACTTTGCGCAGCTCAAGGGAATGTCACAGAGAGAAGCTGCAAAGGAACTTAAGAAATGGTTCGTGAAGTTCGGCATAGAGAGCTGGTGGAACAAGAAGGTAGAGGAACTTTCCAAGGGTATGGCCCAGAAGGTACAGTTCATCACAACCGTTGTCCATAAGCCTTCTCTCCTTATCCTTGATGAACCGTTCTCAGGTTTTGACCCTGTAAATGCCCAGCTCATCCGTGAAGAGATTCTTCGTCTCAAAGATGAAGGATCGACAATCATACTTTCTACCCACAACATGGAATCAGTAGAAGAGCTTTGCGATAATATCGCTCTCATCAACAAGTCACATGTAGTAATTTCCGGAGGTGTCGATGAAATACGACGCAAATACGGAAACAATAATGTGGAACTTATCTATACTGACCGACTGACAGTACAGTCTGAACCTGGAATCTTCAAGGTTCTTTCCGACAGGGATGATGCCGGAAGACATACAGCAGTTCTTGCCCTGGAAGCCGGAACCGGCAGCAATGATGCTCTCAAGGCCGTTATTGCTCAAGGACTTACAGTAAACTCATTCAAGGAGCTTGTTCCGAGAATGAACGATATATTCATCAAATTAGTTACAGAGGAGGAATAAGCTATGAAAATGAAGAATCTTGGCATAATCATATCGCGAGAGTATCTGACACGTGTAAAGAAGAAATCATTCCTTCTCACTACTTTCCTCGTACCTATACTATTTGCCGCAATGTGTATACTACCTAGCGTCATAATGTTCATGGCGAAGGATGAAGGAAAGAAGATTGCTGTAGTGGACCAGTCTGGCATCGTTCTTCCATATCTTGAAGACAGTGACGCTGTTACGTATGAAGACTATTCGTCAGAGCCGGTAGATTCGATGAAGATTCGTTTCGAATCTCTTGGACTTGATGCTCTTGTGGTCGTGTCGCCGCTTGACAGTGTGGCAAAGACAGTATCTGTGGTTTCATATTCCAACAAACCGCTGAGTGTCGACCTCAAGGACAGGATAGGTTCGCGTGCAGAAGAGGCTGTCGAGGATTACAGGATCTCTCTCTACGATATGGGCGATCTCAAACAGATCATGGAGGATGTGAAAGCTGATGTCTCTGTATCTACATATACACTTGACGAGTCAGGAGAAGAGCAGATCACTTCATCTGAGGTCTATATGATCATCTCTATGGTCCTTTCCATCATCATCTACATGTTCATTGCCCTCTTCTCCGGAATGGTGATGCAGAGTGTCATCGAGGAAAAGTCCAGCAGAGTAGTTGAAGTGCTTGTTTCATCTGTCAAGGCAACCGAACTCATGTTCGGCAAGATCATCGGTGTGGCCTGCGTGGCTCTTACGCAGTTCTTCCTGTGGATCGTCCTGACTTTGCTTCTTGTCGGAGGATTCTCGGCATTTGTAGGATTCGATTCGCTTATGGGTGATCCTGAGCAGACAGAACAGATGATGCAGATGACCTCCCAGATGCAGATGGGTGGTGTGGATATGCAGGAGATGACCGAAGCTATGGCCGCTGAAAGTGGTATGGGAGCGGTAATCAGCACTCTCGGCAACATCAACTGGGGTCAGATGATTCTTGCCTTTGTAATCTATTTTGCTCTTGGTTATCTTCTTTATGCATCTCTTTTTGCTGCTATAGGTTCTGCTGTTGAGAACGAAGCTGATACCAACCAGCTTCAGCTTCCTGTAACCATCCCTCTGATGCTTGCATTCTTTGTGGCTCTATATGCATTCAATGCTCCGGACAGTGCCGTAGTATGGTGGGGATCGATGATACCGTTGACATCTCCTATCGTCATGCTTGCGCGTATTCCTTTCGGAGTGCCGGGATGGGAATTGGCTTTGTCGATTGTACTGCTTGTCGGTACATTCGTGGCATGCGGTTGGCTGTCGGCGAAGATTTATAAGATCGGTATCCTTATGTTTGGCAAGAAGACTACTTTCAAGGACCTTTGGAAGTGGCTCAAGCAGAAGTAGTATTCATATGCTGTCAATAAAACATGAACTCAATATCGATGATGAAAGTTAAATTTATTATTGTTGTTCTTATTTCACTTCTTGGGGGAAACGCACATTTGTGGGGACAGGAGTACAGCTGGGAGGCGGTACAGGTGGACGGCCATATGACCGGATGCATCTCGCCTTCCAAGGACAATGTTCCTGAGGCTCTGGGAGTTTTCAAGGGAGGAAAATATATTGCTCCGGACGGAACCGTATATAAGAAGAATTCTGTCGTGGCCAAGACAGCGCGTGTGGTTATCGATGCGCAGCCTCAGATGGCCAGAGTAAAGGATGTGATCGGTTATTCGACCAAGGCTATGTCTGCTCACTATCCTGAGAGCGAACTTTCCAACTGGTTTGTCGATCTTCTGATGAGAAAGACAGAGAAACTTTCTGGTAAGAAGGTCCATATAGGCATTGCCAATTTCGGCGGTATACGTGTTGATATGCCAGAAGGTGAAATCATTCTGGATGATATGCTTTCCATGTTTCCTTTCAAGAACCAGCTTGCATATGTAGAACATACGGGTAAGCAGATTCGTGCGATTCTGGAAGAAATGGCAGCTCGTCGCTTTCAGGTTCTTGGTGGAGTAAGGGTAGTGGCTGACGACGGAAAACTCGTTTCTGTAGAGATCGACGGTGAACCTCTTGATGACGAAAAGATATATGGAATGGCAACCATCTCATTCCTTCTTACCGGAGGAGACGGCCTGAAGCTTGAGGAGAATGCCGTATCTGTTATCAGATATGATGATGTGCAGATAATAGACGCTGTACTTGAATATGTACAGGCAGAGACTGCAGCAGGACGAGCGATCGAATATGAGAAGGATGGAAGGGTAGAGGTCAGGAATTATAAAAGGAGGAAATAATGATGAAGAAGACCATTTTGATCATAGCGGCTGTCCTGACAGTGATATCGCTTGATGCACAGAGCCTTACCGTGCTTCATTTCAATGACACCCACAGCCATGTCGATCCTCAGCGTTCCGGAGAATATAAAGGCCTTGGCGGTGTCGTTGAGCAGGCTGCATATGTAGACAGCGTTCGTAGAGCTGACGGAAAGAAGAATGTCCTTCTTCTCCATGCCGGGGATTTCGGTCAGGGTACATCATATTTCACGGAATTGGGTGGAAATATCGAGATTGATGTCATGAATTCCATGAAATTCGATGTGGTAGCCTTGGGAAACCATGAATTTGACAATGGTATAGTAGAACTTGCTCGCCGTCTCGGCAATCTGAAAGCAGATGTCGTATGTGCAAACTATGATTTCAACGGCACTCCTCTCGAAGGACATGTAAAACCTTATGTAATAGTACGCAGGAGCGGACTTAAGATAGGAATTATAGGCCTTTTGACTGACATAACCAGAGTTGTGGATATGAAACTTGTCGGAAATCTTGAATATCAGGATCCTGCAGAAGTCGTGAACAGATATGCCGCATATCTTAAGAATGAGAAAGGATGTGACCTTGTCTTCTGTCTGAGCCATCTGGGATTCTCCGGTGACAAGGAGACCGCATCTCAGATACGTAATGTAGATGTGATTGTGGGAGGACATTCGCATACACAGCTGGAATCTATGGAAGTGGTTGCCGATCTTGACGGAAAAGATGTCGTCATCGTACAGGACTGGTGCTGGGGAATGAGCGTGGGAAATCTTAAAGTGGCATACTAAGATGGGTATAGCGGAACTGATTGTGATAGCTATAGGACTATCCATGGATGCTTTTGCTGTGTCAATCTGTAAGGGCTTGTCTGTGCAGAAGGTCCGCCTTAAGTATGTGATGAAGGCCGGTATCTGGTTTGGTGGATTTCAGGCACTTATGCCTTTGATAGGATATCTCGCCGGGGTGAGTTTTGCCGGATTGGTAGGGACGGTTGACCACTGGATCGCCTTTGTTCTTTTAGGACTGATCGGTGCCAATATGATAAAGGAATCAACACAGAAGGAAGAAGAAGTCTGCTGCTGTCAGGTACCGGATTTCTCATTCCGGACAATGCTTGGATTAGCCGTAGCAACCAGTATAGATGCTCTTGCCGTAGGTGTATCCTTCGCGTTTCTTCAGGTAAATATCTGGGAGGCTATACTTTTAATCGGTATAACAACCTTTCTTTTTTCCGGAGCCGGTATCTTTATCGGAAATTTCTTCGGATCACGATGGAAATCAAAAGCGGAATTCGCCGGAGGTTTTATTCTTGTTGCGATGGGACTGAAGATTCTGTTGGAACACACATTGGGGGCATGATCATATTCTACGGGTACAAAGAATAAGGTTCCCTTGTGAGTCTGACTTAAGACCGAATATATGGGCGTCATCTCCTGAGATGACGCCTAATTTTTTGCGTAAGGTATCTGTGTCCATCGGGAGGTTGCGGGAAGTCACTTCCGCTTTAGGGAAGTCTTTGCCTGCTGTCTTCATCGTTCTCTTGTCCAAAGGCTGGCATCGCAGGATTTCATAGACTTTACCCAGACTCTTCAGAATATTTATTTTATCAGAGTCAGCGAAAATGTAGTAATGGGTCGATTTTCCAAGCTTTAAGATGTCCATCCTTGTGCTGACGAGATTGTATGCACCTGCTTTCATCATAGCTTTGCCAGGTTCAAAGAGGAAGTCATTGCCGGTCAGATCTGTCATTGCGACTGTCCTGGCGGTTGATCCGCGTTCTTCAGAAGGACGGAATGTGAATACAGACGGCTCTGATTCCGGATAATCAGCCGGCAGTTCCACGGCATGGATATGATATTCTTCTGCCCACTCCCTGTCCATCCAGATGAGAAGTTCCTTGCATTCGCCTCCTGTTGCGACTACATGCACCTCTCTGCAGGTCGGGCCGAGACGGTCGCAGACCATTGAAATGTCAGCCATAGGAGATAGCTTTATAAGGATATGACGGGAAATCTTGAATATCTCTTCCCTAAGAGTAAGGACATCCGGAGTACATTCCTCGATAAGGAAGACTTTCTTTCCTCCTTCACCACGTCTTGCCGGATCCATATATACGATGTCCGGTCCGAATTCAGAAAGAAGGACAGTAGGTGAGACCTGTTCAGCAGCGTTTCCTACTGCGTTATTGCTTACAACGATATTGTCCGCTTCCAGAACCCTGAAGTTATGTACGGCCGCATTGCATAGACCATCCTGCATTTCGTTATACAATACTTTTGACGCTCTTTGAGAGAAGAACCATGAATCAACTCCCAGCCCTCCCGTCAAATCAGCGATCTTCCATACCTGGCCGGAGGTTCCGGCAATACGCTCTGCAAGAGCGGCCTTGTAACGTCCTGTGGCCGAACTGCTGCACTGTTCGGCCGACAGTTTTGCTGGAAATATGAGTCTTGGATTCTCGTACCAGTCCTGGACTTTCCCTTTAAGCTTCCTTCTGCTTTCGATACAGTTGACTGCAAGGTCCATATCGATTTCCGGCCACTTGCCCCTTGCAAGCAGCAGTTTTGAGGTGTCATCTCCAAGATGATCCGAAACGAACTTTGCCAACTGTTCCATCATGTATTCCATTTGGACAAAGATACACATAATTTTCCGTATTGGCTTGGACATTGCTATATGTCAGGCCGATGATTAAATTATAATATAGTATGAAACGTTTTATAGTATTTATTGCAATGGCGTTCGCAGTAGCGCTGTATGCAGATAAGGCAAGTGCATGCACAGGAATCAGTCTGACTGCTCAAGACGGCAGCAGGGTTGTCGCACGAACTGTCGAATGGGCTGCCACTCCTATGCAGTGCGGTTATGTAGTTGCTCCAAGAGGACATATGCATCAGTCATATACTCCGACAGGGGAGAATGGACTCAAATATAAAGGTGTATATGGTTATGTGGGAATCTATACTGAATATGAGCCTTTTGTCGTCGAAGGTGTGAATGAGGCGGGTCTCTCTGCCGGTCTGTTCTTCTTCCCTCAATACGGAGAATATGCTCCATACAATTCTGCCGACAACGACAAGACGATCTGCGACATGCAGTTCGTTTCATGGGTCCTTTCCCAGTGTTCTACCATAGATCAGGTAAAGGAAGAACTTTCAGAACTTTCCCTTGTCACTCTTGACAGCAAGATCGGCGCTGTACATTGGAGGATTACCGAGCCAAACGGACGTATGGTAGTGCTTGAAGTTGTCGGCGGTGTACCTCACTTCTATGAAAACAAGCTCGGAGTGATCACCAATGCTCCTGGTTTCCAATGGCATATGACAAATCTCAACAATTATGTGAACCTGCAGCCCGGTTCCGCTCCAGATAACACGATCAAGCCCGGCATTACATTGAAGCAGTTGGGACATGGCGGAGGAATGCTCGGACTCCCGGGAGACTTTACATCTCCTTCAAGATTTGTGCGTGCTACATTTTTCCAGACAACATCTCCTGTATGGGCTACGGGTTTTGATACAGTTATCCAGGCATTTCACATCCTGAACAACTTCGATATACCTATCGGTTCGCAGCATATAAAGAGTGAAATACCTAAGAATATGCCTAGCGCGACTCAGTTCACGGCTGCTACAGACCTGAAATCCATGAAGTTGTACTACAGGACTGCGTGGAACAGCAATATCAGATGCATAGATCTTATGGATATAGATTTCCATAAGGTAAAGTACCAGTCTCATCCTCTTGACCAGACTCAGGTACAGCCTGTAGAGATCGTCAAGGTCAAATAATCACTTCGTCCTCTGCTGTGGCGAGGCCAGCCATCTGCAGAGGCTCATCATATTTCATCTTTATTTCCGTTCGCCGGAAACCTGATGGCTCAGGCTCCGGCGAAATTTCGTATATTCGCGGTTGCAAAAACAGATACCGCGTATGAAGAAGTTCAAGGTACCCAATACTTATGTAATAATCTTTACTGTAATCGCCATATGTGCAATCTCGACATGGTTTGTGCCAGGAGGTAACCCGCAGACATGGCAGGTTTTCTCCGCATTATATGAAGGATTCAGCCAGCAGGCAGGCATCATAGCCTTCGTGCTGATAATCGGTGGCGCATTCTGGGTAGTCAACAGTACCAAGTCTGTTGATGAAGGCATCATGGCCTTCATTTCCAAAGTCAATTCTCTGGAAAGATTCTCTCTTGTACGCAAGATGGGTGTAGGAAACATCGTGATTGTGCTGATAATGCTGCTTTTCGGACTGTTCGGAGCGGTTTTCGGCATGAGTGAGGAGACTATTGCGTTCGTAGCTGTAGTCATCCCTCTGGCGAAGTCACTGGGCTATGATGAAATTGTAGGCGTATGTATGGTATATGTCGCAGCACATGTGGGTTTTGCAGGTGCCATGTTGAATCCTTTCACTATCGGCATTGCCCAGGATATGTCGGGACTACCTCTTTTCTCCGGTATTGAATACAGAGTTTTCTGCTGGACTATACTCATGCTTGTTGCTATAGCGTTTGTATTGTGGTATGCCGCTAAGATAAGAAAAAAGAATACAGACTTTCTGACTTCTGAAAAGGTACATGAAGATACCAGAGCAGAGTCAAAGGAACTACCGAAGAAAAAGGCATGGATATGTATGGCATTACTGACTGTAGTCACTGTTCTCTTTTCTGTGTCCTATGCAGATGAGTGCAGCATAAAGCTTGGCCAGTCAGAATTTGCTGCTCCGTGGCTCATGTGGGTGGCAGATGCCTTCTTTGTATTCTTCTCTATCCTGTCTTTGAGGGCTTCCGTCAGGATGTATATACTTGATCTATTGATGTTCACTATCGTGTATATGGTGATCGGAGTCATGGGCTACGGCTGGTATCTTCCTGAAATCTGCGCACTCTTCATGGTATTAGGAGTAGCAGCCGGATTTTCAGCCGGATACTCGGCAGACGATATTTCAAAGGAATTCATAGCAGGAGCAAAAGATATATTCTCCGCTGCTCTGGTCATAGGTTTTGCTGCAGGTATTATCGTGATACTCAAGAACGGTCAGGTCATTGATACTATGCTCGGGTCGATGGCTTCCGCTCTTGACGGAGCCGGTAGGGCAGGGGCTCTTGGAACGATGTACGGAATACAGACCTTCATCAATCTCTTTATTCCATCAGCTTCTGCCAAGGCGGCTGTAACTATGCCGATCATGGCACCTTTCTCAGATATGATAGGGGTTTCCCGACAGGCTACTGTCCTTGCATTTCAGTTCGGCGACGGATTCACCAACATGATAACTCCATGTTCCGGTGTCCTTATGGCTGTTCTTTCTGTAGCGAGAATACCATATGAGAAATGGTTCAGATGGGTTTGGAAGTTCATCCTTCTCCTTGTCGTTCTCGGTTTCATTCTCCTTCTACCCACCCTCTGGCTGGATCTTCCGGGATTTTAGCCTCTCTGGTGTGAAATTCAAAAGCCGCTACCTTCACAGGCGGCGGCTTTCTATTGTACTTTAACTTTGATTTAGGTTCAAGCAGTAAATTTCTGGTGCTAACAATATTGTTATGTCAGTTTTAGTTTATCTGTTTTTACCTTCTGGAAGCAAAGGTAGGACGAATGAAATGTATTTAAAAGAAAATGTGATATGTGGGGTAGAAATGTGATATCACTCCTGTTTTTGTGACTAAAATCAATTATTTGTGACTAAAAAATATATTTTGTAATTTTGTCACACTAAAATAGTGACAACAATATGGCCCAGATTGCGTCGATTTTCAGGAAGTTTGTTCCTCAGTTCCTGCACATGATTGTGCTTCCGGTTTTCTTCTTCACTTTCATGCTCCTTCTGCGTCCGAAAGGTATCGTAGAGTTTCTCAGCAGTGAATGGTTTGGTGTCCATCTGACAATAATGTCGTGTATAATATTTCTGTCGGTTGTAATTACAAGAGTGCTCTATTATTATATACCGATGAAGCTGAATTACACGCTATATTCATTCTGGTGTCTTGCTGAAATCATCTTCATGTCCTTCTTCAATGCATTATATCTATGGCTTGTCATGGACAAGAAGATGCTGTATTTTGAATTCGTCACTTCCTCTTTTCAATATCTTTTCTTCTCGCTTATATTCGCATATGTAATTCTGGCTCTTTCTCTCAGAATATATGAGTATCGTCATAAGGAATTCAGTCATGACGACAATACGGCACAACGAATGCGTTTTTACGATAACCAGCACAATCTGAAGATAGTCCTGACAGCTCCAGTCGTGCTCTATATTGCGGCTGAAGAAAATTATGTGAACATATTTTATGTTGAAAACGGCCGTGTAAGGGAATACTCACTTAGGAGTTCGATGAAGGCATTGGATGAATTATGCCAGGATAACGGCCTTATCCGTTGCCATAGGTCATTCTACATCAATCCCGTCCATGTCAAGGTGCTGAGAAAAGACAAGGACGGGATAATGTATGCTGAACTTGATGCTAATGACGTGCGTCATATTCCTGTTTCCAAGAAGTACTACGACCGTCTTTCAGAAATGCTTTAGAAGAGACCGTAGAGCTGTGCGTCGATCTTGTCTGTAATCTGTGCAAAATCTTCCGGACGGTTCTCGAAATCCATGTCGTCAGCTTCGATTACCAATACTTTTCCTGGGTAATTTGCTATCCAGGCATCATACCTTTCGTTAAGATTGTTCAGATATTCGATACTGATGCTCTTTTCGTAGTCTCTGCCTCGTTTCTGGATCTGTGAAACCAGGTGGGGGACAGATGATTTAAGGTATATAAGCAGATCCGGTTCACGGACCATCGACATCATCAGATTGAAAAGCTGCATGTACGTGTCAAAATCACGGTCTGAAAGATTTCCCATGGCCTTGTTGTTGGCTACGAAGATATGTACGCCTTCGAGGATCGTTCTGTCCTGGATGATCACATCGTCTGATTTTGCGATCTCCAACAGGTCCTGGAAACGTTGTGCAAGGAAATAGGTTTCCAGGTTATATGACCATCGTTCTATGTCCTTGTAATAATCTTCCAGATACGGATTATATGTGACGGACTCGTATTTGGGAGTCCATCCGTAATGCTGCGAGAGCATTCTTGTGAGTGTTGTCTTTCCGCAACCGATGTTGCCTGCTATACCTATATGCATATTATATTATACAAGTCCCTGGGCCATCATCGCCTCTGCTACTTTGATGAAGCCCGCGATGTTCGCACCCTTTACGTAATTTACATATCCGTCTTCTTCTGTACCATACTTCACGCATGCTTCGTGGATATCTGTCATGATCTGTCTCAGATGTGAGTCCACTTCTTCACGCGTCCACTTGAGTCTCATCGAATTCTGGGTCATCTCAAGACCTGAAGTAGCTACGCCGCCGGCATTTGATGCCTTGCCAGGAGAGTAGAGGAGCTTTGCGCTCTGGAAGACCTCGATAGCTCCTGGAGTACATGGCATGTTCGCACCTTCAGCAACGCACATGCATCCGTTTGCCACAAGGGTCTTTGCTTCCTCTTCATTGAGCTCGTTCTGGGTAGCGCATGGCATTGCGATGTCACATTTCACGCTCCATGGACGTTCGCCAGGGAAGTATTTTGCGGTAGGATATTTCTCCACATACTCTTTGATACGTCCTCTGTATATGTTCTTGAGCTCCATGATGTATGCGAGCTTTTCTGCGTCGATTCCGTCCGGGTCATAGATAGATCCGTTCGAATCAGACATTGTAACCACCTTGGCTCCAAGCTGGATCGCCTTCTGAGCGGCGAACTGAGCCACGTTGCCTGATCCTGAAATCGCTACGGTCTTGCCCTCATAGCTGTCTCCACGTGTTGCAAGCATTGCAGAGGCGAAGTAGCAGGTACCATATCCTGTAGCCTCAGGTCTCATAGGGCTGCCTCCCCATGTCTGGCCTTTTCCAGTGAGTACGCCGGTGAATTCGTCACGGAGTCTCTTGTACTGGCCGAACATGTATCCGATCTCTCGTCCGCCGACTCCGATGTCGCCTGCCGGCACATCGGTATCTGCTCCGATATGTTTGTGAAGTTCGCTCATGAAACTCTGGCAGAAGCGCATCACCTCATTGTCGGACTTGCCCTTAGGATTGAAGTCCGATCCACCTTTTGCAGAACCCATAGGCAGGGTGGTAAGGCTGTTCTTGAAAGTCTGCTCGAAAGCAAGGAACTTCATGATGCTGAGGTTTACGCTAGGATGGAAACGGATACCGCCCTTGTATGGTCCGATAGCGCTGCTGCACTGTACACGGAATCCTCTGTTGACCTGGATCTGTCCCTCATCATCAAGCCAAGGAACTCTGAATATGATGATTCTTTCTGGTTCTACGATTCTTTCAAGAATCTTGAGGTCCATAAGATACGGATGCTCAACAATATAAGGCGCTACGCTCTCAAGTACTTCCTTGACAGCCTGATGGAATTCCTTTTCTCCCGGGTTTCTGGCGATAAGATCTGCCATGAAACCGTCAACATAATTCTGTGTGTACTGGTCCATAATCGTATCTATCTGTTAGGGGTTTGTAATTCGGATATCTTTGCAAATTTGCAAATATTCTGACTTAAATCCAAGCGATGAATGGTTTTTTAGTATATTTGTACGTTATATAAATATAAGTTATATGAGTGCTTCCTCAGATATAAAGATTCTGAAATCAGACTATGTCTTCTTCAGGAAAGGTGTCAATATTCAGCATGTGTCCGAGTCACGCTCGATGGTATGGTATCGTGACGGATATACGAAACTCAGGCTCAAGTTCCTCAATACCATGTATGAGGATTACGGTGAGTCCTATGAATTTTCTTTGACAATCAGAATCGCCAAGACATCAGACAGCACGAATCCTATTTTTGAAAATACATATGAGGAGTCTTTTTATGATCCTCATACTCCGGTAATAGAGACATGGTATGACCTTAGAGCATGCAAAGTGCCCGGTTCATACATCGTTTCATTTTATGACGGTCATCAATGCATCTGCTCGGATACGATCCATATCCTGGAGATGCCCCAACCATACGTTTCAGGTGCTCTGTTCAATACCTTGTTCCTGCACAGAGTGGATAAAGGACAGGAGATTGATTATAAAGATCTTGGTCCCCAGTACGGAACATTCGACATTGAAAACCTTGAGATGGTGCTGATGGGGGTCTCTTATGAACTCAAGAAAGATATATGTGATCATTCATCTGACCTAAAACTACCTCTGACTCTTGATGTGTATAATGAACTAGGATATTCAGTATGGCACGAATGTCAGGATGTGGAACCGTACGATATCGAAGGAAACAAGTACATATGTGCCTTCTATGAAATAGGCAGCAGGGAATCGCTTAAGTGGAATCAGGGTACATACCGTGCCGAGGTGCGCTTCTTTGATGAAACAGTCAATGTCTGTACATTCCATATAGGCACAAGAAATATTGAATATCAGTACACCAAAGTGGAACTTACCCCGCGCTTGAGTGTGACGGGCAAGAAGCATCTGCAGGCCGGAGATGCCTTGGGCTCAATGGAAAAGCTCAATCGACTCATAGGACTTGGCAATGTCAAGAAGAAGATAGAGGAATATCGCAGTGTGGTAATGCTTTCAAGGAAACGTGCTGAGATGGGACTTCCGACGGTCAGACCTGTCCTCCATGCGGCATTCATGGGTAACCCCGGTACAGGAAAGACCACTGTCGCCAAAATTCTCGGCTCCATGATGAAGGAACTGGGGCTCTTGAGCAGCGGTCATGTGGTTGTTGAAGAACGAAGCACGCTCATGGGACAGAACTATGCTTCTGAACAGGAGAAGACCTTGAGTGCTCTTGAACGTGCGAAGGGGGGTATACTTTTCATCGATGAAGCTTACCTCCTCTATAAGCCGGATGATCCTCGTGATCCGGGCATCAATGTGATAGAGACTCTGCTTACAGCATTGGCTGATCCTGAACAGCAGGACTGGATGCTTCTGATCGCCGGTTATACAGAACCTATGACTAGACTTCTCGAACAGAATGCCGGTCTGAAATCCAGAATTCCTGAACAGAACCGTTTCATCTTCGATGATTATACGGTAGACGAACTCATGCAGATCGCCGATCTCTTCTGCTCACAGAACGGATATGAACTGTCCGATGATGCACGTGCCAAGATGCGTGAAAGAGTAGAGCGTGAGTATGGTATGCGGGACAACAAGTTCGGAAACGCAAGATTTGTCAATAATCTTTTCAAGATAGAAGTCATTCCTGCTTTTTCATTGAGAGTCAATAAGATCGAAGAGCCGACGGAAAAAGATCTTACCCATATACAGGCTGAAGATATATCAACGCGAGTCATTTCGGAGAAATTTGATGACCGTTTTGATATGGAAGGGGTCAACAGGGCTCTTTCCAAACTTGATGCAATGGTCGGCCTTACGCATGTAAAGGAAATGATTCATGGTATGGTCGATACTGCAGTATGGCTCAGGAATGCAGGTAAGCCATATTTCAACAGCAGATCGCTTAAATGGACATTTGCCGGAAATACCGGTACCGGAAAGAGTACTGTAGCTTCAGTTCTCGGTGAAATCCTCAAGTCCATGAATGCCTTGGATCGTGGACACCTTGTGGAACTCAATGGTGAGGAACTGTCAGGACTGCCGGAGTACAGACAGGAAGAGCGCATAAAGGAGGCTGTCAACAAAGCCCTTGAAGGAGTACTCTTCTTTGATGGTGATGATCGTGACGGATCAAAAGGATATGGAATCGACGCTTCTGCAATCAAGCTTAAGATCGAAAGCAAGATTGCAGAACTCCGTGGTCGCTGCGCTCTAGTTGTAGGTGTATGCAAACATGATATGGAGACCATTGATACAATAATGCTGCCTGCTGACAGCCCATATCACCTCATGTTTGAAGATTATGATGCTGACCAGCTGCTTATGGTAGTGACGAAGATTCTTGAAAAGAAAGGACTTGTTCTTGAAGAACAGGCAGCAGCACATCTTTCCATGTATATCAGCGAAATGAAAAAGGCCAACACCTATGGATTGGCGTCGGCCCGTACTATGAAGTATATTTCAAATATGATCCAGGACAAATACCTCTTCAGGATGAGTCAGTCAAAGGGTGCTCAGACTGGTGTCGTCATCCTGGATGATGTGGATGAGTTCGTCTGGAAGGAGACCCGTAGAAAGAACATCGGCTTCTAGAAAAGGAAGCCGGTGTTGATATAGAATGCTCCCTTTCCATCCTGCTTGTTGAAGCAGCGTGCATATTCGAATGCCACGATGAAGTTCTGGTTCATGATGAATCTCAGACCTGCACCGGCAGATGCGTGGAGACCGTCCTTGCGGGATGTGTCTATGTATTTCTTGTATAGCTCCTGTTTTACACCAGTCCTGTTGGTGAGGTCGTATCCCTTGAATACATGTGCACCATCGGTGAATCCGCTGAGAGCGAAAGCTATGTTCTGATTTGCCAGCTGGAAGTCGACGAATCTGTAGCGGAGCTCGATGTTGTAGAATCCTGTGTGCAGACCCTGAACCCTGTCAAGCATGAGACCGCGTGTCGTACGGTAACCTCCTATGGCATCGAAGTCTCTTGTATAGCCCATGTTGGAATAGAACGGCATCAGGTACCATGGGGTGTTATTGCCGAGGAATCCCTGATATGCAAGTCTGTATGCGAAGACGAGCTTGTCTGTTCCGAGTGGAATGTACTGTCTGTAAGTAGCAGAAATCTTATACGAATCCATTGATGATCCGAGCCATTTCGGAGCTACAATGGCATGTGCCTCAGCCCAGATACCTTTGGTAGGATTGTTCTGTACGTTTCTTGAATCATACATGAGTCCGGCCTTGATTGCTGATACGAACTGGTTTGAACCCGTATCGTTTAATATCCCCCAATCTTTGTAAAGCTGGTAGAGTGAACCGTCTGCAGGAGTGTATCCGTCCGGCTGGAATGCATTATGCTTGAGCCAGTAGAATGTGTAACCTGCTTCCCAGAAGAAGTTCTTAGCAATCTCTCCGGTAAGGTCTGCCTTTGCACGGAAGGACTGTCTGCTGTATCTGTAGAATCCGTTCGGAGCCTTTCCGTTTCCGTTGTCGAACTTTGTCTCGGCCTTCTGTCCCTTCTCTGATTCGTCGAATGTAAACTCGCCTGGATTGTTCTTGAAGAAATCAGGCTCTGCATATGTATAGATGCTCTGATATCCGTTAAAACCGTAGAAGTCAAGAGCGGATTCGTTGCTGTAGTTCGTACATATTGAAAGTCTGGTATTGTCCCAGATCTCTCTGTTGTCATAGTTAAGATAAAGGTTCCAGGTGCCTTTAGTATATGCAGATGCCTCTATGTACCACCATGATTTCGGATTCGGATATGTGCTTCCGTCGCCGAAGTTGTAGATGTTGAGAAGTGCACCATACTGGAAGCCGCGGTCAGCATCGAATGCGACTACCGGCAGGGGACCGAAGTTAAGCCCGGTCTTGATGATTTCTCCATTCTCGTTGTATTTGACTTCCTTCTTTGCTTTCTTTGGGGCATTTCCATCAGTATTGTCTGAGGATTCTGCAAGTGCAGGTATGCAGAATGCCATTGCCGCAACAGCGGTAATCAAAATCCTTTTCATAATGCGTTATTTTAAGGTTTTAGTTTACAGATTTGAGTAATCCTTCACGATTGACTTGAATCTCTTTCTGAGTTTCTTGCATCTGATGATGCGGATATCGGAGATGAATCTGCGCATACCTTCCAGATAATCATGGAAGAAACTGTAAGAAGGGATGAACAAGAGAAGTATGCCAAGGGCAATGTACCATGGTGTAAGGCAGAATGCAAGGGTGGCAAGGATAGGGAACCACACCAGTCCGAATCCGAGCTTCATTCCGAAACTTACTGTGTTTCTGAATGCTCTGTCCTTGACAATGTTTCTTACGATCTTTTCAGTCACCCACATCGGCAGGCTGAGTACGGCGCTGATAATGAAATATGGCAGGCCGATCAGTGCTGCGAAGCTCTTTCCGATAATATTGAGCGTGTTGTTCTTCTTACGGAAAGAATAGATGGATATTCCGTCCTTTCTTCTGTATCTGTCAAATTCCGCTACATCTTCCAGAAGTTTTCCCATTGTTTCAGGATGCTCCTGGCAATTATGTTCAATACCTGCGATGATCTCGCGGTTCTTCAACATGTTGTCATACAGGCAAGTACCGAAATCTCCATATGGTTTCCTGCCTGAAGAGATCGAGAGTATTTTTGTAAGAACCCATTTCTCTTTAAGATTATCTCCATTAGGGATATATGAGAACAGCTCAGACATTCTTGCCGTAAGTTCCTTGCGGAGAGGTTCCATCATCTGCGCCTCGTTCTCAACGTCAAGACCTTTGATGAACTCAGTCACATTCAATGGTTTTCCATAGGTTACCAATGACGTGCCTCTATATCTGAAGAAATCTCCATACTCGATGCCGACAGGTACGATGTAGATCGGTTTCTTGTCGCCGAACTTGGCATTGGCTGCAAGTGCGGCACGGAAGATTCCCTTTCCAAGCGGGAGAAGCGATTTTTCCGGCCTGTGTCTTCCTTCCGGGAACATGCAGAACCTTACGTCGTTTTCAAGTATCTCGACGATTATGTCCTGAGTTTCTACATTTTTGAGCACATTTCTGAGGCCGTCTCTCTGTCGTACCATAGGGAGGATGCGAAGGAAGTACATGATCTTGGCTATCAGCTTGTTGTTGAACATGTCTGCCCTTGCTCCGAAGACTGTGGTGTCCTTATGTGCCCGGAGGATGACGATGGCGTCCATGAGAGTGTTGCAGTGGTTTGCTGCAAGAATCACAGGTCCGTCCGTAGGAAGATTCTCCTGACCTCTTACTTCAACTTTTCTGTAACTGTGCTTAGTGCACCAGTCAACAATAGGTTTCAGAAGCGAATATGCAGGATCCTTTTCGTAAATTTTTCTCATTTTTAAAGTCTTATGCTTCGTTTGGTTCCTTACGTCCTCTTACTTTCCATAAGAAAGCAAGGGTAAGACCGGAAATAATATGCCATACTCCCCACCAGGCGGTGATGACGAGCATACCTCCGTTGTTGGCCCATGCACCGGTATCCGGGAAGATGTTAGGATTCAGAAGAAGGATGAGTCCAAGTCCTGAATTCTGTATACCGGTCTCGATAGTCAATGTTCTACGGTCCTTGTATGGAAGTTTCAGGAGTGTACTTGTACCGAATCCGATACCCAACGCAAGGAGATTGTGAAGAAGAACGATGAGGAATATGTATCTGATGCATTTCATGAATACGTCAAGGTTACCTGTAAAGATAATGATCACCATGGCGATGAATACTGCAATTGACAGATACTGAAGCGGTTTCTTCAAGATGTTTGCAACTTTTGGCAGGTACTGTCCGCAAAGCATGCCCAGTACAAGAGGAATACCCATGATTATAAAGATGCTCTGGAATATTTCTCCAAGAGGAATTTCCAGTTCCGGAAGAGTGGCGATTCCGTGGTTTCCTGCAAAGTTGAGATAAAGCTTGCCCCAGAATGCGAAGTTCAGAGGAGTTGTTATCACGCATGCTGCTGTATTGAAAGCTGTCAATGATACTGACAATTCCGAGTTGCCGCGGGAAAGGGAAGTAATGAAGTTAGATATGTTACCTCCCGGGCATGCTGCCACTAGAATCATACCCAATGCAATCATCGGTGAAATCCAATGTCCGCAGATCATGATAAGGCATAAGGTGAGAGCAGGAAGAAGAACCAGCTGACATACGATACCTGTTATGATTGATTTCGGATTCTTGATGATATCTACAAATGTAGAAGGCTTGATGCCAAGAGCTACACCGAACATTACGAAGGCCAGTACTATGTTAAGAAGGGTAGAACCTCCGTTCATTGTGACGTTCAGCGCGTCCAGATTTCGAATGACTTCTTCACTCATTTCTATATAGGTTTAAAGATTTAGTAAACAAAGATACTAATTTTTGTTGTATTGGCAAAATCATAAGCCGTTTACTTGTCAATAGTTTGTAAAACTTCTTTATTTGTAGCAGAATTTCAAAATTTTGTGTAAGTTTGTGGTTTAAGCAGTTACAGTCATGACATTTCCGGTAGCACTACTGAAGTTCCCTTTGAACCTTCTTCTGCTGATAATCTGGGCAGCTCTGCTCCTGATGATGTGGAAGAAGAACCGTAAATGCGGGTTCATAAGAATCATGTTGTCTCCAGCGGCTACATATTGGGCTATAGGAGTATTTCTGATATTTTCCCTTATCATCGGGATTACTGGCCAGAGGTCTTTGGTAAAGACCTGGCCTTTCGTAATCTTCCTGCTGTATTTCCAGACTGTTCTTGCCTTTGTCATACTCCGAGGATGGCGTCAACCGACTGCAACAGGTGCAAGACTTGGGCCGTTAAGATGGCGTTTCCTGTTTCTTCATGTCGGATTGCTGACCGCCATAGCGTCTCCTTTCTGGGGAGCACCGGATTCAGAGACTCTTTTAGTCCGTTCCTATAAAGATACACCGGTCACTGAAGCATATGCTGAAGACGGAAAGATACGATGGCTGGATTATAGCCTGGTCCTGAACGGTTTTGCAGTCACTTATGGCGATGACGGCATGCCGTCGGATTATCGCGCGGATATTACCGTTGACGGGAAGCAGGTAGAGCTTAGAGTGAATCATCCGTATAGCATAAAGCCTGGCGTGGACCTGTATCTCTCCGGATATGATACGGCCTATGAAGAATTCTGCATGTTGCAGATCGTCAGGGAGCCTTGGAGATACGGTGCTATTGTCGGAATCATCATGATGCTCATAGGAGCGTTCATGCTGTTTGTCGGCGGACCGCGAAGAAGAAATAACGAATTGGATTGAAGACTATGACTTGGGATTATTTCATATGGTTCGGAATATGTTCGGTCGTCCTATCAGCTGGTGGGGCGATATCGGCGCTATGTGCGAATGACCATTGGTCAGTGTCATCGGTACGATATCGCCAGCGCAGAGGCTGGGCGATTGCGTTGACCTCTCTTTCTGTTTCTGTCCTGGCGGGGTTCATTGTCCTCTTATGGGCCAGTCTGGGCAGGCCTCCGTTGAAGACGATGGGGGAGACTCGTCTGTGGTATTCATTCTTTGCCCTGCTTTCAGGATTGTTCACATATCTGAGGTGGCGTTATAAATGGGTGCTTTCTTTTTCTACTGTTCTGGCTACAGTTTTCGTCGTCATAAATATCCTGAAGCCGGAAATCCACGACCAATCCCTGATGCCAGCCCTCCAGAGTCCGTGGTTCATACCTCATGTCACCGTCTATATGTTCTCATATTCCCTTTTGGGATGTGCATTCCTGATAGCGGTATTCGGATTGTTCAGATCAGGGAAGGATGCATTGCAGGCTGCCGATACCTTGGTATATATAGGAACTGCCTTCCTTACATTCGGCATGCTTTCAGGTGCAATATGGGCAAAAGAAGCATGGGGGCATTACTGGAGTTGGGACCCTAAAGAGACCTGGGCACTTGTGACTTGGCTTTGTTATGTTTTTTATATTCATCTGAGACTTATGGGCAGGGCCTCGCAAAGGACTTTGTGCCTTTTGCTGATATTCTCGTTCCTGTGTCTTCAGATGTGCTGGTGGGGAGTGAATTATCTTCCGACAGCACAAGACAGCATACATGTTTATAACAGATAGTTTATGAAAAAAGTTTTGAGATGGTGCGTGTGTCTGCTGCTGGTGGCGGCAGCCGCGATGACATTGGTCTACAGACTGGTCAATCAGGTTCCGGATCCTGATCTTCCTGCCAATATTCAGGTTCTGGAGATTTTTGAGGATGGCGGATGTCTAAGCTGTCATTCAGCTGATCCTAAGATCCCTTTCTATGCAGAACTTCCTGTAGCAGGAAAGATTGTGATGAAGGATATCGATTCCGGATACAGAGCATTCGATATCGAGCCTTTCATGGAAGCTCTTGCTGTCGACGGTGAAGTAAGTCCTGTAGATCTGGCGAAAATCGAGAAGGTCGTCCTTGATGACCGCATGCCTATGCCGAAGTATTATCTTGTACATTGGGGCAGTTCGCTTACAGATGCAAAGCGTGATATCGTGCTTTCATGGGTACGCAACCGCCGTATGGCGATGTATGATGACGGACTTGCCGGTGAACGTGCATCTGAGCCAGTACGTCCGATCGATACTGAAGTGACGGTGGATGAAGCGAAGGCTGCTCTTGGATTTGCCCTTTTCCATGACCCTCGTCTTTCTGTCGACAATACTGTTTCATGTGCCAGCTGTCATGCTCTTGAAACAGCGGGTGTGGACAATCATCAGTATTCTCATGGTGTAGATGACCAACTCGGCGGAGTGAATGCTCCTACAGTATTCAATGCAGTGTATAATTTCGTTCAGTTCTGGGATGGCCGTGCGAAGACTCTTGCTGACCAGGCTGCAGGTCCTCCTCTCAATCCTGTAGAGATGGCTTCCACATCATTTGATGAGATCATTGCCAAGCTCAAAGCTGATAAGGCGTTTACAAAGGCTTTCAATGCAGTATATCCTGATGGCCTTACAGAGGCTAACATCACAGATGCGATTGAAGAATTCGAGCGTACGCTCATTACTCCGAACTCAAGGTTTGACAAATGGCTGCGCGGCGATGATTCTGCCATTACGGCAGATGAACTTGCGGGTTATGAGCTTTTCAAGACTTATGATTGTGCGACTTGTCATGTAGGTCCTAATCTCGGAGGTCAGTCATATGAACTCATGGGTCTTCGCAGACATTATTTCGCCGACAGGGGACTGGAACTCACGAATGAGGATAACGGACGATTCAAGGAGACCAATCTGGAGCGTGACCGTCATCGTTTCAAAGTGCCTGGACTCCGTAATGTCGAGCACACATGGCCATACTACCACGACGGTACCCGTCACACCCTTGAAGAAGCTGTCCGTGACATGGCGATCTATCAGAGTGATGTAGAACTTTCTGATGTGCAGACAGGTCAGATCGTATCATTCCTGAAAACACTCACTGGAGAATATAATGGTGTTCCTATCACCACTACAAACTCCCGTGATGAAATCCACGGGCATTAATAGACAAAGAGGCTGACTAAAAAGTCAATATGACAGATTAGTCAGCCTCTTTTCTATATATATTGTTACACCGGGAGGATAGTTGTGATTGCTGAGGACTCCGTTCGCTTCGCTCACTCCGGCCCCTCCCAACGTTTCCTGCGTGGTCTTCGACCACTTGTCTCCGTCGGGCCCCTCCCCCTGCCCGAGTCCGGGGGTGGACACGCCTCCGCAATCACAACTATCCTCCCTCTCAAATCTGGGTGTGAAGCGAAAAGAGTTCTCAACATGGAGCTCAAAGATGAGTCCGACAATGTGATGACAGCGGAGGAAATGCAGAGTTCGCCGCCATAGCTGTAGCTCATAATATCAGAAAGATGATAGCAAAAGTCTATTGTGTATTCTCTGAAGTGGCGGTAGGGTAAGTTTGGATGGCGTGGCCGCCCGTGGCCTCGTGAACGGGAGGGGCCCGCGACGAAGTCGTGGGAGGGATGAAGTCGGAACTTGTTCCGACGGAACCAAGCCAAACTTACCCTACCGCCACT